>NZ_JAMYMF010000052.1:10000-29905 GCF_040318415.1 Mesorhizobium sp. M1163 | reverse complement strand
CGCCCCCGGCCCGGGGGGCCCCCCCCGGGGGGGGGGGGCGCCCCCCGCCCCCCCCGCCGGGGGGGCCGGGGCCGGGCCCGCCCCCCCCCCCCCGGGGGGGGGGGGGCGCGCCGCGCGGCCGGCATCCCCGCGCTGACCGCAGAGGTGGAGAGCGCATCGCTGGTGCTGGAGACGCCGGCGGCACGCCTTGTCGCCCGTGGCGAGGAACGGCCCCTTCTGCTCGACGAAGTCGAAGCGCTCCTGGCGTCGGGGGCGCTCGTGGTGGATGCATGCCGCAATGTCGTGCGGGTCGCAGACACCGTCGTCTCGCTGGCGACCCGCCCGGTGCTGTTCGCTGTTGCCCGCGCGCTGGCCGAAGCCTGGCCGGGGGACGTGGCAAGATCGACGCTTATTGCGCGCGCTTTCCGGGGAAAGGACGCGGACGAATCACATCGCGCGCGGTTACGGGTCGAAATCGGGCGGCTTCGCGCGGAGCTTCGGAGCTTGGCCGATGTGAGCGCGACGAAGCGGGGCTTTGCCCTGGCGCCGCGCCGCGCCGGCGAGGTCGTCGTGCTGGCGCCGCCCGTCGAGGACGATCATGCCGCGGTGCTCGCCTTCCTCGCCGACGGCGAGTCGTGGTCGAGCTCGGCCTTGGCGATTGCGCTTGGAGCCAGTTCGCGTACCGTGCAGCGGGCGCTCGAGCAACTCGCCCAGTCAGGCAAGGTGCAGTCGTTCGGCCGCGGGCGGGCGCGTCGCTGGATGACCCCGCCGGTACCGGGTTTCCCGACAATCTTGTTACTCCCCGGCCCGTTGCCGGGCTACTAGGGTGGTATTATGAAACGATCCTCAGCCGAAATCCTCCGTGAATATGGACCCTTTCCGGGTGTCGACCACGTCGACGGCGTCACCTTCGACGGTGAGCATGTCTGGTTTGCGTCAGGCGACAGATTGAACGCCTTCGATCCGGCGAGCGGCAAAGTAGTGCGCTCGATCGATGTGGCGGCACACGCCGGAACGGCCTTCGACGGCCAGCACCTCTATCAGATCGCCGAGGATCGCATCCACAAGATCGATCCGAAGAATGGCCAGGTGCTGGCGTCGATCCCGGCGCCCGGCAATGGCGGTGATTCGGGGCTCGCCTGGGCCGAAGGAACGCTCTGGGTCGGGCAGCATCGGGGCCGAAAGATCCATCAGGTCGATCCCGAGACAGGGGCAATCCTTCGCACCATCGTTTCCAACCGCGTCGTCACCGGGGTCAGCTGGGTCGATGGCGAGCTGTGGCATGGCACCTGGGAGGGTGAGGAGAGCGATGTCCGGCGGATCGATCCTGAAACGGGAAAGGTCCTGGAGAAGCTCGATATGCCGCCAGGAACAGGCGTGTCGGGGCTCGAATCCGATGGCGGTGACCAGTTTTTCTGTGGCGGCGGAAACAGCGGCAAGATCAGAGCTGTCCGCCGGCCCAAACGAGGCTCCGCGGCCAGGATTTGAGTTTTCCACCTTCTCGGCCGGCCCTTTTGGCCGGTTTGGTTAGCCTAGGCTCGCGATCAATTTTTCGAGCAGGCGTGCCAGCATGACCTGCTCCGGGCGTATCAGGCCGGAAAGTATCTCGTGCTCGTTGGCAACGTGCGCGGCAACCGCCTCGTCGATCAAAGCGAGGCCCTTCCGGGTCAGTTGTACGACGATGCCGCGGCGATCGTCGGGATGTGGCCCGCGCTTGATCAGGCCGGATTTCTCGAGCCGATCGAGGCGGTTGGTCATCGCGCCCGATGTCACCATCGTCGCCTCGTACAGAGCGGTCGGCGTCAGCGCGTATGGCGGCCCGGAACGACGCAGCGTCGCCAGCACATCGAATTCTCCGGATTGCAGTCCGTAACTTGCAAACAGCGGCGCCAGCCGCTCCCGCGCGATCAACGAGGCAGCCTCGTTCAACCGTCCGAGCACGGCCATCGGCGAGACATCGAGATCCGGCCGTTCCTTTTTCCACTGCTCGATCGCTTTTGCTGCGCGATCCATGTCTCTCACCGTTATGTATCTTGACGTGAAGAATCTTTACCTTATCGTACCTCAGCTTGTGGTATCGGCCAAGTGCGAACAGGCGATGGGACGGCGATGAAATTTCTCTGGGACTCGGCGCTTGGCCTTCTGGTCGTCACCGGTGGACTGCTCGGCCTGACGCTGCCGTTCGGCAAGATCGCGACGGCGGCCGGCGTCCCCGCCATGGTCTGGGCCTTCGTCATCTCGCTTGGCGCCGGCGGCGTGCTTTTGTGCGCATTGCTGCTCAACGGGCAGCGCATGCGGCTTTCGCCGCACAGGCTGCGCTATTTCTTTGTCACCGCGGCCGTCTCCTACGCAATCCCCAATCTGCTGATGTTTTCAGCCATTCCGCATCTGGGCGCCGGCTACAGCGGCATCATGTTCACGCTGTCGCCGGTCGTCACGCTGGTGTTCTCGATGCTGCTCGGGGTCAGGCGCCCGACCATGCTGGGCATCGTCGGCATAGTCGTCGGTTTCGTGGGCGCAGTCATGGTGGCCGTGACGCGCGGGGAAGCGGGCCATCCGGCCGAATTTTTCTGGGTGGCGATGGGCCTGCTCATCCCGGTCAGCCTCGCCGCCGGCAACATCTACCGCACCGTCGACTGGCCTGAAGACACCGGCCCGATCGAGCTTGCCGTCGGCAGCCATCTGGCAGCAGCCTTGATGCTGCTTGCCGGCATTCTGGTCCTGCTGGGCGGCAATGCATTCGGGTCGCTCGGCGGCGTGCCGCTGGTCGCTGCGGCACAGGTGGAATCAGCCTCGGCGATGTTCGCCTTCTTCTTCCGCCTGCAAGCGGTCGGCGGCCCGGTCTATCTCAGCCAGATCGGCTATGTGGCGGCGGCGGTCGGGCTGTTTGCCGGGACGCTCTTCCTCGGCGAGCGCTATCAGTTGCTGACCTGGGCGGGTGCCGTCATCATCACCGCCGGCGTGTTCATCACCACCAAGGCGCAAAGCCAGAAGACATAGGGGCCAGAAGGCGTAAGCTTCAGACGGATACCTTCTCCGCCAGCACCATGTAGTTGACGTCCATGTCCTTCGACCGCTGCCAGCGATCGGCGAGCGGGCTGTAGGTGACCCCGGTGCGGTCGATGACGGTCAGGCCGGCGCCGGCAAGCGCCTTTTCGAGTTCCTCGGGGCGCACCAGCTTGCCGAACTGGTGGGTGCCGCGGGGCAGCCAGCGCAGCACATATTCGGCGCCGATGATGGCCAGGCCCAGGGCCTTCAGCGTGCGGTTGATGGTGGCGACGAACATGATGCCGCCGGGCTTGACCATCTCGCCGCATTTGGCCAGGAACAGATCGACATCGGCGACATGCTCGACCACTTCCATGTTGAGGATGACGTCGAATTTTTCGCCGGCGTCGGCCAGGTCTTCCGCGGTCGTTGCGCGGTAGTCCACCGTGACGCCGACTTCCGCGGCATGCAGCTTCGCCACCTCAATGTTGGTGACTGAGGCATCGGCGCCGACCACTTCGGCGCCAAGCCGCGCCATCGGCTCGCACAAAAGCCCGCCGCCGCAGCCTATGTCGAGGAAGCGCAGGCCTTCGAACGGCCGTGCCGCACGCGGATCACGGCCGAAGCGGGCCGCCACCTGGTCGCGGATATAGGCAAGCCGGATCGGGTTGAACTTATGCAGCGGGCGGAACTTGCCGTTCGGGTTCCACCATTCGGCGGCAAGGGCGGAAAATCGTTCCACCTCTCCGGCATCGATCGTCGATCGTCGGGGCCCTGGCATGGCGTGGTCTCCTCGGACGCTAGGAAGTCGGGCGCAAGGCTGCGAATGTCAAGGCGCGAAATTCACCGCCGGCAGCGCGATGCGCGTGATGCCTGACAGCACCGCCTTTTGCCGGAGGCAATTGTGTCAGCACATGTCAGTTGATGGTGTGCCGGAAGGAAACACCAATGCCCTGGCGGACGAAGCAGAGACATCGTGTCCGAAGGAGTGCACAATGATGCGAACGGTTGCTTCCATTCTTTGGCGCCGGCTTGACCAGGAAGGCCACGACGCTTGCCTGCTGTCGGAAGCGAGTTCCGGGTGGAACCTCAGGGGACACGCGCTTTTCGTTCAGGACGGCAAGCCGTGCAGCATCGCCTACGAGGTGGACTGCGATGCCGGCTGGCATACGCGCTCGGCGCGTGCCGACGGCTTCCTCGGCACGCAAGAGCTGCATTATGGCATCGACCGGCTTACCGAGCGCCAATGGACGCTGAACGGCGAGCATCAAGCTGAAGTCGACGGTCTCATCGATGTCGATCTCGGCTTCACGCCCGCCACGAACCTTTTGGCGCTCCGCCGTTTTGCCCTCGATGTCGGCACGGCGACGCCCGCCCCGGCGGCCTATCTGACATTTCCCGACCTGACGCTGACGCACCTGGAACAGACCTATCGACGCGTCGATGCAGCACACTACGCCTATGCCGCGCCGCTGTTCGGCTACAATGAGATGCTGGAGGTCTCGCCGCTCGGCTTCGTCCTCCACTATCCGCGCCTGTGGAGAGCCACGGCACAGCTGGGCTGAAGCGCGCATCATTTTGGCAAGACGCAGTGCAGGCGCGATGCTGCGCTGGTGTGTCGCCCGGCCGGCGGCGGCGGCACGCCTTGCGAAACGACTGTCATTTGGCTAAGGAGGCCGCGCATTGAGCGCCTGGCCACAGCTTGGCGCATTTTTCCGCTTTTCGGCCTTCGGTCCGGCATCCAGTTAAAGGCATTTCGCTTCCATGGCGCGCATCGTGATGAAATTCGGCGGGACCTCCGTCGCCGACATCGCCCGCATCCGCAATGTGGCGCGTCACGTCAAACGCGAGGTCGATGCCGGCCATGAGGTCGCCGTCGTGGTCTCGGCGATGGCCGGCAAGACCAACGAGCTCGTGCATTGGACGCGCGAGGCCTCGCCGATGCACGATGCGCGCGAATATGACGCCGTCGTCGCGTCCGGCGAGCAGGTCACCGCCGGCTTGCTGGCGATCGCGCTGCAGAATATCGGCGTGCATGCCCGCTCCTGGCAAGGCTGGCAGATCCCGATCAAGACCGACAACGCGCATGGCGCGGCGCGCATTCTCGATATTGACGGCGCGTTCCTGATCAAGCGCTTCGGCGAAGGCCAGGTGGCGGTGGTGGCCGGTTTCCAGGGCATCGGGCCGGACAACCGGATCGCAACGCTCGGCCGCGGCGGTTCCGATACCAGCGCTGTCGCCATCGCGGCGGCGGTCAAGGCCGACCGCTGCGACATCTACACCGATGTCGACGGGGTCTACACGACCGATCCGCGCATCGAGCCGAAGGCGCGGCGGCTGGCCAAGATTTCCTTCGAGGAAATGCTCGAAATGGCCTCGCTGGGCGCCAAGGTCCTGCAGGTGCGCTCGGTCGAGCTTGCCATGGTGCACAGGGTGCGTACCTTTGTGCGGTCGTCCTTCGACGATCCCGATGCACCCGGAATGGGGGATTTGCTCAATCCGCCGGGAACGCTTATTTGCGACGAGGAAGAGATCGTGGAACAGCAGGTCGTCACCGGAATTGCCTATGCCAAGGACGAGGCGCAGATATCGCTGCGCCGCGTCGGCGACCGGCCGGGCGTCGCCGCCGGCATTTTCGGGCCGCTCGCCGAGGCCAACATCAACGTCGACATGATCGTCCAGAACATTTCCGAGGACGGCAAGTTCACCGATATGACCTTCACCGTGCCATCCGGCGACGTCGACAAGGCGCTTGCCGTGCTCGAACGGCTGAAGGCGACGATCGGCTACGATGTGGTGCAGTCGGAAGCCGGCATGTCAAAGGTCTCGGTCATCGGCATCGGCATGCGCAGCCATGCCGGCGTCGCCGCCACCGCCTTCAAGGCGCTGGCCGACAGGTCGATCAACATCCGCGCCATTACAACGTCCGAAATCAAGATTTCGATCCTGATCGACGGTCCCTATACGGAACTAGCAGTTCGCACTTTGCATTCCGTCTACGGTCTGGATAAGCAGTAGCAGATCGAAAGTCTTGGAGCGGCCTTTATGCGTCCAATTGGACGCACGGCGCTCTAATTGAGTTGTTGCGTTTGTGCCGCTGTGCAGGGCAACCTGCACCGGCTGAAATGCTATTGGAGAAGAAGCCGCGATGCGTGATTCGGCCAGTGGCCCGCGCGTTTTGCTGAAACGGCTCCGCGAGCTCATGCAAGAGCCGCTGGAGCCGCAGGAGCGGCTTGACCGGATCGTGCGCGACATCGCCTCCAACATGGTTGCCGAGGTCTGCTCGCTCTATGTGCTGCGCGCCGATTCGGTGCTCGAGCTCTACGCCACCGAAGGCCTGAACCCGAACGCCGTCCACCTGGCGCAGCTCAGGCTGGGTCAAGGCCTGGTCGGCACGATCGCGGCCTCGGCGCGGCCGCTCAACCTTTCCAATGCACAGGAGCATCCTGCCTTCGCCTACCTGCCGGAGACCGGGGAAGAAATCTACAATTCCTTCCTCGGCGTGCCGGTGCTGAGGGCAGGGCGGACGCTCGGCGTCCTGGTCGTGCAGAACAAGACCATGCGCCATTATCGAGACGACGAGGTCGAGGCGCTGGAAACGACGGCGATGGTGATCGCCGAGATGATCGCGACCGGCGATCTGGAGCGGCTGACGCGCCCCGGCCTCGAGCTCGATCTGCGTCGCCCGGTAAGCTTTACCGGCCTGTCCTTCAATGAAGGCGTCGGGCTTGGCCATGTGGTGCTGCACGAGCCGCGCATTGTCGTCACCAACCTGTTCAACGAGGACAGCGAGGAGGAGGTCAGGCGGCTCGACGCGTCCCTCGGCTCGCTCAGGCTCTCCATCGACGACATGCTGGAGCGCCGCGACGTCGCCTTCGAGGGCGAGCATCGCCAGGTGCTCGAAGCCTATCGCATGTTCGCCAACGATCGCGGCTGGGTACGCCGGCTGGAGGAGGCGATCCGCAACGGCCTGACGGCCGAAGCGGCGGTCGAAAAGGTGCAGAGCGACATGCGTGCCCGCATGCTGCACATGACCGATCCGTATCTGCGCGAACGGATGAGCGATTTCGACGATCTCGCCAATCGGTTGCTGCGGCAGCTTATGGGGCGCGGGCCTGAGGATGTCGCGGCTTCGCTGCCCAAGGACGCCATCATCGTCGCCCGCTCGATGGGTGCTGCCGAGCTGCTCGATTATCCCAGAGACAAGCTGCGCGGGCTGGTGCTGGAGGACGGCGCGGCGACCAGCCATGTCGTCATCGTGGCCCGTGCGATGGGCATACCGGTCGCCGGCCAGATGAAGGGCGCCGTTTCCATGGCGGAAAACGGCGATGCCATCATCGTCGACGGCGAGGAAGGCGCGATCCATCTGCGCCCGCAGCCCGACCTCGAGGCGGCCTATGCCGAGAAAGTGCGCTTCAGGGCGCGGCGGCAAGAGGTCTATCGCGAACTGCGCAAGAAGCCGTCGGTGACCAAGGACGGTGTTCAGGTCGATCTTCTGATGAATGCCGGGCTGGCGGTCGATCTGCCGCAACTGGCCGAAGCTGGCGCGGCCGGCATCGGCCTGTTCCGCACCGAGCTGCAATTCATGGTCGCCTCGACCTTTCCGCGCGCCGAAGCCCAGGAGCGGCTCTACCGTGACGTGCTCGAGGCGGCGCGCGGCAAGCCGGTGACGTTCCGCACCATCGATATCGGCGGCGACAAGGTGCTGCCCTATTTCAAGGGCTCGATCCAGGAGGAAAATCCGGCACTCGGCTGGCGCGCCATCCGCCTGACGCTCGACCGGCCCGGCCTGCTGCGCACCCAGATCCGCGCGCTGCTCAAGGCGTGCGGCGGACGCGAACTGAAGCTGATGCTGCCGATGGTGACGGAACTCGGCGAGATCGCGCAGGCGCGCGAGATCATCGATCGCGAGGTGCGGCATTTGTCGCGCTTTGCCCATCATTTGCCGACCAGCCTCAAGGTGGGCGCGATGCTGGAGGTGCCGTCGCTGCTGTTCCAGCTCGACGAGTTGATGAAGGCGGTCGATTTCGTCTCGGTCGGCTCGAACGACCTGTTCCAGTTCGTCATGGCGGTGGACCGCGGCAACACCCAATTGTCCGACCGCTTCGACCCGCTGTCGACGCCGTTCCTGCGTGTTTTGAAGAAAATTGCCGATGCCGGGGCGCGCAACCATACGCCGGTGACCCTGTGCGGCGAACTTGCCGGCAAGCCGATTTCGGCGATGGCGCTGATCGGCCTTGGCTATCGCTCGATCTCGATGTCGCCGGCTTCGATCGGCCCGGTCAAGGCGATGCTGACGGAACTGCCGCTCAGCGAACTGGAGGCGTTCTTCGACGACAATCTGATGGCGCCGGCGCAAGGCCTGCCGATGCGGGCGCTGCTGCAAGCCTTTGCCGACGACCGCTCTATACCGCTATAAACTTCGCCATGATCAACCTGCCCCGCGACCGTATGGACCAAGTCGTCAAGCGTTTCGACATGCTCGAAGCGCAGATGTCGGCCGGGCCGGCGGCGGACGCCTATGTCAGGATGGCCTCCGAATATGCCGACATCCAGGAGATGGCGGCAAAGATCAGGGCACTGCGCGCCGCCGAGCGCGAACAGGCCGATCTGGAGGCGATGCTCGCCGACAAGGGCACCGACGCCGAGATGCGGGCCTTGGCCGAGGCCGATCTGCCAGGGGTCAAGCATCGCATCGAGGCGCTGCAGCAGGACATCCAGATCCTGCTGTTGCCAAGGGATGCCGCCGACGAAAAGAACGCCATCCTCGAAATCCGCGCCGGCACCGGCGGTGACGAGGCGGCACTTTTCGCCGGCGACCTGTTTCGCATGTACGAGCGCTATGCCGCGGCGCATGGCTGGCGTTTCGAGACGGTGTCGGCCAGCGAGGGCGAGGTCGGCGGCTACAAGGAAATCATAGCCACCGTTTCGGGCAAGGGCGTCTTTGCGCATCTGAAATTCGAATCCGGCGTGCACCGCGTGCAGCGTGTGCCGACGACGGAAGCGGGCGGGCGCATCCATACCTCGGCGGCGACGGTCGCGGTGTTGCCGGAAGCGGAAGAGGTCGATATCGACATCAGGGCCGAAGACATCCGCATCGACACGATGCGCGCCTCGGGTTCCGGCGGCCAGCACGTCAACACCACCGATTCGGCCGTGCGCATCACCCATCTGCCGACCGGCATCATGGTGGTGCAGGCGGAAAAGTCGCAGCACCAGAACCGGGCGAAGGCCATGCAGATCCTGCGCGCCAGGCTCTACGACCTCGAGCGCAGCAAGGCGGACGAGGAACGCTCCGAATCGCGCAAGTCGCAGGTCGGCTCGGGCGACCGCTCGGAACGCATCCGCACCTATAATTTTCCGCAAGGGCGCGTCACCGATCATCGCATCAACCTGACGCTCTACAAGCTCGACCGGGTGATGATGGGTGAGCTTGACGAGATCATCGACGCGCTGATCGCCGATCACCAGTCGAAGCTGCTCGCCGATATCGGCCTCGATGGCTGACGGCCTGCCCGGCACGCTCGCCTCACTGTTGCGGGAGGCGCGAAACCGGCTTACCGCGGCCGGGATCGCGGATCCGGCGCTCGATGCCAGGCTGATCGTCGAGCATTTTTCCGGCACGACCCGCACGCAGGCCATCGCCGATCCCGGGCAAACGGTCGATGCGGGCGTGAGAGCAGCGATCGATGCCGCACTGCGGCGGCGTATCGCCGGCGAGCCGGTGCACCGCATCCTCGGCTATCGCGAATTCTACGGCTTGCGCCTGTCGCTTTCGCCGCAAACGCTGGAGCCGCGGCCGGATACCGAAACGCTGGTCGAGGCTATACTGCCCTTCGTCAAGGCAATGGCGGCACGCGAAGGCGGCTGCCGCGTCCTCGATCTGGGGACCGGCACCGGTGCCATCGCGCTGGCGCTGCTCAGCGCTGTCCCGGCCGCGACCGCCACCGGCGTCGACATTTCGCGAGAGGCGCTGGTCACGGCCATGCGTAATGCCGGGGAATTGGGGCTCGCCGACCGGTTCACGGCGCTCAAATCCGACTGGTTTGAAAAAGTTTCTGGCCGGTACCATGTAATTGTCGCAAACCCTCCCTATATACGCTCAGACGACATTGGAAATCTGCAGGACGAGGTCCGCGGTTTCGATCCACGCCAGGCCTTGGATGGCGGCGTGGACGGTCTGAGCCCCTACAGGAAGATCGCCGCAGGAGCGGCAGCCTATTTGGAACTCCAAGGCAGGATTGCGGTCGAGATCGGCCATACGCAGCACCAACAGGTTACGGGGATATTCTCCGCGGCCGGGTACTGTCCGGTCGGGGTGTTTCGTGATCTCGGCGGAAACGACAGAGTTCTTGTGTTCGAACGGTGGAAGCCGTGATGCAGTGCGAAAAAAGCGCTTGGCAATACCGGGGAATGCGGCTAGGGTCGCGTTAACCGGATGAGACGAAGCAGGCAGTGCTCTTAGCGATTCGGTTTTCCTTGGAAATAGCTGCCTTCTTGCGCAAACGACGCCCAAGCTTCGTGCGGGAATCGTCCGGCAAGTGAAGTAACCGGAACAGGATGGCACGTGGCGCCAACGCAATTGATGCGGGCGAACGCCGGTGAAGGAACGAAACGGCTGGCCGCATGAGCGCCTCCGTTCGTGAAGAGTTTTTCGAAAATTTCAAAGTGAAGAGAGTCTAATGAGGCCACAACAGCAAAACAGGCGCATGCGCGGTCGCAACAACAATGGCGGCGGCGGCAACAACAATAACAACAACAACCGTAAGGGGCCGAATCCCCTGACGCGCAACTATGAGAGCAACGGTCCGGACGTGAAGATCCGCGGATCGGCTCAGCAGATTGCCGAGAAGTACGCAACCCTTGCCCGTGACGCGCAAAGCTCCGGCGACCGGGTGATGGCGGAAAACTATCTCCAGCATGCCGAGCACTATAACCGCATCATCGCAGCCGCTCAGGCACAGATGCCGATCCAGAACGCGCAGCAGAATCGAGATGATTTCGACGATGACGGCGACGAGGATCGCGATGAGTTCGACAATGCCGGCAACAACAATGCCAACGAGGCCTCGGCGTCGGCCAATCACGGTGCCGGCCCGCAGCCGGTCATCGATGGCACGCCGGCCGAGCTGGCTCTGAACCAGGAAAACAGCCGCGACAATCGGGGCGGCCGCGACAACAATGGCGGACGCCACCGCGACCGTCGCCCCAATGGCGGTTACGGCCAGAACGGCCAGCGCGGCGAATATGGCGCGCGCGGCGAGCAGCAGGGTGGTCAGCGCGTCGAACAGCCACGGCGCGACGAGACGCCGGCGCAGGCGGAGCCCGTGCCGGCCGCTGAGCCGGTCTTTGTGAGCGAGCCCGCACCGCAATTCGAAAACCTTTCGCCGGCGGGTCTCGCCGCCCAGGCCGAGCTCAACGAAGCCGCGGCCGAAAACAGCCCGGCCCGCCGCCCCAGGCGTCCGCGTCGTCCGCGCCTCGATGTCGAACAGGCAAATGGCGGCAACGACAATGCCGGCCCTGACAGTTCCGGCCCTGACAGTGCCGAAACTGGCAATGTCGATGCGGCGCCGGCTGAAGACGCCGGCGGTCAACCTATTATTGCCGACGTCGAGAATTGATCGAAGAAACGTTCAGGCGATCTTAGCGCATCCCTTACCCTGGACGGCGGAGAGAAATCTCCGCCGTTTTTGTTTTGCGCGCTCGGAATATTATGCGTTCGCCAGTGTCGAGGCGTCTTGAGGGTCCGTGGTTTGCGTCCCATATCTTGCGTGAACAGGATCCGGCTCGAACGGGCGGGTCCGTCACCGCAATCTGATCCGGTGCCGCGAAGCGGGCCGGTGACGGAAGGAGACAGGCATGAATCTTGAAAAATATTCCGAGCGCGTGCGTGGCTTTATCCAGTCCGCGCAAACCATGGCGCTTTCCCGCAGCCACCAGCAATTCACTCCCGAGCATATTCTTAAGGTCCTTGTCGACGACGACGAGGGCCTGGCTGCGTCGCTGATCGAGCGCGCCGGCGGCAATGTCCGTGACGTCAAGCTCGGCGTCGAAACGGCACTGGAGGCAATGCCCAAGGTCGAGGGCGGCAATGGCCAGCTCTATTTGGCGCAGCCGCTGGCAAAGGTGTTCTCGACCGCCGAGGAACTGGCCAAGAAGGCCGGTGACAGCTTCGTTACCGTCGAACGGCTTTTGCAGGCGCTTGCCATGGAAAAGTCGGCCAAGACCGCCGACATCCTGTCCAAGGCGGGTGTCACGCCGCAGGCGCTGAACCAGGTCATCAACGACGTACGCAAAGGTCGCACCGCCGATTCGGCGAGCGCCGAGCAGGGCTACGACGCGCTGAAGAAATACGCGCGGGACCTGACGGCGGACGCCCGCGCGGGCAAGCTCGATCCGGTCATCGGCCGTGATGACGAAATTCGCCGCACCATCCAGGTGCTGTCGCGCCGCACCAAGAACAACCCGGTGCTGATCGGCGAACCCGGCGTCGGCAAAACGGCGATCGCCGAAGGGTTGGCGCTGCGCATCGTCAATGGCGATGTGCCGGAATCGCTCAAGGACAAGCAGCTGATGGCGCTCGACATGGGGTCGCTGATCGCCGGCGCCAAATACCGCGGCGAGTTCGAGGAGCGGCTGAAGGCGGTGCTTTCCGAAGTCACGTCTGCGGCCGGCGGCATCATCCTGTTCATCGACGAGATGCACACCCTGGTCGGCGCCGGCAAGGCGGATGGCGCCATGGATGCGTCGAACCTGCTGAAGCCGGCGCTGGCCCGCGGCGAGCTGCACTGCGTCGGCGCCACCACGCTCGACGAATACCGCAAGCATGTCGAGAAGGATGCGGCCCTTGCCCGCCGCTTCCAGCCGGTCTTCGTCAATGAGCCGACGGTCGAAGACACCGTCTCGATCCTGCGCGGCCTGAAAGAGAAATACGAGCAGCACCACAAGGTGCGCATCTCGGATTCGGCGCTGGTCGCGGCCGCTACGCTGTCAAACCGCTACATCGCCGACCGCTTCTTGCCGGACAAGGCGATCGATCTCGTCGACGAGGCCGCCTCGCGGCTCAGGATGCAGGTCGATTCGAAGCCCGAGGCGCTGGACGAGATCGATCGCCGCATCATGCAGCTCAAGATCGAGCGCGAGGCGCTCAAGGTCGAGAAGGACGATGCCTCGAAGGACCGGCTCGCCCGGCTTGAGAAGGAACTCTCGAACCTCGAGGAGGAATCGACCGAGCTGACCTCGAAGTGGCAGGCCGAGAAGCAGAAGCTCGGGCTTGCCGCCGACCTCAAGAAGCAGCTCGACGAGGCGCGCAACGAACTTGCCATTGCGCAGCGCAAGGGCGAATTCCAGCGCGCCGGCGAACTTGCCTATGGCAAGATCCCGGAACTCGAAAAGCAGCTGAAGCAGGCCGAAGCCAGGGATGGCAAGGTCGGCATGGTCGAGGAAGTGGTCGGCCCCGATCACGTCGCTCATATCGTGTCGCGCTGGACGGGGATCCCGGTCGACAAGATGCTGGAAGGCGAACGCGACAAGCTGTTGCGCATGGAAGACGAGGTCGGCAAGCGCGTCGTCGGCCAGGGTGAGGCGGTGCAGGCGGTGTCGAAAGCGGTGCGCCGTGCGCGCGCCGGCCTGCAGGACCCGAACCGGCCGCTCGGCTCGTTCATGTTCCTCGGACCGACGGGCGTCGGCAAGACCGAATTGACCAAGGCACTGGCCAGCTTCCTGTTCGACGACGAGAGCGCCATGGTGCGCATCGACATGTCGGAGTTCATGGAGAAGCACTCGGTCGCCCGGCTGATCGGCGCGCCCCCAGGCTATGTCGGCTATGAGGAAGGCGGCGCGCTGACCGAAGCGATCCGGCGGCGGCCCTATCAGGTCGTGCTGTTCGACGAGATCGAGAAGGCGCATCCGGACGTGTTCAACGTGCTGCTGCAGGTGCTCGACGACGGCCGGCTGACCGACGGGCAGGGCCGTACGGTCGACTTCCGCAACACGCTGATCATCATGACGTCCAACCTCGGCGCCGAATATCTGGTCAATCTCGGCGAGGACCAGGATGTCGACGTGGTGCGCGACGAGGTGATGAATGTGGTCAGGGCTTCGTTCCGGCCGGAATTCCTCAACCGCATCGACGAGGTGATCCTGTTCCACCGGTTGCGCCGGCAGGATATGAGCCGCATCGTCGAAATCCAGCTCAAGCGGCTGGAAAACCTGCTTGTCGACCGCAAGATCGCGCTTTCGCTCGATCAGGAGGCGATCGACTGGCTGGCGGCCAAGGGCTATGATCCGGCCTACGGCGCGCGGCCGCTGAAGCGGGTGATGCAGAAGGAATTGCAGGATCCGCTGGCGGAAAAGATCCTGCTCGGCGAGATCCTCGACGGCTCGACCGTCAAGGTCACCGCCGGGTCCGACCGGCTGAACTTCCGCTCGAAGCCGGCGGTCGTGGCAACCGAGGCGGCCGCCTGACTTCAAGCCAAAGCCTGTTCCATCCCGATGGAATCGGGATGGGCTCCTCTCTTCTTTTTTGACCATGATCTCATGGTCTACCATCATTGGCGGGGCGCAGATGACGCTGGACGATTATAACAGCTTCTGCGCCTCGCTGCCTTCGACGACCCATGTCGTGCAGTGGGGCGGCGCCCATGTCTGGAAAGTCGGCGGCAAGGTGTTTGCAATCGGCGGCTGGAGTGAAGGCAAAGAGCCGTTCGTCACCTTCAAATGCTCCGATATCGCCTATGACGTGCTGAGGGAACAGCCGGGCCTTCGGCCGGCGCCCTATCTCGCCTCGCGCGGCATGAAATGGATCCAGCGCCAGACAGGCGAAAGCATGGATGACGAGGCGCTGAAGGATTATCTGCGCGAAAGCCACCGTCTCGTCGCGCTGAAGCTGACGAAGCAGGCGCGCAAGGAATTGGGACTCATTGCCGGTTGATCTGCCAGAAATCCGCCATCTTCATGCCCGGTTCATATTGGAACCTTATCGTACGCAAGTGATTTGCTGGCGAAGGGGTTCGCGACCACATCGGCCCGAAATCGAGTTTTGATTTTCGCAAAGCACGATGCGGAGATTTAAAGCGTTAGAGTGTCCTTAAGCCCAAAAGGACGCGCGGCGCTCTTGAGAGACAATGCCGGCGGCGGCAATTACGGACCGGAGAATTTTGGCCACCATGTTGCGCACCATCTTTACCCTTTCAGCGCTTGCTGCCGGGCTGCTGGCTTCGAATACGATGGCATCGCCGATAGTGGATACTGCGCCACGGGTGGGTCGTGCTGCCGATGACGGCGGCATTCTTGTCGCCCAGAACGGCAATCTCGACATCTATTACGACGCCAGGGGAAACCGCGTCATCGTCGATGCGGAGACCGGCAAGGTTATCGCCATCCAGCCGCCGCAGACCAGGCTCGATCGCCGTGCCTTGCGCCGCGAGCGCCTGCGCAATCTCGGACCGGTCGAAGACGACCGCTATTATCTTGACGATCCGGAGGACACGGCGCGGTTCCGTCGCAGGCGGTTGGAAGACGAAGGCAGGGTCATCGTGCCGCCGGCTGACGAGTACGACCCCTATGGCGACAATTCGGCAGAAGTCTTCCCCGAAGCGCCGCGGGATGACGGCGGCTATGGCAACAATTTTCCGGAGGAAGCGCAGCCGGTGAAGCCGCGCACCATTGAGCGCCAGCCGCTCAATGAGGCTTCGATCGAGCCGGTCGAACCGACAGTGCCGGGCGAGCAGGCGGCCTTGCCGCCAAGCACTGGCGGCAAAACGGCGGTCGACCCGTCGTTATCGCTCGGCGCCCGCCAGGACGTGGCGGCGCTGCAGGTGCTGCTCGACCGTGCCGGTTCTTCGCCCGGCGTCATCGACGGACGCTTCGGCTCGAATGTCGACAAGGCGCTTGCCGCCTATAATGAGATCACCGGCAGCAATCTGAAATCGACCGATGCGATCGGCATCCAGGCCGCCCTGGCGCAATCCGGTGGCGATGCCTTCGCCTCCTATACGATCACGCCCGAGGATGCGGCCGGCCCCTATGTCGCCTCGATACCGGAGGACTACAGCCAAAAGGCCCAGCTCGACCGCATGGGCTACACGTCGGTGCCCGAGGCGCTGGCCGAGCGCTTCCACATGGACGAGGCCTATCTGAAATCGCTCAATCCGGACGCCAATTTCAGCCGCCCCGGCACCATCATCAAGGTCGCCAATTTCGGCAGGCTGGTGGCGACGCCGGTGGCGCGCATCATCGCCGACAAGGCCAACAAGCAGGTCCGCGCCTATGATGCGGCGGGCAAGCTGGTCGCGGCCTATCCGGCGACCATCGGCTCGTCGGACACGCCGTCGCCGTCCGGCACCCATGCGGTGTCGCGTGTCGCGTTGGATCCGAATTACACCTACAACCCGAACATCAATTTCAAGCAGGGCGAAAACGACAGGATCCTGACCATCCCGCCGGGGCCGAACGGTCCGGTCGGCTCGGTCTGGATTGCGCTGGACAAGCCGACCTATGGCATTCACGGCACCCCGGATCCGTCCAAGATCGGCAAGACCGAAAGCCATGGCTGCGTGCGGCTGACCAATTGGGACGCGCGCGAGCTGGCCAAAATCGTGTCGCCCGGCGTGACGGTGGAGTTCGTCGACTGAGTTGAGCGTTTTCGCTCCACTCACCCGATGATCTTGCGCAGCAGTCGCGCGCGTGGCGCCGCCGCATAGATCAGCTGCACCACCAACATGAAGCCGACGCTGAGCAGCGGGCTGACGAGGCAGAGTGCAGCGCCGATCGCCCACAGGATCTGCGCCTTGACGATGCGCAGATAGACCGTTCGGGTGGTCTCCGCATCGACGCCTTCCGCCAGGAGGCCGTTTTTGTCCGCATAGCGCCAACTGGCGAGCAGCGTCAGCCCGAGCATCAAAAGATTGAGCCAGTAGACGAGCACGGCGGTTCTGAATTCGAGGAAGTCGGCCAAAAGATCGGTCGAGAACGGCAGCAAGGCGATGAAACCGAGAAAACAAAGGTTCAGCGTCGCAAGCCGCCTGTCGGACTTCGCGATCAGCCCGTGCTGCGCCTGCTGGCCGAACCAGAAGATGGTCAGCGTCAGGAAGCTGAGCGCATAGGTCAGAAAACGCGGCGCCAGTGCTGCGACCGCGGCGATCAACTCGTTTTCGGAATGCACCGTTTCATGCGCTGGCACCCTGATCTCGAGAACGATCAGGGTGAGCGCGATGGCGAACACGCCGTCGGTGATGCCGACGACGCGCCCACGTCCTTCCGCCGAGGGTTCGAGCGGTCGTTTCATGCGGGTATTTTCCCCCTTGCCAGTCGCGCTGCAAGAAGCTTAGCACGGCATCGGCCGTTTGCACCCGCACTGGCGTGGTCCTGCCTGCATGGCCAGGTTCGGGCTGGTTTCAACGAGAACAGCCTGCTGGCCGGTTGTCGCTGGCCCCCGGCGGTCTAGGTAAGGCAGCATGCACACGCCAACCAAAGTCGGTACCGGCGCCGTTCCCCTGACCGGCTCACTTCCGTCCGATACGTTTTGCCCGCAGGCGCAGCGGCGGTTCGTGCTGATCGCGGCGATCCTGGCTTCCGCACTCGGCTTTATCGACGGATCGGTCCTGGCTATTGCGACGCCGGCGATCCGCGTCGACCTCGGCGCCAGCCTCGCCGAGGCGCAATGGATTTCCGATGCCTATGCATTGACGCTTTCAGCCCTCATTCTCGTCGGCGGCGCCGCTGGCGATCGCTTCGGCCTGCGCCACTCCTTCGTCGCCGGCATCGTCCTGTTCATCGCCGCCTCGCTTGCCTGCGCGTTGGCGCCTAACCCGGCGGTGCTTATTGCGTTTCGGGCTATCCAGGGTGTTGGAGCGGCCGTCATGGTGCCGGGCAGCCTGGCCATTATCGCCAAAGCCTATCCGAAAAAGGAACGCGGCCGGGCGATCGGCATCTGGGCGGCGGCATCAGCGCTGACGATGGCGCTCGGTCCGGTGCTGGGCGGCTTCGTGCTGTCGGCCTTCGGCGACGGCATCTGGCGGGCGATCTTCGCCATCAACCTGCCGCTCGGTCTTATCTCGATCTATCTTCTGCTGGCCAAGGTTCCCGCCGACGCGCCGGCGGAAAAGCGCAGCCTCGATCTCGGCGGCGCAGCACTCGCCATATTGGCGTTCGGAGCGCTCGCTTACGGCCTGACCTCGATGAGCGGTGACGGGGAGGGGCTGATGTCCGGCCCGAGTATTGCCGCCGGCGCAGTTTTGCTCGTCGTGTTCATAGTCTTCGAACGCCGGCGGCGCGAGCCGATGATCGACCTATCGCTGTTTCGGATTGGGGCGTTTGCGGGCGCCAATGTGGCGACCTTCTTCCTTTATTTCGCGCTGTCGGCCAATCTGTTCTATCTGCCGATGCTCATGATCGCCGGATGGGGGCTGAGCACGGCCGAGGTCGGCTTCATCTTCCTGCCGCTGTCGGCATTGATCGCGCTGCTGTCCGGGCCGGTCGGCCAGTGGTCCGACCGCATCGGGCCTCGCTTTCCGATCGCCAGCGGCAGTCTGGTGGTGGCTGTTGCCTTTGCCGGGCTTGCCTTGCTGGCCTATTGGGGCATCCACAATTTCTGGTTGGGGGTGTTCCCGCTGATGGCGCTGATGGGGTTCGGCATGGCGCTGGTGGTGTCGCCGCTCTCGACCGCCATCATGACGGCGGTCGAGGACAAGGATACGGGTGCGGCCTCGGGCATCAACAACGCCGTCTCGCGCATCGGCGGCCTGATTGCCGTGGCGGCGATGGGATCGCTGGCGGCCTGGGTCTACGCTGCCGTGCTCGGCACCGGTGCCGGCATTCCGGGTTTCGGCGAACCGGCGCCCGCCGGCCTGGCGCCCGGTCTCGATGCGGCACGGCTTGCCGCCAGCGACGCGGCATTCGCGGCCGTTGCCGCAGTGACCGCGCTGCTTTGCCTGCTTTCGGCAATCACCGCCTGGATGACGGTTTCCGGCGAGCGGCTGCCATGGGCGCGCGACACGGCGAATCAGCAGGGCTGACGACGAAAACGTCGGCTCAGCCTTCGATCTTGGCGCTCGCTACCTTCAGCTGATTGCTGTCTTCCTGCCTGAGCAGGTCGTCGATGCGTTCGCGCTCGCGCTTGAAGGCGACGAGGTCGTCGCCTTTCAGCGTTTTGCCGACCGGCAGGCGGACGCGCATCGAATCGACCTTGGTGCCGTTGACGATCAGTTCGTAATGAAGATGCGGACCGGTGGAGAGGCCGGTTGAGCCGAGATAGCCGATAACCTGACCCTGGCGGACGCGAACACCCGGCTCGATGCCCTTGGCAAAGGCACTCTGGTGATTGTAGGACGTCTCGTAACCATTGGCGTGCCGCAGGATGATCTGCTTGCCATAGCCGCCAGCCCAGCCGGCTTTTTCGACGACGCCGTTGCCCGCGGCAATAATCGGCGAGCCCACCGGAGCTGCCCAGTCGGTGCCGGTATGCATTTTCACATACCCCAAAATGGGGTGGCGCCTGGCACCGAACCCCGACGTAAACCTGCCATTGGGCAAGGGATTGCGAAGCAGAAACTGCTGGGCGCTGCTGCCGTTTTCGTCGAAATAGTCGGTGCTGCCGTCCTGCATCTGGAAACGGTAGAAATTTCGCGTCGTGCCGCCGAAAGTCGCGGAGACGTAAAGCAGCTCGGATTCGTCGGACGCCTGGTCGTCGCCATCGGGCTGCGAGAACAGCACCTCGATGCGATCCGTGGGACTGAGGCGCGACTGGAAATCGACACCGGATGCCAGCAACTTGATCAGCCGCTGCGTCATGGCCTTGGACATGCCGTAGGAATAGGCGGTGCGATAGATGCCGTCATAGACGTTCGGTAGATTGCCGCGCACCACGGGCGCAGGCGAATCGTCGAACGCCGTCAGCAATTCGGGATTTGGCTCCGGCTCCTGCGCCGGCACGTATTG
>NZ_JAMYMF010000052.1:0-5000 GCF_040318415.1 Mesorhizobium sp. M1163 | reverse complement strand
AGTAATAGTCGGCAGACACACGGCGGGTGCTAACGTCCGTCGTGAAAAGGGAAACAACCCTGACCTACAGCTAAGGTCCCCAAGTTATGGCTAAGTGGGAAAGGATGTGAGGATCCCAAAACAACCAGGATGTTGGCTTAGAAGCAGCCATCATTTAAAGAAAGCGTAACAGCTCACTGGTCTAAATAAGGGTCTTTGCGCCGAAAATGTAACGGGGCTAAAGCCATACACCGAAGCTTAGGGTTTGCAGCAATGCAAGCGGTAGCGGAGCGTTCTGTAAGCTGATGAAGCCATACCCGTGAGGGATGGTGGAGGTATCAGAAGTGCGAATGCTGACATGAGTAACGTAAGGGGAGTGAGAGACTCCCCCGCCGAAAGTCCAAGGGTTCCTGCTTAAAGCTAATCTGAGCAGGGTTAGCCGGCCCCTAAGTCGAGGCAGAAATGCGTAGACGATGGGAACCACGTTAATATTCGTGGGCCTGGAGGAAGTGACGGATCATTGAGGTAGTCCAATCTTATCGGATTGAAAGGGCTGCTGCGTGGTTCCAGGAAATAGCTCCTCCTTATAGACCGTACCCGAAACCGACACTGGTGGACTGGTAGAGTATACCAAGGCGCTTGAGAGAACTATGCTGAAGGAACTCGGCAAATTGCACGCGTAACTTCGGAAGAAGCGTGACCCTTTCATGCGCAAGCATGGGAGGGTGGCACAGACCAGGGGGTAGCGACTGTTTATCAAAAACACAGGGCTCTGCGAAGTCGCAAGACGACGTATAGGGTCTGACGCCTGCCCGGTGCTGGAAGGTTAAGAGGAGGGGTGCAAGCTCTGAATCGAAGCCCCAGTAAACGGCGGCCGTAACTATAACGGTCCTAAGGTAGCGAAATTCCTTGTCGGGTAAGTTCCGACCTGCACGAATGGCGTAACGACTTCCCCGCTGTCTCCAGCATAGACTCAGTGAAATTGAATTCCCCGTGAAGATGCGGGGTTCCTGCGGTTAGACGGAAAGACCCCGTGCACCTTTACTATAGCTTTACATTGGCATTCGTAGTGGCATGTGTAGGATAGGTGGTAGGCTTTGAAACCTGGGCGCCAGCTCAGGTGGAGCCACCCTTGAAATACCACCCTTATCACTATGGATGTCTAACCGCGGCCCGTTATCCGGGTCCGGGACAATGTATGGTGGGTAGTTTGACTGGGGCGGTCGCCTCCTAAAGAGTAACGGAGGCGCGCGATGGTGGGCTCAGAACGGTCGGAAATCGTTCGCTGAGTGCAATGGCATAAGCCTGCCTGACTGCGAGACTGACAAGTCGAGCAGAGACGAAAGTCGGTCATAGTGATCCGGTGGTCCCGCGTGGAAGGGCCATCGCTCAACGGATAAAAGGTACGCCGGGGATAACAGGCTGATGACCCCCAAGAGTCCATATCGACGGGGTTGTTTGGCACCTCGATGTCGACTCATCGCATCCTGGGGCTGGAGCAGGTCCCAAGGGTATGGCTGTTCGCCATTTAAAGCGGTACGTGAGTTGGGTTCAGAACGTCGTGAGACAGTTCGGTCCCTATCTGCCGTGGGTGTAGGAATATTGAAAGGATCTGTCCCTAGTACGAGAGGACCGGGATGGACGGATCTCTGGTGGACCTGTTGTGGCGCCAGCCGCATAGCAGGGTAGCTATATCCGGACGGGATAACCGCTGAAGGCATCTAAGCGGGAAACCCACCTTAAAACGAGTATTCCCTGAGAACCGTGGAAGACGACCACGTTGATAGGCCGGGTGTGGAAGAGCGGCAACGCTTGAAGCTTACCGGTACTAATAGTTCGATCGGCTTGATCGTTCTCATTCCTAATGCCCATTTCTGGCGACAATCCTTGGATTGCGCCGACATGGATGGCACAGAAAACAGCTTCTCGAGCAACGTGCGTTTTGCCGACCTGGTGGTTATGGCGGAGCGGCTGCACCCGATCCCATTCCGAACTCGGCCGTGAAACGCTCCAGCGCTGATGGTACTTCGTCTCAAGACGCGGGAGAGTAGGTCGCTGCCAGGTCTGCCAAGCGCACGTTGTTTAATCTTCTCCTTACGAACAGGCCCGCCAATGGGGCTCCGGGCCGCGCAAGCGGCCCTTTCATTTGGCGGAAGCTTGAATTCAGTGAGCCAAGGCTTACTTCTAGGGTTGACGCGGGGTGGAGCAGCGCCCCATCCGCCCACAAAGGCCGAAGGCCTTGAGGACGGACAAACAAAAAAGCCCGGGCTGCCCGGCCGGCGGTCGCCGTGAAGTTGACGCGGGGTGGAGCAGCCCGGTAGCTCGTCAGGCTCATAACCTGAAGGTCACAGGTTCAAATCCTGTCCCCGCAACCAAAGTACGAAAACGGCCCGCTTTGTGCGGGCCGTTTTCGTTTGCTCTGAAGTGCAGCGACAGGATACTCAGCGTTCCGCAGCCAATTTTTCGCGTATGTGTTCCGATCCACCTCTCATACGCCGGGCGAATGGCCGATCGGGATTTACGACGCGCCAAAAGGGCGCGCTGCCGTCTTGACTGATATGCACCAAGTGCCGCCGCACAGTCACTGGGCAGCAGGCGTCTGCCCCGTATTTTGCCGCGAGCTTACGTCGTAACTCTGCAAGGTCCGACAAGTGGCCAGGTCGCGCAGCCCGGACCTCGTCTGCGACCATGTTCTCCGTTGGGATCAGCATGCTCTGCATAAGGTTTTTGCCTTTGCGTCGCGATTTGACTACCGGCAATTCGCTCATAATTCACCTCCAGGAATTCCACTACAGAAGACCAACAAGAACGCCGCAATCCGACAAATCTCGGATTGATTTGATTGGGCCGTGGCTCGAACCTATGGTTTGAGGCCACAGCCATGAACCCACAAAGACGCCTCCGGCCGGACACTTACCAACGAAGCCGACACAGCGGGACACCGAGGCAGATCCTGTCCGCACCAAATTCCTCGCAATGCAAACATCAAACCCCCCCGGTTGCCTTGCGGCGCCGGGGGTTTTTGTTGGCTCTGTGCTGCCCAACGGGACGGAGCTTTACGTCTTCGCCGACATGGCTCGAACTGCAGCTCTAGCCGGCATCCCGGTTGGTCAAGGCGATGTGGCAGCAGCCGGAACCGTGGCCCGGCGTCCAGGTGACGTTGTCGAAGCGCACTCCGGTGGCCTCGAACAGGCCGCGGTCGAAGGCGCCGGCGATGCGGCAGAGCGTGGCGAGCTTCTTGTCGCCAACGCCAGCTTCGACCCAAGCGTCCTTCAGCGGACAGCGCTTGACCTTGAAGGCGATGCGGCCTTGGCCGCGTTCGACGTCGGTCGGATACATGCGGCCGCCATCCGGGCTGACGGCGAGGAACGCCTCGCCGATCGCCGTTGCGTCGTTCGGGCCGAAATCGGCGAAGGCCGACGCCGCAACCTCCTTGCCGCGCCGTTCGATGGTGCGGATCATGATAGCCTCAGCCTTTTCCGCGCCAACTTCCGCGGTTAGCTCGTCGAGCAACAGACGATAGAGATCGGCGCGGTTACGGAAGGCGGAATCGAGTTCGCGCGACAGTTTTTCGGCTCGGGCTTCGACGTCGGTCATGATGCGTCCTGTTCGATCCTTGACAGTCTTGGCGCTGCCGCCACCAGCGCCTTGCCGATCGCGGATTGCGGCGCGTCGATGACGGTACGGGCATCGCCGCTCTCGGCAATGCGCCCGGCGTCCAAAATGGCGACGCGGTGGGCGATGGCACGGACGACACCGAGATCGTGCGAAATGAACAGATAGGCGATGCGCTCCTCGCGTTGAAGGTCGAGCAGCAGCCGCAGGATCTGCGCGCGCACCGAAACGTCGAGCGCCGACACGGCCTCGTCGAGCACGACCAGCGACGGTTTTGTGGCGATGGCGCGGGCGATGGCGACTCGTTGGCGTTGGCCGCCGGAGATTTCGTGAATGGCGCGGCCGGCGAGACCGGGGCTGAGGCCGACGCGCTCCAGCAGAGTGACAATACGGCGCGGGCGCTCGGCACGAGAGGCAATGTGATGGATGCGCAAGGGGTCGTCGAGCACACGCGCCACCGTGGCGCGCGGGTTCAAGGCGGCGAGCGGATCCTGAAACACCATCTGCAGACGAGCGCGCCGGTGGCGCAAGGCAGCGCCGTTCATTGACAGGAAGTCGCTGCCTTCAAATTCGATATGGCCGGCGTCGGGTTCGATGAGCCGCAGCATCAGCCGGGCTATCGTCGACTTGCCGCTGCCTGAAGGTCCGGCCAGCGCCAGCGTCTCGCCAGCTTCGATGTGGAAGGAAACGTTATCTGCCGCGGCAATGGTCTTGCCGCCGCGAGGGTATCGTTTGGTCAGGCCGGAAACGGCGAGCAGAGGACTGGTCATGTTCGCTGCAACAGCGGCTCGGCGTCGAGGCCGAGATGAGCGTCAAGCAGCGCCCGAGTGTAAGTGTGCCGCGGCGCACTGACGACCTGCGCCGTCGCACCGAGTTCGATCAATTCGCCATTCCGGAACACGGCGATGCGCCCCGCCAGCTCAGCGGCCAGCGCGATGTCGTGGCTGACGAACAACAGCGTCATGCCGTCCTCGGCCACCAATTGCCGAATTAGCGCGACGATCTCGGCCTGCACGATGGTGTCCAGCGCGCTGGTCGCCTCATCGGCGATCAGCAGTTTCGGGCCGGACGCGATTGCCGCGGCGATGGCGACGCGCTGCTTCTGGCCGCCGGAAAGCTGGTGTGGAAAGGCATGCATAGCCGCATTGGGGTCGGGCAGACGGACCCGTTCAAGCAAGTTTTGGGCCTTCGCGTAGGCTTGCGGCCAATTGAGGCCGAGGTGGGTGTAGGCGACCTCGGCGATCTGCTTGCCAATTGGCATCACCGGGTCAAGGCTCGCCGATGGATCCTGGAAGATGAAGCCGATGTCACGGCCGCCGATTGAAGCATGGTCGCGAAGACTTGCAGGCTGACGTCCCGTCGCACCCCCCTCTGTCCTGCCGTACATGTCCGGCAGGACAGAGGGG
>NZ_JAMYMF010000051.1:0-31524 GCF_040318415.1 Mesorhizobium sp. M1163 | reverse complement strand
ACGCCCCCACATCTCTCTTTAGCCGTCGGGGGGTCTCGGCCGCCGCTTTTCTTATCACCCGCCGCGGGGGGCGGGGCCCCCCCCCCCCCCCGGAGAGGGGGCTTCATAGAGCGCGGTTCCCCTCTCCGTCTCGGCTTCGCCGAGACACCTCTCCCCACTGTCGTGGGGCGAGCAACCCAAGCTGGAATAAAGCCGCGATCTTCCCTCTATCCTGCCAGCCCCCCGCAAGGGAGATCGGATGGCCGCTATGCTGTCGCCAATCATCGACCGGCTGTTCGATGCAGGTTTGCTTACGGCTCACCCGAGTCTGGCGTCGAGCGATACCTTGATGGCGCCGAGCGCCTTCGAGACCGGGCATCCGCCCTTGGCTTTTTCGGCTAGTTCCTGGAATTTGGCGGCATCGATGCCCGGTACCTTGCCGACCAGCGTGATCGCGCTGCCGGTGATGCCGGTGCCGGGGACCAGTGTCACCACGGCCTTGGCGTCGAGCTCGGTAGCCGGAGTGCCGTTCTCGGCAAGAAGATGCGCAAGTTGCATGGCAAAGCAGCCGGCATGGGCGGCGGCGATCAGCTCTTCCGGGTTGGTGCCGGATTTGCCGCTCTCGTCCTCGAAACGCATCTTGGCAGAATAGGGTGTGCCTTTCAGCGTCCCGCTCTGGGTATCGAGCGTGCCTTTGCCTTCCTTGAAACTGCCTTTCCAAACGGCGTTGGCGGTGCGGTCCATCAATTCCTCCTTGATTGTCTTGGCTGAGCCCGTAGTCGGCGTCCGGTCGACTATAGCGCGCGCCGGAGCGAAGGCCACCCACGCTTTCGTATCGGCGGCAGCGTGACACGTCATGTCGAGCGAAAAAAATTCGAAAAAATACGCGTGCAAAAATGTCGACTTCCATCTGTCCCGGCCGTCCTGCGGGCGGCCATGGACTTGGTGGCCGGATGGAGGACCACATGAACAATCTGTTTTCTGCTCACTGGACAAGCACCGGCCACGGGGCCGGTGAACAACAAGCCGACTGGTCGCGCCTGCAGCCTTCCGGCTTCGGCCGGCTGCTTGCGGCGATTGCCATCATCGGCATTGCGGTGTCCTTTCTCGACTATGCAGCGGCCAAAGGCCCAGCTGACGTGTCCGTCGCCTCGCCCTACGGTCCAACCCAGGAATGGAGGTAAAGATGAGATACGTTTGCCTGGTCTATGGTGAAGAAAAAGATCTCTACGCAATGACGCCTGCGAGGCTGGCCAAGCTCGACGCCGATTCGCTGGCCTATGACAGGTCGGTGGCGCAAAGCGGCCGCCTGATCATCGCGCAGGCGCTGCAATCGGTGAAGACATCGAAGACCGTGCGCCGGCGCCAGGGCAAGCGGCTGGTCACCGACGGCCCCTTCGCCGAGACCAAGGAGCAGCTGCTCGGTTTCGTCATGATCGAGGCCGGGGATCTCGACGAGGCGCTGGAGATCGCCGGCGGCATTCCGCTAGCCGAAATCGGCACGATCGAGGTGCGGGCGATCTACAACGTGCCGGGGTCGTAGGGATGTCCCGATAAGATCCTTGGCAAAGTGATGGCGGCCGATGACTGGCGCAGGCTTTCGTTTTCTTCGATCGATGCAACTTTTGCGTGTTGAAGCGAAGCAATACTTCTCCTATCGTCGCCCGAGATTGGGGATCTTGGGGTATGCATATATTGATTGCTGCAATCGGCCTGCTGGGGGCAGCGGCGTTCTGGTGGTACCGGCTGAAGATCATGAACGACGCGGCGCGTGAGGTTGCCGACGTCGTTGGCCGCGTCCAGGGCAATGTCCGCCGCAAGAAACTGCGCAAGCAAGCGGCGCTCTCGCCGCTGACGGCGATCGACGATCCGGTCGTGGCCGCCGCGACGCTGATCACCGCCATTGTTTCCGAACATGGCCCTGTGCTGCCGCAACGCGAAGCTGCCATTCGATCGGTGATCTCGGAGATTGCCGACAAAAAGCAGACCGATGAAGCGGTGATCTACGCCAAATGGGCGGCCTCGCAAATCGACGACGCCACGGTCGTCATCGACAAGCTGGCACCGTTCCTGCGCGAACGCCTCGATGCGGCTGAAAGGAACGATCTGCTACAGATGGTCAGCCGTGTCACGGAAGTCGGCGGGCAAAGCCAGCAGATTTCCGACCAGCGCATGCTCCGGCTGCGCCAGAAGCTCGGTTTCGAGGTCAATTAGGGTTTGCTGATATTCAGGTGATGCCGGCCTGCAAAGGGTGGCTTCCTGCGCTTCCTATTCTCACGTACCCAAACGCACGCTCCGCTCCGGTTCTCGGAAGCCACTGTTGGTCGCTTCGCGCCCCGTCTTCGACTCCGGCTCGGCCTGACCTGAATCTCAACACATCCTGGCATGTCTGTGAGATGGATCAGATCGCCTCGCCCTTCAACAGCTTCGGCGTGTCGCCGGACAGACCCGACGCCTGGCGGATGAAGAACCCCTTCAGCCGCGGCATGCGTTCGACAAGGCCAAGACCGACGTCGCGCAACGTACGCAGCGGGCCGAAGTCGTTGGAAAACAGCCGGTTCAGCACATCGGTGGTGATGCCCATCTGCACCGTGTCGAAGCGCCGCCATTGCTGGTAGCGCTCAAGCACGTCGAGCGCGCCGATGTCCTGGCCGAGCCGGTCGGCCTCGACCACCACCTCAGCAAGTGCCGCCACGTCCTTGAAGCCCAGATTGAGGCCCTGGCCGGCGATCGGGTGGATGCCGTGGGCGGCGTCGCCGGCCAAGGCGATGCGCGGCGCGACGAAGGCGCGCGCAATGGTCAGCCCGAGCGGCCAGGCGCGGGGCTTGTCGGCGATATGGATTTCGCCGAGCTTGAGGCCAAAGCGATGCTCGAGCTCATACTCCAGGACCAGGGTGTCGCCCGCGACCAGCTTTTCGGCATCCTGCGACCGTTCGACCCAGACGATCGACGAACGGTTGGTGCCGTCCTTGCCCGGCTTGAGTGGCAGCGTGGCAAAGGGGCCGGCCGGAAGGAAATGCTCTTCGGCGCGGCCGTTGTGCGGCCGCTCATGCGCCACCGTGCAGACGATGCCGGACTGGCCATACTCCCATTTCACCGTTTTGATGCCGGCCATGTCGCGCAGCTTCGAGTTGACGCCGTCGGCGGCGATCAGCAGCCGCGCCTTAAGCGTCGCGCCATCGGCAAGATGCACGGTGATGCCGGCGCCGTTGGTATCGAAGGCGCTGACGGCGACGCCCTCGATGATGCCGATGCCGAGCTGTTCGGCGCGCCGGCGCAAGGCGCCGTTCAAATCCTTGTTGGCGACCATATGCGCAAAGGGTTCGCCGGGCGCGACCTCGCCGTCGAAGGTGAGGAACACCGGACGGACCGGATCCGTTGTGCGCGAATCGGTGACGATCATTTCGGTGATCGCCTGCGCCTCCGGCGCGATCTCGTTCCAGACGCCGAGCTGGTCGAGCATGCGGCACGCGGCGGCTGCAATCGCCGAGGCGCGGCCGTCCTTCTGCCAGACGCCGGCGGGTGCTGCGTCGACGACGGCAACGGCGAGGCTCGGCCGCGCCTGCTTCAGCGACACGGCGGCGGCCAGGCCGATATAGCCGGCGCCGGCGACCAGAACGTCGAGCGAATTCTTGCTGTCCACCATGGCAATTCCTTTCGCAGCCTGACTGTCGCCGGGCATTCCGCCCTTGACTGCCCGCTGTTCCTGTCGGAAACCGCCATGGTAATTTTGCGGCGAGGTCAAGATGACGGCAGCCATGGACGAGCTTCTCGGCATTCTCGACCTCGAGCAGCTGGAACACAACCTGTATCGCGGTCGCAGCCCCAAGCTCGACTGGCAGCGCATCTTCGGCGGCCAGACCATCGCCCAGGCGCTTGTCGCCGCGCAGCGGACGGTCGAGGCCGAGCGCCATGTGCACTCGCTGCATGGCTATTTCATGCGACCGGGCGACACCAAGGTGCCGATCATCTACGAGGTCGACCGCATCCGTGACGGCGGCTCCTTCACCACGCGCCGCGTCGTCGCGATCCAGCACGGCCAGGCGATCTTTTCGCTGGAAGCCTCATTCCAGCAGGATGAGGTCGGCCTGGAACATCAGGTGCCGATGCCGCAGGACGTGCCGGCGCCCGACACATTGCTGTCGCAGCGCGAATTGCTGGGCAAGTTCGGCGAAGCCGTGCCCGATGGCATCAAGCGCTATTGGGAGCGCGACCGGCCGATCGAGATGAAGCCGGTGATGCTGAAGCATTACACCAGCCGGGAAAAGCTCGAGCCGAAGCAGAACATCTGGATCCGCACCACCGGCCCGGTGCCGGCCGACCGCGCCACGCAGGCGGCCGTGCTCGCTTACCTCTCCGACATGACGCTGCTCGACACCTCGACCTTTGCCCATGGCCGCGCCATTTTCGATCGCGACATCCAGGCAGCGAGCCTCGACCACGCCATGTGGTTCCATCGCAGCCATCCGCTCGACGACTGGATGCTGTACACGCAGGACAGCCCGTCAACGCAAGGATCGCGTGGCTTTACCCGCGGCTCGCTGTTTGCCCGCGACGGCACGTTGATCGCCTCGGTTGCCCAAGAAGGACTCATCCGGCTGAAGCGGCCGCCTGCCGAGTAGGCATTTTTCGAATTTTGCCTATTTTTTAATCATTTGCATTGACGCGACTGTGAACAGGCAGCCGACAAACCTTCCCGATTTCGTTGTTTAACAACAGCTTAACACCCTGCTTCGGCAATTGGCACGGAGCTTGAATCCTAGCGGGCACTCTCCGGCTCTCATGGGGATCGGCGAAGTCGTGCAAACGCGGGGACCCGCAACAGCAAAGGGTGAAACCTTATGAAGATCGTGATGGCAATCATAAAGCCGTTCAAGCTCGACGAGGTGCGCGAGGCGCTCACCGCAGTCGGCATCCAAGGCCTGACCGTCACCGAAGTAAAAGGCTACGGACGTCAGAAGGGGCACACGGAAATCTATCGTGGGGCGGAATACGCGGTCAGCTTCCTGCCGAAGATCAAGATCGAAGTCGCGGTCGCCGTCGACATGGTCGACAAGGCCGTCGAAGCCATCACCGCGGCGGCCAAGACCGGTCAGATCGGCGACGGCAAGATCTTCGTCTTCGGCATCGACCAGGCGGTGCGCATTCGCACCGGCGAAACAGACACCGACGCGCTTTGAGCCGCGGACACGTATTCCAATGGAGAGTTCAATGAATATTCCTTCCACCTTGAAGTTAACGGGACGCGCGGCCGTTTTGGGCTCGCTCGCTCTCGCTGCACTGGGCACGGTTGCTGCGTTCGCGCAGGAAGCGGCTCCGGCAGCACCGGCAGCGGCGCCGGCATTCACCGTCGACAAGGGCGACACGACGTGGATGATGATCTCCACCATTCTGGTGCTGCTGATGACCATTCCCGGCCTTGCCCTTTTCTACGGTGGCCTGGTTCGCGCCAAGAATATGCTGTCGGTGCTGATGCAGGTCTTCACCATCACCAGCGTGGTCATGATCGTCTGGGTTTTCTACGGCTACAGCCTGGCCTTCACCCCCGGCAACGCCTTCGTCGGTGGCCTTTCCAAGATGTTTCTGGCCGGCGTCGACGTGACGACGGTGTCCGAAACCTTCACCAAGGGCGTGGCCATTCCCGAACTGGTGTTCGTCCTCTTCCAGATGACCTTCGCCTGCATCACGCCTGCCCTGATCGTCGGCGCCTTCGCCGAACGCATCAAGTTCTCCGCCGTGATCCTTTTCACCATCCTGTGGGTCACCTTCGTATATTTCCCGATCGCGCACATGGTGTGGTTCTGGGGCGGCCCGAGCGCTTATAGCGATCCGTCGGGTCTCATCTTCGGCTTCGGCGCCATCGACTTCGCCGGCGGCACCGTCGTTCACATCAATGCAGGCATTGCCGGCCTTGTCGGCGCGCTGATGATCGGCAAGCGTATCGGCTACCAGAAGGACGTCATGGCGCCGCACTCGATGACGCTGACCATGGTCGGCGCCTCGCTGCTGTGGGTCGGCTGGTTCGGCTTCAATGCCGGTTCGAACCTGGAAGCGAACGCCTATGCCGTGCTGGCCATGGTCAATACGTTTGTCGCCACGGCGGCGGCGGCAGTGACCTGGATCGTGCTTGAAACGCTGCTGCGCGGCAAAGCATCCATGCTTGGCGCCGTTTCGGGTGCTGTCACCGGCCTCGTCGCCGTGACACCTGCCGCCGGCTTTGCCGGACCGATGGGCGCCATCGTGCTCGGTCTCGTCGCCACTTGCGTCTGCTATTTCTTCGTCTCGGTGGTGAAGAACAAGTTCGGCTACGACGACAGCCTGGATGTTTTCGGCATCCACTGCATCGGCGGCATCATCGGCGCGCTCGGCACCGGTATCCTGGTCAATCCCGCTCTCGGTGGCGCCGGCATCGTCGATTACTCGACAGCCGACTTCGCCGCCGGCTATGCCGGCACGGCCACCCAGCTGATGTCGCAGTTCAAAGGTGTGCTCGTGACAATCCTGTGGTCGGGTATCGGCAGCGCGATCCTCTACAAGATCGTCGACCTGATCGTCGGCCTGCGTCCGACAGCCGATGCAGAGCGCGAAGGGCTCGATCTCACCTCGCACGGCGAAGTGGCCTATCACCCGTAAGCTCGTCCGGGGCGGCCTCGGCCGCCTCGCGACGTCCCATCCCGTCGTGATGCTCCCGCAAGGGCTCACGCCTTGAGGCCCGGAAATCTTCCGGGCCTCTTTTTGTGCGCGGATGGCCGTGACGGCTCGATCACGATCGCTTGATCAAGGTGCTCGATCCGTCGGCGGCGTGAAACATCTGCCGCAGCGGCTCCAGCGTGCCCGCCATTTTCGCCGAGTCAGGGTGGTTGCCAATGCCTGTCGCAGGATCACCGCCGCGTTTGAACAGGAAGTCAGGCATGACATCCTGCGCCCGTACCGCAGACGCGGGCTGCCCATGGTTAATGCGCCCTTAACCTTCCCGCCGCTAGTCTGACAGCCGAATCTGCCGTGTTGCGCGTCCGCGCCCGGCCGGGCAACGACAGACGAGGAAGAGCATGCGTTCAGGGGCTTCAGCACCGCTTGCGCTGGCCGATACGGGGCACGGCATCCGGGCGTTCGCGAGGCGCCAGGTCGGGCGGCTGGTCGGTGCCGGGCTGTTTGCTCTGGTTGGCTTCGGCGTCGCCGCCCTTGCCACCTGGAACGTCGCCGATCCGAGCTTCTCGCACGCCACCGATAATATCGTCACCAATGCAATGGGTTATGCCGGCGCCGTCTTTTCCGACATTGCCATGCAGTTCTTCGGACTCGCCGCCGTTGCGGCGCTGGTGCCGGCGGTGGTCTGGGGATTTCTGCTGTTTACCGCGCGCGGCGTCGACCGGCTGCCGAAACGGGCGCTGGCCTGGTTCGGGTTTTCGCTGCTTGGCGCGGCAATTGCCGGCTGCGTGGTGCCGCCCAAGACCTGGCCGCTGCCGACCGGCCTCGGCGGCGTCTTTGGCGACATGGTGCTCAACATTCCCGGCCTGGTCATCGGCGGCTATCCGACCGGCCTCGTCGCCAGCGTGCTTGCCGTGCTCCTTGCAGCACCGGCGCTGGGGCTGTTTCTGTATGGTTCGGCGCTGATTTCACGCAAGAACGGCTTTGCCGTGCTTGATCAGCACACTGCTGCCGATCCGCAGGACGACCTGCTTTTCGACAATGAAGAGGACGAGGGCGACGAAGGCATATTGGCGCTTGGCGCCATCACCCATTGGTGGCTGTCGCTGCGGGCCTATCTGCGTCGCCGCGCCGCGCGCCGGCGCGAGCGCGACGATTTCGAGCCGGAGATGGAGCCGCGGGCCAGCGCCTGGCGGCGGGCGGCAGAACGGGTCGAATCGGCCGAGTTCGCCGAGGCGCGGATGAGCCCGGGCGGGCGCGCCCGCGTCGAGCCGGAATTCTTCGCCGCCATGGTCAACGACCGCAGTGCCTCGATCGACCCCGACGATGCCGATGTCTTCGATAACGACGACAATGACGACGACATGGATTTCGCGCCCGAGCCGGCCGGCCAACGCCGCGCCGCGCCGACGGCGAAGGTGCAGAACTTCCGTTCCGATGCGGCGACACGCGTCGAGGCGCCGGCGCCGCGGCCGGCACCCGGCGCCCGGGTCCAGCGCGAGGCGCAGACCTCGCTGATCGGCTCGGAAAAATTCGAGATGCCGTCACTGCATTTCCTGTCGGAACCGAAGAACGTGGTGCGCGACGCCAGCCTGTCGAAGGACGCGCTGGAGCAGAACGCCCGCCTGCTCGAGGGCGTGCTGGAGGATTTCGGCGTCAAGGGCGAAATCATCCATGTGCGCCCGGGTCCGGTCGTCACGCTTTACGAGCTGGAACCCGCGCCCGGCATCAAATCGTCGCGGGTGATCGGCCTGTCCGACGACATCGCCCGCTCGATGAGCGCCATCGCCTGCCGTGTCGCCGTGGTGCCTGGCCGCAACGCCATCGGCATCGAATTGCCGAACGCCAGGCGCGAGACCGTCTATTTGCGCGAGATCATGGCCAGCCGCGATTTCGAGACCACCAAGGCCAAGCTGGCGCTGGCGCTGGGCAAGACCATCAATGGCGAGGCGGTCATCGTCGACATCGCCAAGATGCCGCACGTGCTGGTCGCCGGCACCACCGGCTCGGGCAAGTCCGTCGCCATCAACACCATGATCCTGTCGCTGCTCTATCGGCTGACGCCGCAGGACTGCCGGCTGATCATGATCGATCCAAAGATGCTGGAGCTCTCGGTCTATGACGGCATCCCGCATCTTCTGACGCCGGTGGTCACCGATCCGAAGAAGGCGGTGGTGGCGCTGAAATGGACCGTGCGAGAGATGGAGGACCGCTACCGCAAAATGTCGAAGGTCGGCGTCCGCAACATCGACGGTTTCAACGCGCGCGTGCAGCAGGCCGAGAAAAAAGGCGAAAGAATCTCGCGCACCGTGCAGACCGGCTTCGACCGCCAGACCGGTGAAGCGATCTACGAAACGGAGAACCTCGACCTCGAGCCGATGCCCTACATCGTCGTCATCATCGACGAGATGGCCGATCTGATGATGGTCGCCGGCAAGGACATCGAAGGCGCAGTGCAGCGCCTGGCGCAGATGGCGCGCGCCGCCGGCATCCATGTCATCATGGCAACGCAGCGGCCGTCGGTCGACGTCATCACCGGCACCATCAAGGCCAACTTCCCGACCCGCATCTCCTTCCAGGTGACATCGAAGATCGACAGCCGCACCATCCTGGGCGAGCAGGGCGCCGAACAGCTGCTCGGCATGGGCGATATGCTCTACATGGCCGGCGGCGGCCGCATCCAGCGCGTGCACGGTCCCTTCGTTTCCGACGACGAGGTGGAGAGGATCGTCGCGCATCTGAAATTGCAAGGCGTGCCGGAATATCTCGACGCCATCACCGAGGATGACGACAAGGATGATGATGAGCCGTCGGGCAAAGGCAGTGGCAGCAGCGGCGACGGCGGCAATTTCGAGGATTCCGACGATCCCTACGACCAGGCGGTCGCGGTGGTGCTGCGCGACGGCAAGGCCTCGACCAGCTACATCCAGCGCCGGCTCGGCATCGGCTACAACCGCGCCGCCTCGATCATCGAGAAGATGGAGAAGGAAGGCATTGTCGGCCCGGCCAACCATGCCGGAAAACGCGAAATCCTGGTGCCGACGGAGGACGACAAGTTCTAGAGCGCATCCGCGCCGGCAACTTTGAACCTCTCGGCGCGTTGCAACGGATGAGCGCTGCGCGCCCGCCAAACTTAAGCCCAACTGGGGGGCCAGACCAATATAACGAGCAAGCAATCAGATGATGGTGACCGGCATGAAAAACGCATCTTTCGCCCCGAGCAGGGATTTCGCCCCAACCCGCCGACAGGTGCTCGGCCTCGGTCTGGTCCTGGCCGGTGCCGCGGCCGTCAACGTCGTGCCCGGCTTCCAGCTGCTGGCGTCGGCGCAAGCAGCGGTTCCGGCGACGGCGCAGAAGATCGCCGATCATTTCTCCTCGGTCAAATCGATGAGCGGCGAGTTCGTGCAGTTCGGGCCAAAGGGCGAGCAGACCGGCGGCAAGTTCTTTCTGGAACGGCCGGGCAAGATCCGCTTCAACTATGACGGCGCCTCGAATTTCAGGGTGATTTCCGACGGCAAGTCGGTGGTCATCCTCAACAAGAAGCTGCGGACCTCCGACCTCTACCCGCTGTCGAAGACACCGCTGAAGCTGCTGCTCGACGACAAGATCGATCTGTCGGGCGGACGCGTCAGAAGCGTTAAGGAAGAAAACGATCTCACCACCATCCAGCTTGCCGACAAATCGGTGTTCGGCAATTCGAAGATCACCATGATGTTCGATCCGAAATCCTATGAATTGCGGCAGTGGACCATCACCGATGCGCAAGGCAAGGACACGACGGTGATGATCTTCAACACCAAGGAGGGCGTCAGTTTCGCGCCCGACACCTTTGCCATCGACTATACGGCCAACCGGGAACTGAACACCAAGTCGCGCTAAGGTGTGTCGATATTCAGGTGATGCCGGCCTGCAACGGCGGTTTCCTGCGCTTCCGGCCTTCGCCGGCCAAGCACTCATGAGCGGTCGTGGCAGTTAAGGCTACGGCCGGCGTAGGCCGGTGCTCACGTACCCAAAAGTACGCTCCGCTCCGGTTCTCGGAATCCACCATTCTGGTCGCTTCGCGCCCGTCTTCGACACCGACTCGGCCTGACCTGAATCTCAGCACACCTTGGGCTTGGTTCCTGTATTGATATTTCTGGAAAGTCATGGGCCGCGCCCCCAAGGCGCGGCCGGCTTGTTTTTGCGGTGCGCGGCTGGCAGTAGTTTCCGCGATTGACTTCCGTCGGGCCATCCGGCGGATCTTGCGTTGTCCGGAACCCCACATGCCGTTTTCCGTCGCTACCTGGAACATCAACTCCGTCCGGCTGCGCATGCCGATCGTCGAGCGTCTGCTGGTCGAGCAGGCGCCGGACGTGCTCTGCCTGCAGGAAACCAAGGTTCCTGACGAATTGTTTCCGGAGAAGGCGTTCCGCAAGCTTGGCTACGAGCACATCGCCTTCCATGGCCAGAAGGGCTACCACGGCGTTGCGACGGTGGCACGGCGGCCGATCGAGGTGGTCGAAAAACGCCGCTTCTGCGAGATCGACGACAGCCGGCATCTGTCGGTTACCGTCAAGGCTGGCGGCAAGGCGATCCTGCTGCACAATTTCTATGTGCCGGCCGGCGGCGACGAGCCCGACCCGGCCGTCAACCGCAAGTTCAAGCACAAGCTCGATTTCGTTGCCGAGATGAACGCCGTACGCGCCGAGCATGACGAGCACTCCGGCTCGATCCTGGTCGGCGATCTCAATATCGCGCCGTTCGAGCACGATGTCTGGTCGCACAAGCAACTCCTCAACGTCGTCAGCCATACGCCGGTCGAGACGGAAAATTTCGAGGCGATGCGGCTCGCCGGCGACTGGGTCGACCTGATGCGGCTCAATGTGCCTTACGAGGAGAAGCTCTACACCTGGTGGAGCTATCGTGCTCAGGATTGGCAGGCCTCAAATCGCGGCCGCCGCCTCGACCATATCTGGTCGTCGCCAAACCTGGTGCCGCAGTTTGCCGGCTATGAAATCCTGCGGCCGGCGCGCGGTTGGGAACGGCCCTCGGACCATGTGCCGGTGATAGCGCGCTTCGATCTGGACTAGGATGTGCTGAGATTCAGGTGATGCCGGCCTGCAAATGGCGGCTTCCTGCGCTTCCGGTGCTCACGTACAAAAAGTACGCTCCGCTCCGGTTCTCGGAACCCGTGATTTTCGGCCCGGCGTGACCTGGATCTCAACACATCCTGGCCCTCTTCCCCCTCACCGAAACCTGAAGGCATCCGCGATATAGTCGGGGCGGGCGTTCAGCGTGGCGAAAACGTCCTCCAGGTCAGGCGCCCCCGCCAATATGCCCGACAGGACCAGCGTCGTCGCGACGCCGACGCCGTTGCCGCCGGCGATGTCGTGCTCCACGCTGTCGCCGACGCAGACCGCGTTGCCGCGCTCCGGGTTGCCCGCCAGCGCCAGCGCTGCCTCGAATATCTGCGGATAGGGCTTGCCGATGCGGGTGACGCTGCCGCCGAGGTTCTCATAGAGATCGGCCAGCCGGCCAGCGCCGAAGCAAGGCCCGACGGCAGTCAGCATGATCTTGTCGGGGTTGGTGCAGAAGCACGGCACCTGGCGCTTCGCCGCCGGACCGAGAAGCCGGCGATAATGGTCGAGGTCGTAGCGATCGCCCTCGCTGGCGGAAATCAGTACCAGTTCTGCATCGTCGCCGTCCTTGGCCAGGACGAAGGGCAGGCCGTCGACAGCCGAACGGTCATTATCGCGGCTGATCAGCAGGCATTTTGTCTGCGGGCGCAGGGTCCCCGATGCCGCCATTTCGTGGAAGGAGCGCCACGCCACCTCGCCGGAGGAGACAAAATGGTCCCAGCTTCCCGGTGCGAAGCCGAGCTTCAGCAGGCGGCGCTCATTGGGTTGCGCCCGCTTGCCGGAATTCGAGATCAGCACGATGGTCTTGCCGGCGCGCTTGAGTGCCGACAAGGCTTCGATAGCGCCTGGATAGGCGCTGGTGCCGTCGTGCAGCACACCAAATTGGTCGAGCAGGAACACCTGATAGCGCTCGGCCAGCGCGGCGATGCCGTCGAGGTGCTGAATTATCTTGGCCGTCATAAAAGCCCCGCTGCGCCTGCGCCCATCAGCGCCAGCCGCGCCGTGCCGGCGGCGGCCTCCTCCGAAAGAGCCGGCACGAGAGCGACGCCAAGCTTGCGCTGCCGGATCGCCGTCCAGGCCGGATTGGCCGCACCGCCGCCGACGCTCCTGACCGATGTAAGCCGGGGTGCGCCGAGTTCGGCAAGCCGGCGATAGCCGAGCGCTTCGATCGCCGCAATACCCTCGAACATCGCTTTCAGATAATCGGCGTCGTCGGCGGGCCGCGGCTCGAGGCGGGGCGGCAGCGCCGGATCGGCTATGGGGAAGCGTTCGCCCGGCGCCGGCAGCGGGTAATAATCGAGGCCGGTCTCTGTCGCCGGGTCGATCTTTTTGCTGAGTTCGACAATGCGGGCGACGGGGAAATGCTGGGCCAGCACCTTGCCGCCGGAGTTCGAGGCACCGCCCGCCAGGTAGGTGTTTCCCAGCCTATGGCTGTAGATGCCGAATTGCGGCGCCGAGATCGGCCGGTCGGAGAGGATCTTGATGGTCAGCGATGAGCCGAGCGCGGTGACGCCGGCGCCCGCGGCAGTCGCACCGGTCGCCAGGAACGACGCGCATCCATCGGTGGTGCCGGCGACGACAACCACGTCGCGCGGCAGGCCGAACATTTTCGCAGCGCTGGCGGTGAGCGTGCCCGTGACATCGCCCGGCCGCACGATTCGGGGCAGGAATTCCATGCGCATGCCGGTCGCCGCGATCCAGTCCGGCCAGCGCCGGGCCTCGACGTCGTAGCCGGTTTTCAGCGCGTTGTTCTCGTCACTGACATCGAAGCGGCCGGAAAACTGTCCGGCGATCCAGTCGGCCTGGTGCAGCACAGTGGCGACGCCGGGCAGGTGCTGGAAAGACAGCGCCTTGGCGAGACCGGACGTCGCCCCAAGTGCAGCGCTCGTTGCCGGTGCCGCGCCGGCTATTGCAGTCAGAATAATGTCGTCGGCGACCTTGTCGTTGTACATCAGCGGTTCGGCCAGCGGCCGCCCGGAGCCGTCGACCGGCAGCAGCGTGCCCGACGTACCGTCGACGGCGATCGAGAGCACTGCCGCGCGATCGATACATTTGAGCACTTCCGCCAACGTCGCGCCGACCGCCTCCCACCATACGGCGGGGTCGCGGCCGTTCAGCCCAAATCGCTCAAGGGCAATTGCGGAATGCGCGGCGATGGAAAAGTCCGGGCGCATTGCGACGGCGCGCGCGCCGGATGTGCCGATGTCGATGCCGATGGCAAGCGGGCCAGTTGATAGCGGGCTTGACGAACGCGGCATGTCAGCTGCCTCCGGCATTGAGTTTCTGGCGATATTTTTCGGCGTCCCAGTTGATCAGTTCGTCATTCTCCGCCGCTGTCAGATAATTCAGCTTCGCAGCGACATCGACCCGCGCCGTCACGTCGGCGAGGCAGCGCTGCATGGCGTCGGCGCCGGCGCCGGCGTCGCCGCGCATCAGCACGCCAAGGCCGGGAAACAGGATCGCCACGGGTGCGGCGCCGCAGCGCTCGATCACGCGCTTCACATCCTCGTCCGGTCTCGCCACGACCGAACCCTCGCCGAGAAAGATGACGTGGTCGGGGTAGAGGCTGCCCCCTGCCGCCATGCGGCAGCATTCGGGGTCGATCGCCACCGCATGCGCCTCGACGTCGGCCGGCAGTCTGTAGCCGCTGCCGCCGGCGAGCGCCGTCAGCGCCACGATGTCCGGTTCTGCCACCTGGCGCGGCGGCCGCGCCAAGAGCCGGGTTACGCGCCGTAGCAGCATGTCGGCCGCGGCGACGGTCTCGGCTGCAACGACCAGGCCGTGATTGCCGAGGATCAGGATGTCTACGCCTGGCCGCAGGCGCTCGGCGATGCCCTGGGCGAGCGGCAGCCCCGGCCGGCGATAAGGAACATACGCCCATTGGTGGCCATCGAGCCGCCTGGCGATCTCGGCCTCGCAATCGGCCTGCACTGCCAGCGAAATGGTCTCGACGCAGTGGACATGCAGAACGATGCGCTGCGGCATCAGCGCATGCACCGTGGTCTCGATCGACGGACGCAAGCCGCGTGGATTGAGGGCGCCGATGGCGAAGGCCTGCGGCTGTTCGGCGGCCGGGTCGCGCCGTTCGATGGCTTCAAGCAATGGCGGGATGCTGACCGGCACCATGATGTCTGCGGTAAGCGCGTCCTTCAGCCAGGTACCGGAGGCCTTGATCCAGAGCGTGTCGCCGGCTTTCAGCGAGGTATTGCCGCCGGCGGCCTGGGTCAGATGCGGGTCGCTGCCGATGACGGCCGAAAGCGACCGCAGCGCTGCCAATTCCTGCGCATCCGCACTGATCGTCATCGAAATTCCTCCACAAACCGGCCGCGTGGCCACGGCTTTGGACGGCCCGTTGCCGGGACTAAGACCGACGCTGGTATCGCAGATGCGAGTAAGTTACGTCAACAGTGATGTTATCGCGTCAAATCACGCTTGCAATCCGAGGCCCGTTGAGTAAGTTGCACCAATTGCCGTGCAAAATGGCAATGCCGTGCAAAATGGCTTGGGAGGCAAGCGCATTGGGAGGTAAGGGTTGAGCGACTCCGGCCGCCAGCGCCAGATTGTCGAGCTTTTGCGAGACCGGCCTTTCGCATCGGTGCGCGAGCTGCAGGAGCGGCTTGGCGTGTCGGCGGCGACGGTGCGGCGCGACATCGACAAGATCGACGAGGCCGGCGAAGCGCGCAAGGTCTATGGCGGCATCTCGGCGCTCGATGGCGCTTCGCAAGTCGGCGTCGCCTATGCCAGGCCCTATGACGAGAACCGCGACCTCGCCGTCGAGGCCAAGCGGCAGATCGCCGCTCTCGCCGCCACCATGGTGCGCGACGGCGACGCGGTCATCGTGCATGGCGGTTCGACCTGCTTCCATCTCGGCGTCAAGCTCGCCGACCGCAACATCCGGCTCTACACCAACTCGATGCCGCTCGCGGCCTATCTCAGCGATCACGGCCATTGCAGCCTGACCGTCGCCGGCGGCGAACTGCACCGCGAGCCGGGTATCATCCATTCGCTGACCCAGACGGTGCCGTTCTACGCCTCGAAGTTCTTTCTCGGCGCGCAAGGCATCGGCCAGGAAGGCCTTCTGGAATCGCACCCGCTGCTGGTCCGCTCGATCGTCGAGCTCAGCCTCTGCGCCGACCAGATCGTCGTGCTGGCCGACAGCCGCAAACTGTCGATCCACGCCCGCAACGTGGCGCTGCCGCTGTCGCGGATCGGTACGCTGGTCACCGATGAGGGCCTGTCCGACACCGACGCGCGCATGCTCGAAGATGCCGGCGTCATGGTGCGCATCGCCGCTTCCTCGGGAGGCGCCCAGTGAAAGTAGCCGTCCTCGATTTCGGCAAGACCAATTCGAAGCTGTTCGTCTTCGGCCAGGACGGACGCATCCTCGACGAGCGCCGCACCCAGCCGAACTGGATCCGCAAAAACGGCTTCAGCGTGCTCGACGAGGCAACGCTGTACGACTGGGCGGCCCGCGCCATCGATGACGCCGTCGACACGCATGGCGTGGAAGGGCTGATGGTATCCGGCCATGGCTGCACCTTCGCGTTGGTCGACGACGCCGCGCTGACGCATCCGATCCTCGATTACGAGCAGGAACCGCCAGCCGAGATCGCCGCGCAGATCGATCGCCGCATTCCGGATTTTGCCGAGACCTTTTCGCCGCGCCTGCCGCTTGGCTTCAACTACGGCCGCCACATGTTGTGGCTGAAGGAGGTGGACCCCGGTGCCTTCGCCGCAGCGAAATCGATCCTCGGCTACCCCCAATACTGGAGCTGGCGCCTTGGTGGCCGGCCGGTATCGGAAGTGTCCTATCTCGGCTGCCACTCGCATTTATGGGCGCCGCGCAAACGCGATTTCAGCTCGCTGGTCGATGCCGAGGGCTGGCGCGGCCAGATGCCCGCCTTCGAGCGTGCCGGCGCGGTGATCGGCGAGCAGCGCTTCGGCCGAGCCGCGAAGCCGGTCGCCATCCATAATGGCGTCCACGACAGCAATGCCGCGCTCCATGCCTACCGCCGGCAGCAGCTCGGGCCGGTGACCGTGGTCTCGACCGGCACCTGGGTCGTCGTTCTCAATCCGGACTGTCCTCTCGACGCACTCGACGGCGAGCGCGACATGCTGGTCAACGTCGATGTCGATGGCGGCCCGGTGCCAACCATCCGCTTCATGGGCGGCCGCGAATTCGCGACGATCAGCGCCGGCTGGCAGGGCGCCATCGCGCCGTCATCGATACAGCGGGTGATCGACGCCGGCATCATGGCGCTGCCGAGCTTCGCGCCCGGCGGCCCGATGGCACACCGGCGCGGCGAACTGGTCGGGCGCACGCCCAATGCCGACGAACGCGCGGCCATGGCGCTGCTCTATGTCGCGCTGATGGTCGATTTGTGCCTCGAGCTGATCCATTCCGACAATACCGTCATCGTCGACGGCGGCCTGAACAATGGCGGGCTGCTTGCCGCGCTGCTGGCCCAATTGCGTCCCGGGCAGGCCTTCCTGCAGGGCGCAACGCTGGAGGGCAGCGCCACCGGTGCCGGGGCGCTCGCCTTCGAAAGCGCCGGACGCGAGTTTGCCACCGAGGCGCCGGAGGCGGTGCATGCGGCAAGCTTCAGCGGCCTTGCCGGCTACCGCAACGACTGGCGCGGCCTTGCCGCCGATCGGGGTGCCCCCAGAGCAGCTGCAGGAGGTGCGCGATGAGCGCCATCGCCCGGATCGAGACGGTGCGCCAGCCGGTGCTGGAGATGCGCCACATCTCGAAGACATTCGGCCCGATCCGCGCCCTGCACGATGTGTCGCTGACCGTCCATGCCGGCGAGCTGCACGCGCTGATGGGCGAGAACGGTGCCGGCAAGTCGACGCTGATGAAAGTGCTGTCCGGCGCCTACCGGCCGGATCCCGGCGGCGAGATCCTGATCGACGGCATGCCGGCCGCCACCGGCGACCCGATCAAGGCACGCGCCGCCGGCATTGCGGTCATCTACCAGGAGCTGTCGCTGGCGCCCAATCTGTCGGTGGCGCAGAACATTTTCCTCGGCAACGAGCCGCGACGGTTCGGCATCGTCGATCGCGAGCAGTGTAACCGGCGCGCCAGCGACATCATCGCGCGGCTCGGCGTGACTTTTTCAGCGCGCACCCCGGTCACCAGCCTGTCGCTCGGCGAACGCCAGTTGGTCGAAATCGCCCGCGCGCTGTCGACCAATGCGCGCATCATCGTCATGGACGAGCCGACCACGTCGCTGACCTCGCGTGAGACCGACCGGCTGTTCGAGGTGATCGCGACGCTGAAGTCGCAAGGTATTGCCATCATCTACATCAGCCACCGCATGGAAGAGGTCTACCAGCTCGCCGACCGCGTCAGCGTGCTACGCGACAGCGGCTATGTCGGCACGCTCGACCGCGCCGATCTGAACGCCTCACGCCTGGTATCGATGATGGTCGGGCGCGATCTGTCGACGTTCTACAAGAAGGATCACCGCCCGCCGGACAGCAAGCGCGCCGTCGCGCTGTCGGTGCGCGGCATGTCGGACGGCAATCTCATAAAGAATTGCTCCTTCGACCTCCACAAAGGCGAGGTGCTGGCACTGGCAGGCCTGGTCGGCTCGGGCCGCACCGAACTGGCACGGCTGATCTTCGGCGCCGACAGGCACATATCGGGCACGCTGGAGCTCGGCGGCAAACCGATATCCATCGGTTCGCCAAGCGAGGCGCTGGATGCCGGCATCGCCTACCTGACCGAGGACCGCAAGCAACTTGGCCTGTTCCTCGACATGTCGATCTCCGACAACATCAGCATGGGCGTGCTGGCAAGGGACGCGAAGGCCGGCGGTCTGCGCGACTTCACGGCCGCCGAAAGGCGCGCCGCCAAGGCGGTGTCCGAGCTCTCCATCCGCACCAGCTCGGTGCAGGCCAATGCCGGCTCGCTGTCGGGTGGCAACCAGCAGAAGGTGCTGCTCGCCCGCCTGCTGGAAACAGAGCCGCAGGTCGTCATCCTCGATGAGCCGACCCGCGGCGTCGACGTCGGGGCGAAGTCGGAAATCTACCGGCTGATCGACAATCTGGCCAAGAAAGGCATCGCCATCCTGATGATCTCCAGCGAACTGCCGGAGGTGATCGGCATCGCCGACCGCGTGCTGGTGATGCGCGACGGCACCATTGCCGGCGAGGTAACGGCGTCGGAGGGCGAGCCACTGCGGCAGGAAGCGATCATGGAACTTGCAACGGGAGCGGCTCAGCGATGACCGACAAGGTGGCCGACACGATGAAAGCGGACGACCGGGCGGTGGGCAGGAGCACAAGGTGGCGCACCGCCATCGCTGCGCTCGGCATGCTGCCGATCCTGATTCTGCTGGCGGTCGGCTTCCAGTTCATCAACCCGCGCTTTTTCACCCAGACCAATCTGCTGATCGTCATGCAGCAATCGTCGATCAACATCGTGTTGGCGGCCGGCATGACCTTCGTCATCCTGACCGGCGGCATCGACCTGTCCGTCGGCTCGATCCTTGCCGCCTCGGCGATGGTGGCGGTGATGGTGTCGCTGGTGCCCGATTGGGGACTGCTGGGCGTGCCGGCGGCCATTCTCGTCGGGCTCGGCTTCGGCGTCATCAACGGCCTGCTGATCGCCTACATCAAGCTGCCGCCCTTCATCGTCACGCTGGGATCACTGACCGCCGTGCGCGGCGTCGCCCGGTTGCTTGGCCAGGACACGACGGTGTTCAACTCGGACCTGCCGTTCGACTTCATCGGCAACGGTTCGCTGTTCGGCGTTCCATGGCTGGTCATCATCGCGCTGGCGGTCGTGGTGCTGTCCTGGCTGGTGCTCAAGCGCACCGTGCTTGGCACCTGGATCTACGCCGTCGGCGGCAACGCCGAGGCCGCCAGACTGACCGGCATCAAGGTGCCGCTGGTGCTGCTCTTCGTCTACGGCGTTTCCGGCCTTCTGGCCGGCCTTGGCGGCGCCATGTCGGCGGCCCGGCTCTATGCCGCCAACGGGCTGCAGCTCGGCCAGTCCTACGAACTCGACGCCATTGCCGCGGTCATCCTCGGCGGCACCAGCTTCGTCGGCGGCGTCGGCTCGATCTGGGGCACGCTGATCGGCGGCCTGATCATCGCCGTGCTGTCAAATGGGCTCATCCTCGCCGGTGTTTCCGACATCTGGCAGTACATCATCAAGGGATTGGTCATCATCGTGGCGGTCGCCCTCGACCGTTACCGGCTCCAGGCAGGAGCAAGAACGTGATGGCCCTTAGTCGCCGGCGTCCATCGAGCCGGTTTCATGTGTAACGCACCGTGAGAGGCGCGGGCATCAGGAGGAAAATAAAACTATGAAGATCATCGCTAAACTGCTCTGCGGCGTCGCCCTTGCAGCCGCCGTCATCGCGCCGGCATCGGCCAAGGACCTGAACAAGGTCGGCATCTCGGTCGGCCTGCTCGGCAACCCGTTCTTCGTCGCCACCATCAAGGGCATCGAGGACGCGGCCAAGAAAATCAACCCGAATGTGCAGGTGACATCGGTATCGGCCGACTACGATCTCAACAAGCAGGTCTCGCAGGTCGATTCCTTCATCGCCGCCGGCGTCGACGTCATCATGCTCAATGCCGTCGATGCCAAGGCGATCGCACCGGCGGTGAAGAAGGCACAGGCGGCCGGCATCGTCGTTGCCGCTTTTGACGTTTCGGCGCCGGGCGCCGACGTCACCGTGATGACCAACAATGTCAAGGCCGGCGAAGAGGCGTGCCAGTATCTGGTCGACCATACCGGCGGCAAGGGCGACTACGTCATCCTCAACGGCCCGGCCTCGTCGTCGATCCTGGAGAGGGTCAAGGGCTGCAAGGACGTGCTGGCAAAACACCCCGACATCAAGGTCCTTTCAGACGACCAGAACGCCGAAGGCTCACGTGACGGCGGCTTGAAAGTGTTCCAGTCGCTGCTGACCCGTTTCGACAAGATCGACGCGGTGTTCGCCATCAACGATCCGACGGCGATCGGCGCCCAGCTTGCGGCCAAGCAGCTCAACCGCTCGGAGTTCATCTTCACGGCGGTCGACGGCGCGCCCGATATCGAGAAGGAACTCGCTTCCGGCACGTCGATGATCAAGGCCTCGGCCTCGCAGGATCCCTATGTGATGGCCGGCCAGTCGCTGACGATGGCGGCTGACCTGCTTGCCGGCAAGAAGCTGGCCGAGCCGACGGTGCTGCTCGACCCGAAGCTGATCACGGCCGACAACTTGAAGGATTACAAGGGCTGGACCGCAGCTCGCTAAACCTCCCAAGCCTGGTGCGGCCGGTATGACCGGCCGCACCTTTTTTGTCTGAGCAACGGATTGCCAAACACCGATTTGGACTTGGGTCCGCTACTGCTGGAATAACCGGAGACAATCATGTCGCGCATCGGAATCCACTCATTCGTCTGGTCGGCGAGCTCGACGCAGAGCGATCTCGAGCGGACGCTGGCCAACACCAGCGAAGCCGGCTTCGACCTGATCGAATTCTCCTATCTCGACCCCGCCAATGTCGACATTGACGGCTTGGCCAAGCGGATAGCCGATCTCGGCCTCGGCGTCGCGATCAGCATCGGACTGCCGGCCGACGGCGATATTTCGAGCGCCGACAAAACGATTGCGGCGCACGGCGTCGAAATCCTGAAACGTACGATCGCGCTGACTCGCGATCTCGGCGGCCAGAAGGTTGCCGGCATCCTCAGCACCAGCCACGGTTTGCAGAGCGAGGCGCCGACGCGCGACCAGTGGAACCGCAGCGCCGGCACGCTTGCCGAGGTGGCGGAGACGGCAAAGTCAGCCGGCGTCACCCTCAACCTCGAGATCGTCAACCGCTTCGAAAGCAACCTGCTCAACACCGCCGCGCAAGGCATGGCCTTTCTCGAGGACAGCGGCTCCGACAACATCTTCCTGCATCTCGACACGTTCCACATGAACATCGAGGAGGCCGATGTCGGATTGGCCATCCGCAACGCCGCAAAGAAAATCGGCTATGTCCATATCGGCGAGAGCCATCGCGGCTTCCTCGGCGCCGGCAATATCGATTTCGCCGGGGTATTCGATGCGCTGACCGCTATCGGCTACAGCGACGACCTCAGCTTCGAATCCTTCTCGTCGGAAATCGTCGACGAGAACCTGTCGCGGAAAACCGCGATCTGGCGCAATCTGTGGACCGACAATATGGAGCTGGCCAAACATGCGCGCCGCTTCATTGCGCTCGGACTGGAGACGGCGCGGCGCAAGGCCGAGCTTGTTTCCGCAACGCACCGGCCTTGAGAACTCGCAAATTCCGAAATCTGGTTAAACCAGAGGCGCTACATTAGCCGGCAAAACGCGGCCCAAGTTCCTCGATCCGGCGGATCATCGCCTGGAAATCCTCCAATATGCGCTGGTGCAAGTGAACCGCCAGCTCCGGGTATTCCTCGAGGATGCGGCGGAACATCTTGCGGCTGAGCCGCAGCACTTCCGAATCGATTTCGGCGGAGGCGCTGGTGAGCCGGTTGGTGTCGGCGATCAGCGCCAGTTCGCTGAGTATGGTGCCGGGACCGGCGGTGCCGATCGGGATGCGCTCCCCGTCGTGCTCGCGATAGAGCACGATGCGGCCGCTGACCACGATGTAGGCCGAATCAGCTTCGTCGTCCTCGCGATAAAGCTTGTGGTCGGCTTTCAGCATGGTGGTTTCGGCGCCGAAGGCGAGCAGACGCAGCTGTTCCTGCGTAAAGCCCTCGAAGAGCCTCACGGTGGACAGGATGCGGATGTCGTCATCCAGCGCCATCTAGCTATGTCCCCGAACCGTCAGTCCCACTCCTCCCTAGAGCGCCGCGCGTCCCCCGGACGCGCAAGGCGTTTCAAAAATCGGTTCCGCTCCTTGGACCCGATGCCTCCGCGAGTTCGATCCAGACCCACCTCCAGCTCAGGACCGTACCCGAAAAGCGCCCCGCCCGGATCGCTTATTTGAATAATGAAATGTTTAAGGAACCAGCTTGTAGCCGCCGCTTTCTGTCACGAGAATTTCCGCGTTGGAAGGATCGCGCTCGATCTTCTGGCGCAGCCGGTAGACGTGGGTTTCGAGCGTATGCGTGGTGACGCCGGAATTGTAGCCCCATACTTCCTCCAGCAGCACGTCGCGGGTCACCACCTTCTGGTCGGCGCGGTAGAGATATTTGATGATCGAGGCTTCCTTTTCGGTCAGCCGCACCTTGGCGCCGCGCGGGTCGATCAGAAGCTTCTGGCTGGGCTTGAACGTGTAGGGGCCGACCGAGAAAGTGGCGTCCTCGCTCTGCTCGTGCTGGCGCAGCTGGGCGCGAATGCGGGCCAGCAGCACGGCAAAGCGGAACGGCTTGGTCACATAGTCGTTGGCGCCGGCCTCGAGACCAAGGATCGTGTCGGAATCGGTGTCGTGGCCGGTCAGCATGATGATCGGCGCCTTGTAGCCGCCCTTGCGCAATATCTTCACCGCCTCGCGGCCATCCATGTCGGGCAGGCCGACATCCATGATGAGCAGGTCGATAAGCCCGCCGCGCGCCGCGGCGACGCCTTTGGCGGCGGTCGCTTCCTGCAGGACATCGAATTCCTCATAAAGCGACAATTGCTCGACAAGGGTGCCGCGCAGGTCGTCATCGTCGTCGACGATCAGAATGGTGCGTGAAGTCATGGATCAATCCGTTGTTTTGAAAAGAGATTTCAGTTGACCGCTGCCTGTTTATGCGGAAGCTGACCGGCACAACAGCCGTTCACAGTGATTTGTTCCGTGGCACGATCATACAAGAAAAAACACGATCGCAATGCAGTCGGCGCAATTTTGCCGAAAGGGCTCACCGTGCTCACCGTGCGCGCGCGGCCCGGCCATGCCAGCCAGGGCTTTCTACAGGCCGGCAAACTCGTGTTTCCATGTGCGCTGGGGCATGGCGGCATCTCGGCCGGCAAGCGCGAGGGCGATGGCGCCACGCCGCTCGCCTCGATGCGGATATTGTCGGGATATTTTCGCGGCGACCGTTTTTCCAGCGGCCGCCGGACGCGGCTGGCGATGACGCCGATCGGCCGCGACCTCGGCTGGTGCGAAGTGCCTGGGGACCGCAACTACAACCGCCCGGTCAAAATCCCCTATGGCGCCAGCCATGAGCGGATGCAGCGGGCCGACGATCTCTACGATGCTTGCCTAGTGCTGGACTGGAACATTGTGCCGCGCCGGCGCGGGCGCGGCAGCGCCATCTTCTTCCACCTGGCGCGCCCCGGCTTCACGCCGACGCAAGGCTGCGTCGCGGTAACAGCCCGCACCATGGCACGGCTGCTGCCGCTGCTGTCGGAGCGGACGGTGGTGAGGGTGGTAAGGTAAGGGAATAGGGGAATAAGGGAGTAGGGGAATAGGGCAGTAAAAGTAGAGACAGGGGCGGGCGCGCCGCTTAGCTCCCCTACTCCCCTACTCCCCTACTCCCCTACTCCTTTGCCACCCTATGTCGAGAAGGCCGAGCCGGCCGAGTTCGCGGTCCATGGCGCGTGCGATGTCCTTGCGTTCGCTACCGATGTCGCGCAGCTGGCGATCGGAGAGATCCTCGACATTCTCGTAGGGAAGATTGGCCGCGATTCTCGCGTGCCGAAGCCAGTCGAGCACGGCGCGCAGCCAGGCCGGGCGGAGGGTTACAGAGCGCAAGGCGATATCAGACATGGTGCAATCCGCTTCTCCGGACATCAAATCCGGTTTGATGTTTCTTCGATGCTCAGATCATGGCGGATTGAAATTCAAACGGGAAACGAGTAGTTTTTTCTACATCTTCAAGTTTTGTTTGAGGATTGGAATGCTCGACCGAACTCTCCTCGTCTGGCACTGATGGCGCGCCTGCTGCCTGGAACCCGTGCGCTGCGGACGCTGGAGGCAGCGGCCCGGCACCTCAATTTCACCCGCGCCGCCGACGAGCTCGGCCTGACGCCGGCGGCGGTCAGCCACCAGATCAAGGAAATCGAGGATCAGCTCGGTGTCGTGCTGTTCACACGCACCAGCCGCACAATTCGGCTCACCGAGGCGGGCGCGGTGCTGTTCGAGGCTTCGACCGACGCGCTCGACCTGCTTGGCCGCGCGGTGTCACGGGCGCAGAAGACGGCGCGCGGATCGGCGCTGCTGAAGGTCACCCTCGATGCGCAATTCGCGACGAAGTGGCTGATGCGGCGCGTCGACGATTTTCGCAAACAGCATCCGGCAATCGAGCTGCGCTTCGATATCAGCTATGAGGTGCGCGATTTCGACCGCGACGATGTCGATGTCGGCATCCGTTTCGGCACTGGCAAGTATCCGGGGCTTCGCTCGCACCGGCTGTTCGAAAACGTCATCATCCCCGTCTGCAGCCCGGCCTTGCTGCGGTCAGGGCCGCCGCTCAAGGAGCCGCGCGACCTGTTTCATCACACGCTGGCCCATATCGACTGGTCACGCCAGGGCGTCACCTGGCCGAACTGGAGCATGTGGATGGCGGCTGCGGGCGTCGACGATTTCGACGACAGCCGGACCATCGTGTTCGGCAATTCGACGGATGCCGTGCAGGCCGCGCTCGACGGCAACGCGGTTGCGCTCGCCGATTTCGCCATGGTGGCAAACGACCTTTCGGAAGGCCGGCTGATCCGGCCGTTCGAACTCGGCATCAAGGTCGCGCCCGAGTTCGCCTATTTCCTAGTCTATCCCGAAAATGCGGCGAACGATCCACGCATCGTCGCCTTTCGCGATTGGCTTCTCGAGGAAGTCGCCAAGACCCCAACCTAAAGGTCAGCCTGTCGCCGCCGCGCCGAACCAGCCGATCACCGCGCCGATGAGAAGCATCACGCCGAGCCAATGGCCGACATCGATGAGCGTCAGATCCCAGCCGAAACCTTCGTAGCGATGGTTGACCGAAAGCGTCGTGGCGACGAACCCCAGCCAGAGAACGAAGCCGAAGATCACCCCGGCAAGCAGGCTCGGTTCGCCGCCGGTCACTGCGCCGATGATCAGCGACATGACCAGCGCCATGACAAGCTCCGCGACGAAGGAGACGACGAAGGGCAGCATCGACTTGCTCATCGTCGCCGGATCAAGCTTGGCGGCCTTCAGCCACGGCTTGCTCAAGCCCATATACCAGGCCGCGCCGAACAGCCACGCCACCACGGCGGCGACGATTACCGCCAGCCAATTGATTGCTGAAAAATCCATGATTCCCTCCGGTCGATTGCGCGATGGAACGCCTGTTCGGCGATGCCGTCAAGCAAGGCACCAGACCGTGGTGCGCTTGACCTCGGCGTCCTCCAGCGCGCGGGTCACCGCCACTTCGTAGACGGCAAGCGGTTCCAGCCCGGCCTTCGGCAGATAGGAGCGGCCGGGATCGCCGACGAGGATGTCGGCGCCGCGCGCCTTCAACGCCGCGAACCACGGCATCAGCCTGTCGGCGAAAGCTTTGTCGTAGAAGACGTCGCCGGCCAGCACCAGATCCCAGCCCGCATCGGTGCCGATGCAGTCGCCGGCGAGGAATTCTATCTCGACGCCATTGGCCTCTGCATTGAGGCGGATCGCGGTCGCGCAGAACGGGTCGATATCGGCGGCGATCACCTCGGCAGATCCGGCCATCACTGCTGCAATGGCGACAAGGCCGGAGCCGGAGGCGAAGTCGAGCACGCGCCTGCCGCGCACCGCAGCCGGATTGTCGAGGATGTAGCGGGCAAGGCCTTGGCCGCCGGCCCAGGCGAAGGCCCAGAAGGGCGGTGGCAGGCCGATTTCGCTCAGCTCATCCTCGGTCCGCTGCCACAATTCATGCGCCTCGTCGGCCAGCTGCAGGCGTATCTCCGGCACATGCGGCGGCGCCATCAGCGCCGTGTTGTCGAGGATGAATTTCTTGGCGCTGTCCGGCGTCAGCGCCGTCATGGCGCCGGCGTCAGTCCGCTCATGCGGCAGACCTCCTGCCATTCGGCAGGCGTCACCGGCTGCACGGACAGCCGCCCGAGCCGCACCAGCGCCATGTCGGCCAGCTTTGGATTGGCCTTGGCCTGTTCCAGCGTCACCGGCTTCGGCATGTCCTTGAAGGCGCGGATATCGACGCACTCCCAGCGGGGATCGTCGGTCGTGCTGTCCTGATGGGCCAGAGCGCAGATTTCGGCGATGCCGACTATGTCGAGCCCATCATTGGAATGGTAGAAAAAGCCGAGATCGCCGATCTGCATCGCCTTCATGTTGTTGCGCGCCGCATAATTGCGCACGCCGTCCCATTGCGTGCCGGCCTTGCCCTTGGCCTTGAGGTCCTCGAAGGAGAAGACCGAGGGTTCGGATTTGAACAGCCAGTAGTTCATTGTCTTGCTCCTCCTCAGGTGCCGTCGCGACTAAAAGCGCGTCGCGTTCGACCGGCGTCATGCGACGCGCTTCAGGTTCTTGTTTTATGCATGTCGTTATCACAAAACCGCTGCACACTTTTGCGCGACATGCATTTAGATACCCGCCGGTTTGTTGAAGCTCCAGTTCCACTGCCGGATTTCGACGCTTTCGAACAGCCCTGCCTTGGTATAGGGATCGGCCGCCGACAGGGCTTTTGCCGCAGCCAGATCGGGCGCCTCGACAACGGCGAGAGTGCCGTTCGGCTTGCCGTCTGCGTCGAGGAACGGGCCGGCGAAGGCCAATTTCTTGTCACCGTTCAGCCCTTCCAGGAAGGCAAGGTGCTTAGGCCGCGTATCGAGCCGCACCTGCAGGCTTCCTGGCTTGTCCTTGCAAATCAACGCAAACAGCATCTTTCCATCTCCGCAATCGTTCGGGATTACATGTCGGTTTCGGTTTTGAGCGGCCTGGTCATCAACGCCGACACAGCCTGGTCTATGGTGACGGTGCCGTCCAGTATGGCGGCGACGGCGGCGATGATCGGCGCGTCGATCCGGCGCTCGCCGGCGATGCGGGCGGCGATCGCCGCCGTCGGCACGCCTTCAGCCAGAGGCAGGCCGGCAAGCGGCTTGCCTTGCCCGAGCGCCAGCCCATAGGCGAAATTGCGCGACTGGGCGGACGAGCAGGTGAGCAGCAGGTCGCCGAGGCCGGAAAGCCCCATCAGCGTCTCCGGCTTTGCGCCGAAGGCGGCACCGATGCGGCGCAATTCGACGAAGCCGCGCGTCACCATTGCGGCCTGGGCGCTGGCGCCGAGCCCGGCGCCGGTAACGGCACCCGCGGCGATGGCAAAGACGTTCTTCAGCGCGCCGCCGATCTCGACGCCGATCAGGTCGTCGCTCCAATAACAACGCAGGTTTTCAGCCGAGAAACGGGCGGCAAGGTCGGTGGCCAGAGCCTCGTCGCGGGCGGCGACCACCACGGCCGTGGGCAGGCCCCTGGCGACGTCGGTGGCAAAGCTTGGGCCGGACAAAGCGGCGACCGGATTTGCCGGCAGGATTTCCTCGGCAATGGACGACAGCAGCGCGCCGGTGTCGCGCTCGATGCCCTTGGCGCAGAGCACCAGCGGGACGCCTTTCGGCACATGGCTGGACGCGGCCGTCAGCATGGCGCGCAACGATTGCGCCGGCGCCACCGCCAGCACGCAGTCGGCGTCGGCGAGAGCCAGTTTGATGTCACTTGTCGCCGCGATGCCGGGATCGAGCGCGATGCCGGGCAGATAGCGCGGATTTTCGCCACGGTCGATCGCCGCGACGGTCTCCGGGTCGCGCGCGAACAGCCGGACCGAATGGCCGGCGCGCAGCATGGCCAGCGCCAGCGCCGTGCCCCAGGCACCGCCGCCAAGCACGGCGACACGCCAGCCGGCGCTGGCTTTGCGCGTCATGGCTTTGCTCGTCACGCCTTGGCCCCGCGCCGGCCAGAGCCGACCATCGGGGCCGAGACGCTGTCCAGCGGCCAGCGCGAGCGCGGCACGAAATCGGCGGCGTTTTCGCCTGATATGCCGGCGCGCAGCCGCTCGATGCCGGCCCAGGCGATCATCGCCGCATTGTCGGTGCAGAGATTAAGCGGCGGGGCGACGAAGCTGAACCCGGCCTGTTCGCACAGCGCTTGCAATGTCGCCTTGATCGTCCGGTTGGCGGCGACGCCGCCGGCGACAACCAGCGCAGGCTCGGCCTTGTCCGGGAATTGCTGACGGAATCTGGTCAGCGCCCGCGAAACACGGTCGCCGAGCGCATCCGCCACCGCCGCCTGGAACGAGGCGCAGATATCGGCGACGTCCTGGTCGCTCAGCGGGGCGATCGCGGATGCCGCCTGGCGCACTGCGGTCTTGAGGCCGGAAAAGGAAAAATCGGGCTGCGCCGAGCCCTTCATCGGGCGCGGAAACGCAAAACGGGCCGCATCGCCATTTGCCGCCGCCTTCTCGACATTCGGTCCGCCCGGATAGGGCAGGCCGAGCATCTTGGCCGTCTTATCGAAGGCTTCGCCAAGCGCGTCGTCGATGGTCGTCGCCCAGCGCTGGTAGTCGCCGACGCCGCGCACGGCGACGATCTGGGTATGGCCGCCGGAAACCAGCAGCAAGAGGTAGGGAAAGTCGAGCCCGTCGGTTAATCTGGCCGTCAGCGCGTGGCCTTCGAGATGGTTGACGGCGATCAGCGGTTTTTTAGCTGCCGCGGCGATTGCTTTTGCCGTCATCAGGCCGACGATCAGCCCGCCGACAAGACCGGGACCGGCGGTGGCGGCAATCGCATCGATGTCGGCGAGATCGACGCCGGAATCAGCAAGCGCTGCCTCGATGATGCCGTCCAGCGCCTCGACATGGGCACGCGCGGCGATCTCCGGCACGACGCCGCCGAAAGCGGCATGCTCCTCGATCTGGCTGAGCACGATGTTCGACAGGATTTGGGGCGCGCTGCGATCGTCCAGCGCCACCACGCTGGCGGCGGTCTCGTCGCAACTCGTCTCGATGCCCAGAACGCGGATCAATTCGTCGCTGTCTCCAAGGATTGTACGGCCTGCCTTTCCCCGATAGGAGAAAGCCGGGAAGACGGACCTCGATCCTGCCGGGGGTTATCACGGACGGCGCGCCATGCAAACAACCTTGAAAATCGGAACACGCGGCAGCCCGCTGGCACTGGCACAGGCGCATGAAACGCAGGCGCGGCTGATGACGGCGCATGGCATGCCGGCCGAGGCGTTCGAGGTGGTCGTCATCTCGACCAGCGGCGACCGCATCCAGGACCGGCCGCTGTCCGAAGCCGGCGGCAAGGGCCTGTTCACCAAGGAGATCGAGGAGGCGCTGCTGGCGCGGCGCATCGACATCGCCGTGCATTCGTCGAAGGACATGCCGACGCTGTTGCCCGAGGGGCTGGAGCTGGCCGCCTTCCTGCCGCGCGAGGACGCGCGTGACGCCTTCATCGGCAAGGCGGCGCGAACGATTGCCGGCCTGCCGCAAGGCGCCAGGGTCGGTTCGTCGTCGCTCAGGCGCCAGGCGCTGATCCGGCGGATGCGGCCGGACATCGACGTGGTGATGTTTCGCGGCAATGTGCAGACGCGGCTGCGCAAGCTCGACGAAGGCATCGCCGACGGCACCATCCTCGCCTATGCCGGGCTGAAGCGGCTCGGGCTCGAAAATGTCGTCACCGACCTGATGCCGCTCGACGTCTTTCCGCCGGCGCCGGGGCAAGGCGCGATCTGTATCGAGAGCCGCATCGGCGACCGCGACGTGGAAGCGATGCTGGCGGCAATCCACGACGTGCCGACCGGCCAGGCGCTGGCCTGCGAGCGCGCCTTCCTGGCGGCGCTCGACGGCTCCTGCCGCACCCCGATCGCCGGCCATGCGACGATATCCGGCGCAACGGTTTCCTTTGCCGGGCTGATCATCTCGCCCGATGGCACGCAGTCGCATGAAGTCAGGCTGGAAGGGCCAGCGCAGGAGGCGGCGCGCATTGGCGCGGAAGCCGCCGCGACCGTTCGGGCCAAAGCCGGCGAAACATTCTTCGACGGCTGGACCTGACATGCTCCGCGTCCTGGTGACGAGACCCGAACCGGGCGCCTTGCGCACGGCGCGCCGGCTTGCGGATGCCGGCTTTCAGCCGATCCTGCTGCCGCTGACCGAAACGGTGGCGCTGCCCGTCGACGTCGGCGCGGTCGCCGATGCGGCTGCGGCGGTCGCGGCCACCAGTGCCAACGGCGTTCGCCATGCGCCGAAAGAGGTCATCGCGGCGCTCGCCGGCTTGCCGTGCCACACCGTCGGCAGGAAGACGGCGGAAGCCGCCCGCGCGGCCGGGTTTCTGTCGGTCAGCGAAGGCCCAGGGAATGCCGAGGCGCTGGCCGATGCGCTTGCTGGTGGTTACGCGGGGCAGACGATCGTCTATCTCTGCGGGCGGGTGCGCTTTCCGGGCTTCGAGGAGCGGCTGCAGGCGGCGGGCGCTCAGGTCCGCGCCGTCGAGACCTACGACACCGTTGTGCTGGATTACTCCGACGAGGCCGTTCTTGCGCGCCTGTCCGCCCGGCCGGTCGAGGCGGTGCTGCTCTATTCGGCCAAGGCGGCCATGGCGATGCAGGCCCTGGCTAGCCGGCCGGCGGTGCGCGGTTTTTTTGAAGAGACGCGCTTTTTCGCATTGTCGGGACGTATTGCCGCGGCCTTGGATGATGCCGCTGGCGAAAGGATCCGGATTGCGCCTGAGCCCAGCGAAGATGCCTTGCTGGGGCTTTTGCAGGCGCGGCGCTGACCGGCATCCGCCTGTTCCGGACGTTGGCATACCTCCTGCCGGCATCCTCAATTTATTCCGCAGCAGGCGCTGTCGGCGAAGCTGCCGATCTCCCCTTTCCGGGCAGGGGAATCGCATATGGCGATTTTGGGGTTGAGTTTAGGCTGAGAAAGGATTCTTTGGAGAGGCAGTTGAGCGAAGGAGCG
>NZ_JAMYMF010000050.1:0-33055 GCF_040318415.1 Mesorhizobium sp. M1163 | reverse complement strand
TCGCCGACGGGCGTGACGGCCCGTGCCGGACCTTGAGTCCGAAGCCGATATTGTCGGCGACCGTCATATGGCGAAACAGCGCGTAATGCTGAAAGACGAAGCCGACATTGCGCTCCTGGATCGACTTTTGCGAGGCATCCTCTTCGCCGAAGAAGATCTTTCCGCGGGTCGGCCGCTCCAACCCGGCAATCAGCCTGAGCAGCGTCGTCTTGCCGGAACCGGATGGCCCCAGCAACGCGATCAACTCACCCGACTTGATGTCGAGCGAAACGTCGTGAAGGGCCGGAAACCGCTCAAACTCCTTGCGCACGTTGGCAACGCGAACTTCCATACAAATCCCTTTTGTAGTTGATGCATGTCGTTATCCCAAAACCGGTTCCCACTTTTGGGCGACATGCATTTTGTCAGTGTCCGCGCGTCGCGGCGATCTCGGCGCCGTAGCGCATCTCGAGAAGTGTTTTCAAGACCAGTGTGACGAGCGCCAGGCCGGCAAGCAGCGAAGCGACGGCAAAGGCGGCGGCGGCATTGTACTCGTTATAAAGGATTTCGACATGCAGCGGCATGGTGTTGGTCAACCCGCGTATGTGGCCGGACACCACCGAGACCGCGCCGAACTCACCCATGGCGCGGGCATTGCACAACAGTACGCCGTAGAGCAGTCCCCATTTGACGTTAGGCAACGTCACGTACCAGAACGCCTGCCAGCCATTGGCGCCGAGCGACAGGGCCGCCTCCTCGTCGCCATTGCCCTGCTCCTGCATCAGCGGGATCAATTCGCGGGCGACGAAGGGGAAGGTGACGAAGATGGTGGCCAGCACGATGCCCGGCACGGCAAACAGGATGACGATGCCATGCGCCTTGAGCCAGGCACCGAGCAGGCCTTGCGCGCCGAAGAGGAGTACATAGACCAGGCCGGAAATGACCGGGGAGACCGAAAACGGCAGGTCGATCAGCGTGGTCAGGAACGCCTTGCCCTTGAACTCGAACTTGGCAATCGCCCAAGCGGCGGAAATGCCGAAGACGACGTTGAGCGGCACCGAGATCGCCGCGACCAGAAGCGTCAGGCGGATCGCCGAGCGCGTATCCGGTTCCGACAGCGCCTGTGTGTAGGCCTCGATGCCTTTGGCGAAAGCTTCCTTGAAGACGATGATCAGCGGCAAGAGCAGGAAAATGCCGAGGAAGGCAAAGGTCACGATCATCAGCACGGTTCTCGCCGTGCGGCTTTCGGTCACCGCCGGCGACTGGCTTTCGTGGTGCGGCGCGTAGGATTTGATCTCCGGGTCAGCCATAGCGCTTGCGGCTCCACGTCTGCACCAGGTTGATGACCAGCAGCATCACGAAGGACAGCGCCAGCATGATCGCCGCGATCGCGGTCGCCGCAGCGTAATTATATTCCTCGAGCCTGATGACAATCAGAAGCGGTGCGATCTCGGATTTATAGGGCAGGTTGCCGGCGATGAAGATGACTGAGCCATACTCGCCGACGCCGCGCGCGAAGGCCAGCGCGAAACCGGTGACGATGGCCGGCGCCAGTCCGGGAAGCAGGACGCGGCTGATGATCTGGAAGCGATTGGCGCCGAGCGTTGCGGCCACTTCCTCGACCTCCTTGTCGATCTCCTCCATGATCGGCTGCACGGTGCGCACGACGAAGGGCAGCCCGATGAAGATCAGCGCAATGACAATGCCGAGTGGCGTATAAGCGACTTTGATGCCGAGCGGCGTCAGCAGGCTGCCGATCCAGCCGTTCGGTGCGTAAAGCGTGGTCAGCGCGATGCCGGCAACCGCCGTCGGCAGCGCAAAGGGCAGGTCGACCATGGCATCGACGATGCGGCGGCCGGGAAAGCTGTAGCGCACCAGCACCCAGGCGACGATCGTGCCGAAGACGACGTTGACGGCGGCGGCAATGAAGGCGGTGCCGAAGCTGATTTCAAGCGCGTTGATGGTGCGGCGGTCGGTGACGATCGCCCAGAAGTCGGTCCAGCCGAGCGCCGCCGAGCGCCAGATCAACCCGGACAGGGGAATGAGGATGATGAGGGTGAGGTAGGCAAGCGAGAAGCCGAGCGTCAATCCGAAACCCGGAATGACGCTCGGCTGCCTGAACCGCCACCCCGCCTTGGCGGGTGCTGTGGTCATGTCGTCCTGATCTAAATGCTACTGGGCCGGCTTATAGATCTGGTCGAATATACCACCGTCGCCGAAATGATAAGGCTGTGCCTTCTTCCAGCCGCCAAAAAGTGGGTCGTCGATGGTGACCAGCTTGATCTCAGGCTGCTTGGCCAGGTCCTCCGCCGGCACCAGGTCGGGCTTCGAAGGGCGATAATGATTCTTGGCGATGATCGTCTGGCCTTCCTTGGAATAGAGGTAGCTCAGATAGGCTTCGGCAACTTTGCGTGTGCCTTTGGCGTCGACATTGGCGTCGACCACTGCGACCGGCGGCTCGGCCAGAATCGAGGTCGGCGGGTAGACGATATCGAAATTGTCAGCGCCGAACTCGTCGAGCGCCAGATAGGCCTCGTTTTCCCAGGCGAGCAGCACGTCGCCTAGCCCTTTTTGCGCAAAGGTCACGGTGGCGCCGCGCGCACCGGTGTCGAGAACCGGGACATGCGCATAGAGATTGCCAACGAATCCCTTGGTCTTGGCCTCGTCGCCGCCATCCTTGGCGCTGGCATAGGCCCAGGCGGCAAGATAGTTCCAGCGCGCGCCGCCGGAGGTCTTCGGATTGGGCGTGATCACCTGGACGTCATCCTTGACCAGATCGCCCCAATCATGAATGCCCTTGGGGTTTCCCTTGCGGACGAGGAAGATGATGGTCGAGGTGTAAGGCGCCGAATTGTTTTCGAATTTCGTCCGCCAGTCGGGATTGATCTTCTTCGTTTTCGAGACAATGGCGTTGATATCGCCTTCGAGCGCCAGCGTCACCACGTCGGCGTCGAGCCCGTCGATCACGGCGCGCGCCTGGGCGCCGGATCCGCCATGCGACTGCTGGATGGTCACCGTCTCGCCTGTCTCGGCCTTCCAGTGGGCGACAAAGGCCTCATCGAATTGCTTGTAGAGCTCACGCGTCGGGTCATAGGACACGTTGAGAATGGTGGTGTCGGCAAACGCGAAACCGAGCGTGCCGAACTGGACCGATGTGGCGACCAGTGCGCCGAGCAGTTTCCTGAAATGAGGTTTGGTCATTTCCGCCTCCGTTGAACTCGCGCCAAATCTACCGAATTGATAGAATTTAGATGCATTCAATGTTGCCTTTTTTGGCCTATTGAAGCAATTTTTCGCCTACTTTCGGCGATGGGAGGAACTATTTTCCCTTGCACGGGACCTACGCTCCCGACGCGATTATCTAGAGACGGCTAGCTCTTCGGCAATGGCGGCGTCGCGTCCGAACGGGGTTTTGGCGGACTATTCGGCGGTGACGGGAAAGTTGAAGCGCTCTCCTGGAAACGGCTCGTTTTCCAGCGTGAAGTGCCACCATTCGCGTGCGTAATTCTTGAAGCCGCCGGCGCGCATCGCCTCGACAAGTTTTTTGCGGTTTGCCGCCGCTTCACTGGCGATCGGTCGGTGAGCCGTTTCGCTCGTCGGATCGAAACAGTCGAAACCGGTGCCGAAATCCAGCGTGTCGGCATCGGTCGCGCCGCAGGCCGGTTTCGGAGCGCTCTTGCGGTCCGCTCGCGTGATGGCGACATCGACCGTCGATCCGCGCGAATGGGTGGACAGTTCGCCGATATAGCCCTTGGCGATGAGATCCTTGCGCTTGACCTTTGGGTACCATTGCGGGTCCGGTGGTCCGCTCGTTTTTGTCCAGTCACCCATGTCGGAGACAGCACGCGCAGGGCGGTAGCAGTCGAACACGACCAGCGTCAGCCCTCCGGCAGCAATCGCTTTCTGCACTGCGGAAAGCGCTTGCGCCGCTTGGCTGGTGAGGACGCATACCGGCGCATCGTAACCGCTTACCTTGCGATGCAGGAAGTTTTCGAGGCCGGCATAGCGGATATCCTGCCGGATACTGGGATCGATGTCGGCCAGCCGAACAAAGCCGGCGGGGAGGGCGTCAGCAGAGGCCGAGGAAATACCGGCGGCCGAAAGCAAGGCGTAAAACCCAATCCGCTGAATCACCTGCCGGAAACTATTCAAGGGAAACTTTCACTCGACAAAAACCTTCACACTGGCCGCGCGCCCCGCCGCATCGATTACGGTCAGGGTGGAATAGCCGGCGCCGTCCGGCTGCCAGGTCGCGGTGCGCCGCCGGTCGATGCCGACCAGCGGCTTGCCGTTGGCCAGCCAGCGGAACGGTGCGCGGCCGCCTTGCAGCTTGAGCACCAGCGGCGAGGCGTCGGCCGAGGAAGTGCCGAGATCGACACGGGCGCCGTCAGGCGGAAAGACGATGGTTGGTGCAGGTTCGGTCGGCGTCGCCTGCACCAGCCCGTCGACGCCGGCGCCGAAGCGCGTCAGCGTCACCGGCAATTCTTCGCGCTTTGGCCGGCGGACGCCGGACGGTTGGCTTGGCAGCGGCACGGCGGCTAGGCTGGAACGGACAAAGCCTTCGAACAGAATGGGCGCGGCCGAGACATAGCCGGACAGACCGGGCACCGCGCCGGCATCGGGGCGGCCGACCCAGACGCCGAGCACATAACGGCCGTCGAAGCCGACCGACCAGGCGTCGCGATAGCCGTAGGAGGTGCCGGTCTTGTAGGCGATGCCGCGTTGGGCGGCACCCTGGGGCGGCTTGACGCCCGACAGGATGTCGGTGATCTGCCAATTCGCCTGACCATCGAGGATGGTGGTGGTCGAGCGTTCGGTGTTCGCCGGCTCGGTGCCGTCATGCAGCGTGTGTGCCTTGCCGCCATTGGCAAGGCCGGCATAGAGTTGGACGAGGTCGCGCAGCGTCACTCCGACGCCACCGAGGCCGATCGCCAGGCCCGGCGCTTCGTTGACGGGCAGTATCGGCATCACGCCTGCCTGGCGAAAGCGCGCCATCAGCCGGGCCGGGCCGACCGCGTCGAGCACGCGGATCGCCGGCACGTTGAGCGACAATTGCAGCGCCTGCCTGATGCTGACATCGCCCTGATAGCCCATGTCGAAGTTCTTCGGCCGGTAACCGGAGAAATCGGCCGGGCTGTCCTCGATCAGCATCTCCTGCGCCACCAGGCCTTGCTCGAAGGCGAGGCCGTAGATGAACGGCTTCAGCGTCGAGCCAGGCGAGCGAACGACCTTGGTCATGTCGATCCAGCCCGAACGGCTGGCATCGAAGAAATCGGCAGAGCCGACCTCGCCAAGAATATCGCCGGTGCGGGCATCGGCCAGCACCATGGCCACCGAAAGGCGAGGGCCGAGCTTGGCGGCGGCATCCTTGGCCACCTGCTCCAGCCCTTCCTGGACACTCTTGCGGATCGTCAGTTGCAGCTTCTGGCCGGGAATGGCCTTGGGCAGCATTGCATAGGCAGCATGAGCAGCGAGCGCCGGCAAGGTCCGCCGCAGCCCCGACACATCGTCGAGCGCGGCTCGCGCGGCCTCGCGTTCGCCGAGCAGGCCTGCCGACACCATGCGGGTCAGCACGCGGTCGCGGGCGGCATGAGCGACTTCGAGGTTGCGGTCAGGGCGTCGCTTTTCCGGCAATTGCGGCAAAGCGACGAGCAGGGCCGCCTCAGAGACCGTCAGCCGCTTCGGCTCCTTGCCGAAATAGGCGAGCGAAGCGGCGCGCACGCCTTCGAGATTGCCGCCATAGGGCGCCAGCGTCAGGTAGCGTTCGAGGATCTCGCGCTTGGACAGCCGCCGTTCTATCTGGACGGCGCGCAGCATCTGTTTGATCTTCGAGCCGAGGCTGCGGCTGTCGCGCGGTTCGATCAGCCGGGCGAGCTGCATCGAGAGCGTCGAACCACCGGAGAGGATATGGCCGCTGGTCACGAACTGGCCGGCCGCACGCGCCAGTGCCAGCACGTCGACGCCTTGATGATCCCAGAAGCGCTTGTCCTCATAGGTGACCAGCATGTCGACGAACTGGTTGTCAACCTGGTCCAGGTTGGTCGCAAGCCGCCAATAGCCATCCGGCGTGGCGAAGGCCCGCAACAGCTGGCCGTCACGGTCCTGCACCTCGGTCGAGACCGTCAGCGCAGCCGGCAGCGGCGGCGGAAAGGCGCGGTCGAGCTGCCAGAGGGCGACAGCGGTGATTGCGGCGAAGGAAATGCCCGCAATGGCCGCTCGGCGGAGGAATCTTTTGGAGAGCACGGCGCCGCCCCTCATCCGCCTGCCGGCACCTTCTCCCCGTGGAGGACGGGGAGAAGGTGAATGGCCGCAACGCTGGCGACCCCCTCTCCCCGTCCTTCACGGGGAGAGGGTAAGGGTGAGGGGCGGCGCGGCATCACGTCGTTACCTGCAGTCAACCGGTCTGCGTCCCTCTCCATCGTTACGGCGCCTTGACCTCCATCATGCCGGTGGCGGTGCGGGCCGAATATTGCGGCCGGTACATGTCCTCGATCGTTGCCGCCGGGTGGGCGTAGGTGCCCGGCGTCACCGCGCGCACGACGTAGGCGAGCGTGATGTTGCGGTCGCCGTCGCCGTCGTTCGGATTGAAGGCCGCGACGAAACGGTCGTTGCGGAATTCGAGATGGGCAGCATCGGTCTGCGCCAGCCAGGAGAAGTTCGTCAATTGGGCGCTGGAGACCAGGCCCGGATTGTCGATCTCGAAGCCGGCCGGCAACAGGTCGGTGATCAGCAGCCGCGAAGGCCAGGTGTTCTGCTCGTAAACCTTGAGCACGACGACATAGCGTTCGTTCTGCTTGACCTCCGTCACGTTGGCCTCTGTGCCGTCGAGCTTGTAGTAGGTACGGCTGATGGTAAAGCCGTTGCCGCCGGCCGGCAGAGGCTGGATCGGCGAGGCCACGGTGGTGACGACCGCCTGCAGCGGATTTCTGCCGGTGTTGACGATGGTCAGCGGACTGTCGGCCAGTTCGCCACCGGCGATCTGGTCCGAATAGCCGCCGGCATGCGGTGCGCCGTTGACGGTCAGCGCGATCGAATCATTGCCGGCCTTCAGCGCGCGGGCCGCCAACAGCATCCAGGACTCGTCCTGGGTGCTGGTCCACCTGGCGTCGGCGCGTTCCCTGGTCACCAGCTGGATCAGCGCCGGCACGATGGTCGGCACCGGCTTGCTTTCCGCGGCAAGCGCCAGGATCGCCGCACCGTCACGCAGCGGCGAGCCATAGTCGGACCGGTAATAGTCATATTCCGGCGTCGACTTGGCCAGTTGCAACGCGGCCTGGAAGGTTGCCTCCGAGCGCTGCGTGTCACCGTAGAGCGCGAGAGAGGCCGCCAGTTGGGCGACGGCCATCGGGCTGGTAAAGGCTTCGAGCTGGGTGTCGGCGTAATAACGCAGATCGCCGACCGAGGCCTTCTTGTTGCGGGCAAGCACATAGAGCGCATAAGCGATCTCACTGCCGCGATCCTGGACGTCCTGGTCGTAGCCGATCGCGTTCTGCAGATTGCTCAGCGCCTGGTTCATCGCCAGGGCCGGCACGTCGTATTTCTGCTCGCGCGCCCGGGTCAGGAAATCGGTGACATAGGCGTCGAGCCACAGATCGCCGGAACCCGGACCCCACAGGCCGAAGCTGCCGGCCGAGGCCTGGTAGCTCAGCACCTTGTAGATGGCGTCCTGGACGCGGCCATGCAGATCGGGGTCGCTGGCCATGCCGATGCCGGAAGCCATCTCGTTGACGTATAGAAGCGGCATGGCGCGGCTGGTGGTCTGCTCAGCGCAACCATAGGGATAGCGGTCGAGCGTCATCAGCAGCGACGGCACATCGAAGGCAGCTGACTGCGAAACGCCGACGCTCACCGAAGCGCCATCGAGCAGGCTTGCCGCCAACAGTTCCTCGTCGACGCGCAGCGCGCCGCCATTGCCCTTGAGGTCGACGACCATGCGGGTGGTCACCGGCAGTTGCGCCGGGCGCACCGGCACATAGAGCGTCTGCTCGACGGCGGTGCCATCGGCATGCGCAAGCTTGATGGTGATCGAGGCGTTGCCCGCGGTCTGCGCAATCAACGGCACGGTCAGCGTCTGCCGCTTGCCTTTGGCGAGCGTCAGCTTCTCAGGCAAGGCGGCACTGCCGGTAGACAGGTCGCCCGTCGTGTCGATGGTCAGCTTGTAGTCGCCAGCGGGGCCATCGGTGTCGGCGACGTCGAGCCGCATGACGGCGGAATCGCCGGGCGCCAGGAAGCGCGGCAGGCCGGCGGTGATCACCACCGGATCGCGCACGATGACGTCTGACTGGGCATGGCCGACCGCTTCCTTTGTCCAGGCGACGGCCATGACGCGCACGGTGCCGTTGAACTGCGGTATGTCGAAGTCGATCCGCGCCTTACCGTCGGCGTCGAGCTGGACCGGGCCGGAGAAGAAGGCGACCAGCTTTTCGGTCGGCGGACTGCCTTGCGACTGCATGTTGGCGCCATCGCCGCCAGTGCGCAGCTTGCCGGTCGTGCCCAGCGAGCCGTCGATCAGCCGGCCATAGATGTCGCGAACCTCGAGACCGAGCATGCGCTGGCCGAAGAACCAGTTCTCCGGATCCGGTACCTTGTAGTTGGTCAGGTTGAGGATGCCGACGTCAACGGCCGCGACCATGACATAGGCGTTGGTGCCGGGCTGCACGCCGGCAACGGCGACCGGGATCGACAGCTGCTGGCGCGGCATGGTCTTGTCCGGCGGCGCCAAGCTGACGGCAAGCTTACGCGAGCCGGGATCGAGCTTCAGCCATTTGACGCCGATGGCGCGCGCCGGCATGCGCGTCTCTTGCGCATCGCCCGGCCTGAACAGCGTTGCCGTGACGTAGGCGCCGGCACCCCAATCGTCCCCGACCATGATGTCGACAGTGCTGCCGCCGGCCGGCACGCTGGCGGTGACCGTCCTCAAGAGCTTGTCGGCGCCGATGGTGACGAGCAATTCGCCGGCAAAGTGCGGCGACACTTTGAGCCTGGCTACTTCGCCCGCCGCATAGGTTTCCTTGTCGAGGGCGATCTCGAGCCCGTCGGGCGTTTCGGTCGTGGTGGAACTGACATACCAGCCTGCGTCGAACTCGTAGCTGGTCGCCGGGCCTTCCGGATCCGATGTCTCGATCTCGAGCCGGTAGCGGCCCCAGTCGACCGGCAGCGACACCGTAGCCTCGCCATCGGCGCTCAGGTCGACCTGGCCGTTGGCCACCGCCTTGGTGAAGGTGACCGGCTCATAGTTCCAGGAATTGCTCGACCGGTACCACTGGTAACTGCGCTCGACCTTGACCAGCGACCATTGCGCACCCTTGAGCGCCTCACGTTTGCCGTCGGGGTCGACGGCGATCAGGCTGAACTTGGCCGTGCCGCCTTGCGGTACCTCGTCGTCGAAATCCGGCCGGATGCCGATCATGTGGCCCTGCGGACGGATGCCGATATTCAGCGAGCGCTCGATCGCACGGCCGCCGGTTTCACGCATTCTTACGGTGATCTTGGCGTCGACCAGCTTGGTGGTGGACGGCAATTGATCGACGGAGACCGGGAAGGTCGCCTTGCCGTCCTCGCCGACCACCGGCAGGCCGGTGAACGGCGTCACCGTCGGTTCTGCCGACTGTTCGTCAGCCAGACCGAAGGAATAGCCTTTGAAGCGGTCCCAGTCGCGGGCGGTCGACAGCGTCAATTCGCCTTCGAGCGCCAGGCCCGCGGCCGGCGCGCCGTAGAGAAAGCGGCCGTCGACGGAAATGTTGGCGGTCTCGCCCTGAGCGATCTCCTGCTTGTCGGCGGACAGGTCGAACTCGATGCGATCCGGGACGAAGTCCTCGACCAGGAACATCTGGCTGGCGACCGCCGCCTGCTTGGGATCGGTATGGATCGCCACCGTCCAGGTGCCGCGCATGGCGTTGGGTTCCAGCGGCAGGTCGACGGCGTGACCGCCGGCCGATGCGCCGTCGCTGACTATGCGGCGGTCCTCGACGCCGTCGGGGCGCGAGAAGATGAAGGTGAGCGGCAGGTTCTCGACCGCCTTGGCGGCACTGTCGCGGGCAAGAGCCGAGACATGGACGTCCTCGCCGGCGCGGTAGATGCCGCGCTCGGTCCAGGCATAGACGTCGAGCGCGCCCGGCGCCGCACGTCCGGCGACGCCGCGGTCGGACAGGTCGAACCCGGCGCGGCCCATATCGAGGAAGACGAAGTCGTCGTCGCCCTGTTTGGCCATCAGCACCGCCGGTGCCATGCCGCTGTCGCCGCGCGTCAGGCCGGGATTGAACACCGCCCGCCCTTCCGCGTCGGTGGTCGCGGTGCCAAGGATCTCGTTGTTCCTGGCCAGCAGCGTCAGCTCGGCGCGGGCAATCGGCTTGGCGGTTGCGAGCGAACGGGCAAAGACGTTCAGCCCATCCTGTCCGGTATAGGTCGACAGGCCGATGTCGGAGACGACGAACCATTGCGTGGCGTGCGAATCGTAGTCGTCGCTGCGATCGTTGACGGCTTGTGCGGTCAGCACATAGACGCCGGGCTTGCGCTTCGGCAACGCCTCGTCGATGGGGAAGGAGGTGGTGACTTCCTTGTTTAGGTCGTTGGCGATGTCGAGCTGGCCTTGCCAGACCGGCTCGCCCATCTGTTCGGAGATGTTCGAAATGTCGTAGCCGTCAAGTTGGCGCAGGAACTGATACCCCGACAGAAGCTGGGCCAGCGAGCGGTCGCCGATGCGGAAGAGCTTCATTTCGGCGGCATTCATGTTGACGGTGACGACCGGTATGCCGCGGCGTGCGCCGGCGGGCAGCACGAAGCTGTCGCCAGTGAAGCGGGCCGAAGGCGCGCGGTCCTGCACGTAGATCGACAGCACCACCGGTGCCGCGGTGACCTCGCCAATGGCGGCCGGCAGGCCGGCGCGGAAGGTCACGTCATAATGTTGGCCGTGCTCGAGCCCTTCGACGCAGATCTGCTTGTCCTTGGCTTCGACGCCCTTGGGAGCGGCGTTGTCGACGGTGACGAACTGGGAATAATCGACGCCGGTCTTGACCAGCTCCTCGGAGAACTGCGCGCAGATGCGCGGCGCGCTGGTGTCAGCATCGACGGTATGATCGATGACGCGGAAGCCCTTGCGGGCCTTGAGATCCTGATAAGCGGCCCTGACCGCCGGCGAATTGACCAAAGCGAGGCTCGCCTCGTAGGCCTGCAGGGCTGGCCTGTAGAGGTCGCGGCGGTCAAGGCCGTCTCCGAGCAGCGCCAGCACGTCGGCGCGCGTCTTGGTGGTGCGCAGCAATTTGTAGGCGTTGAAGGCGGCGGAAGTGGCGTTCGCCGGTAGGGTCGACGGCTCCGAACTGTTGGCGGTCGGATGGACGGCAAGCGTTTCGCGCGCCAGCTCGAGCCAGAGCTGGCCATCATCCGGCAACACCGAAACCGCCGCTTCGTATTTGTGCATGGCCGAGCGATGATCGCCCGTCAGCGCCGACTGTTCGGCCGCCGCCCTCAGCGCCGTCAGCCCCTCGTTCGGCTTGGTGTAGGTCGGCCCGGTGAGCTTGTTGCGGTATTGCTGGGCCTGGTCGGCCATCCAGTTGGGGAAGAAGGCGAGTTCGGGTGGCGCGCCGATGTCGGGATCGCCATCGATGTTGACGACCTTGCCGGCGACGGCGCCGCCGAAGGGTTTCAACGAGTTGTAATCGGATTTAAGGAAGCACCATTTGGCCTTGAGGTTGTAGGTGAAGGCGCGGCAGGCCGGGTCGCCGAGGCAGGTGGTCTTGCACTGGTCGAGGCTGACATTCTGGTCGGATCTGAGATCGAAACCAAAATAGTCGGAATTGTCCGATGTCACCACCCGCCGGGCTTCGGCCGCTTGCGCGACACCGCTCCAGGCGAAAAAGAGAAGGAAAAGAATCGATAGACCACGAGCCGCGCGCATTGCCATAAACCCCTCCAGACAAGTGCTTACGTCCAGAAATGTTCAAGCTTCAGTCGCGCTTGTCAACATCAGGACGCGGCAGGATCCGCCTGCCAACGGTTTGCTTTCCGGCCGGTGACCGGTAGTAGCTCCATAGGACAGGGGATCACGCTTTCTTGCGGCGACGCAGAAGGTGTGAGTTCCAAGCCCTGTCTATTTCAGCAATTGGATTGTGGCCCCTTTACGAGTGCTTCAGAACTTCATTCCAATTTTAGGTTTGCGAGCTAGGCTAGGAGCATAATGCCGGCGTATGAAAGGCAGATGTCGGGAGGAACCGCGCCACAGCGCGCGCTTTCGCGCGCCCTGCTTTTCGCTTTGTTGTGCTCGACGGCACTTGTTGCCGAAACCGGAAGTGCGGCAGCCTTCGAGATTTTCGGCATCAAGCTGTGGGGGTCGTCAAAGGACGAAGATGCCGACATCGTCGACCCACTACGCTATGCCGTGACGATAGAAGCGCCCGACGCTGACGAGGATCTTGCCGAGAAGCTCGAAAACGCCTCGGCGCTGAAAGCCGACGAGGAACACCCGGTATCAGGTTCGCTGGGTCTTTTGGCCAAGGCGCGCAGCGACCGTGAGCAACTTGTCGCCGCGCTCTACGCGGACGCGCGCTACGAGGGTGTCGTCACCATCACTATTCAAGGCAAGCCGCTCGACGATCTGCCGCCCGATGCCGAGTTTTCCGGCCCGCAGCCGATTCCGGTGGTGATAAGCATAGCAGCCGGGCCGAAATTCACGCTTGGCAACATCAGGCTGAAAGGCGATGCAGCGGGGCTGGCAAGTGCCGACTTCGGTCTGATCGCCGGCGGTGACGCCAGTTCGGGCGCCGTGCTCAAGGCCGAGGCGGCGATCGTGCGGGCACTCAAGCAAGAAGGCAGGCCGCTGGCCAAGGTGACGCGCCGCGAGATCGTCGCCGAGCACGCCGGTTCGACGCTCGACATGACGCTCACCGTCGCGGCCGGGCCGGTCGCCGGCTATGGCGACACCACTGTCGAGGGCACCGAAAAGGTCGACAGCGACTTCACCGAATATATGACTGGCCTGAGGCGCGGCCGCCAATATTCGCCCGATGAGATCGACGATGCGCGCGACCGGCTGCTCGGGCTCGAGGTCTTCAACAGCGTGACGGTGAAGGAAGCCGACGCGCTCGACGCCGAAGGCAACATCCCGATCGGTGTCCAGGTAAGCGAACGCAAGCCGCGCTATTTCGGCATTGGCGGCAGTTTCTCAAACACCGAAGGGCTGGGCCTCGAAGGCTATTGGGGGCACCGCAATCTGTTTGGCCGCGCCGAAAAGCTGCGCATCGACGGCAAGATCAGCGGCATCGGCAGCAACGACTTGACCCAGCTCAATTACAATGCCGGCGTCATGTTCGAAAAGCCGGGCGTGGTCGGGCCGGCGTCGAAATTCATTGCCAGTGTCAACACCGTGCTGGAGCACCCCGACGCCTACGACCATTTCTCGGTCAAGGGCAGCACCGGCCTGTCCTACGAACTCGACAAGAAGCAGACGGTTTCCGCGCAAGTCGCGCTTGACTATTCCAGGATCCACGACGCTTTTGGCAAGCACACTTATCTGATCGCCAGCATTCCGCTGCAATATGTCTACGATAATCGCGACAGCAAGCTCAATCCGACAAGGGGCTTCAGGGTGCTGGCCTATGTCGAGCCGAGCTACGACATTTTGAGCGGGGCTGCGTTCGTCAAGCTGAAAGGCGAGGGGTCGGCCTACCAGTCGCTCGATTCGGCCTCGAAATTCGTTTTCGCCGAACGTGTCGCCATCGGCTCGATCACCGGCGCCGGTCTTCAGGATGTTCCGGCCGACCGCCGCTTCTACTCCGGCGGCGGCGGCTCGGTGCGCGGCTATGCCTATCAGGGCATCGGCCCGAAGGACAGCAACGGAGAGCCGATCGGCGGGCTTTCCTTCTTCGAGACCTCGGTCGAGATGCGCATCAGCGTCACCGACAAGATCGGCGTCGTGCCGTTCGTCGATGCCGGCACGGTGTCCACCGGGCAGGTCCCCGATTTTTCGGACATGAAGGTCGGCGCGGGTGTAGGCTTGCGCTATCTGACGGCGTTCGGGCCGCTGCGCATCGACGCGGCAGTGCCGCTCAACCGCGGCCCCGACGATCCTCATTTCGGCATTTATGCCGGCATCGGCCAGGCATTCTGATGGCAATATTCAGGCGCATCCTCCGTATCCTTTTCTACACGCTGCTCATCGTCGTGGCAGCGGCGGTGGGGGCCCTCGTCGTGCTGACCAAAACCGAGCGCGGCCGCGAAAACCTTGCCGGCATCATCTCGACCATGGCCTCGACCGACGATCGCAAGGTCACTGTCGTCGGCATCGACGGTATCTGGTCGGGCGCGCTGAGGGTCGATCATGTCGTTCTGGAGGATCGCGAAGGCGCCTGGATGGTGGCGCGCAAGGTGGCTGTCGACTGGTCGCCGCTGGCACTCCTGTCGAAGAGCTTCAGCGCCGATCTTGTTGGGGCCGAGCGCATCGAATTGGCAAGGCTGCCGGTGGCCAGCACACAGCCGAGCCAAAGCGGAGCGACGACGCTGCCGGTTTCCATCGACGTCAAGCAGCTCGACCTTCCCGAAATCGCGCTCGGGCAGGCTCTGGCCGGCAGCGGTGTCGCCGAACTTGCAGCCAAGGGAGCGCTCAAGGCGGACGCCTCGCCATTGGCCATCGAGACCAACCTGAACATCGTTCGCCACGACGGCAAGCAAGGCACGGTCGACGCCAAAGCCCATTTCGCGCCCGCCGACAACAAGCTCGACTTAGACCTTAAGGCATCCGAGCCGGCCGGCGGCATCATCGCCAACCTGCTCAAGCTGCCAGGCGCGCCGCCAGTCGACATTGTCATTTCCGGCACAGGACCGCTCGCCAACTGGAATGGTATTGGAACCTTCGTTGTCGACGGCCGGATCGTCACCCAACTCACCGGTCGCCATCAGCTCACCGACAAGGGTCATTATGTCGAGGCCAACGGCGATGGTGAATTCGAGCGCTTCCTGCCCGAAACCCTGAAACCGCTGTTTGCCGGCAAGACCACCTTCGACCTCGCCGGCACAGCGACCGCGGCCGGCGGCGTCGATGTCGAGCGCGCCAATATCGACAGCGGCGCCGTGCACGCGACCGCCGCCGGCATTGTCGATCCGAACGGCGCCAGCGACCTTTCGGTGAAACTCGCCGCGAAAGGGCCGCCGATCGTGCTTAGCCTCGGCAGCGAGGCACAGCCGATAACCGTGGCGATCAAGGACGCCACGGCCCGCGCGTTCGGCGACGGCAAGGCGCCGATGGTGGATATCGGCGCGTCGCTGGTCTCCGTGGTGGCGGGCGGCACGCGGGTGGACGACCTGATCGGGCAAGTGCATTCTGATGGCTTCGACATCCAGAACCGTAGCGGGCCCGTCACCATCAAGCTGACGGCGGCCGGCCTGAACACCGACGTTGCGACATTGGCGCCGCTGATAACGGGAAGGGTCAGCGCCGGTCTCGCCGGCTCGGTCAGCAAGGAACAGGTCGTTGTCGACCAAGGCACGCTGCGCAGCGACGCGCTCAATGCGTCCGTGACGGCCACTGTGGCGCTGGCCGATCTGTCGATGACGCTCAAGATGAATGCCGACGCGGCTTCGGCGGCGCTGCCGCCGCAGATCAGCTCGGTTCTCGGCGAGCGTGTGCAGTTTTCCGCAACCGCGACACGCGACCCGGACGGTGCGTTCGCCGCCAACGCATTGCAGCTCACCTCCGGTACGCTTAGTGCCAGCGGCACCGCCAGTGCGCAAGGCACCGATATCCGGGCCGATATCAAGGGCACGCTCGGCGACGTGTCGGTACTGTCGCCGCTGGTCGGCGCGAAGGTCGGCGGCGCCGTCGGTTTCGCGCTGACGGCAAGCGGCGCGCGCAGCGCACCGGATTTCTCGGTTTCGGCCAACAGCGACAGCCTGACGGCGTCCGGCCGTGTGGTGAAGCAGATCAAGTTGAGCGCGAGCGGCAAAGCCGATATCGCCAGTCCCGCCGCCGATGTCTCGCTGACCGGCTCGGTCGACGACCAGCCGCTCGACCTCAAGGCCTCGCTGGTCACAACCGATGGCAAGCGCTCCATCAATGGACTTGCCGTCTCGTTAGCCGACAACAAGGTCTCCGGCGACCTCGGGCTCGATGACAACCTGCTGCCGCTCGGCACGTTGAACCTCGATGCGGCGGATATTGCTCCGCTGGCCAGACTTGCCGGCCAAACGGTAGCCGGCGACGTGCGTGGCACGATCCGTTTCGCGAATGACAATGGTGCGCCGACGGTCGCGATCGATGCGACGAGCGCCGCGATCTCGCGCGGCGAACTGGCGGCGAAGACAATCGCCGTCAACGCGCTGGTCGCCAACTATCTCAAAGCCCCGGCGATCTCCGGCAAGATCAAGGCCGACACGATCACCTCCGGAACCACGGTGATCAGCGGCATCGACGTCGACCTGAAGCGCGATGGCGACTGGACCGGCTTTAGCGGCGGCGCCACGGTCGCCGGCATTCCGGCCAGCGCGGCCGGGCGGGTCAGGGTTGCGAACGGCATCACCAGCATCGAGCTTGCCTCCGGCGAGGCGACCATCCGCGGCATCAAGGCAGCGGTCGCGCAGCCATCGGCGCTGACAATCGCCAATGGCATGGTGAGCATAGAGAAACTGGCGCTCGGTGTCGGCGGTGGTTCGGTTGCCGTGTCGGGTACGGCTGGCCAGACGCTCGATCTCGCTGCCACCTTGTCGGCGGTGCCGGCAGCACTTGCCAATGATTTTTCACCGGGCCTCGATGCCGCGGGCACGCTCAGCGGCACCGCGCAAGTCACGGGATCGTCGGCTGCCCCAGATATTCGCTTCAACGCCCGGCTCAGCGGCGGCGAAACCAGCCAGACCCGGCGGGCCGGGCTCGGGCCGCTCAATCTCGATGCGGCTGGCCGTTTCTCGTCGGCCAGCGGCGTCGCCATCGAGCCTGCGACGCTTGCCGGCGAGAAAATCTCCGGCAAGGCAGCCGGCACCATCAATCCGAACGGTGCCAGCGATTTCTCGCTCGACCTCGCATCCACCGGCCCGAGCCTGCCGCTTTCGCTCGGCAGCAAGGAGAGCCCGATCAAGCTCGAGCTGCAGACGCTGTCGCTAAAGGCGGCCGGGCAGGGCACCCAGCCGAAGCTCGACATCTCCGCGACGCTGCCATCGGCCGCCACCAATCTAGCTAAGATCGAGGGCATCACGCTTGCGCTGCACTCCGACCGCTTCGACGTGAAAGCCCGGAGCGGGCCGATCTCCGGCTCGGTGACCGCCGAAAAAATCGGCCTCGACAATCCGACCGTCGCGCCGCTGATCGCCGGCAAGGTCACTGCCAAAGTCGCCGGCAGCCTTGCCGCCGACGCTGTCATCATCGATAGCGGCACCGTGACCAGCGACGCGTTGAACAGCGGCTTCAACGGGCGGGTCTCGCTGGCCGACGGCGCCATCGATCTAAATCTCAAGGCGGATGCCGCGTCGGCGGCGCTGCCGGTAGCGGCGCGTGGCATGCTCGCCGAGCGGACGCAACTCAGTGCCGCGCTGAAGCGGGACGCCAACGGCAATGTCACCGCCAACGCGATCAGGCTGTCATCAGGCGCGCTGACCGCAGACGGGCAGGCGAGCCTTGCCGATAACAAGCTGAGCGCCGACGTCAAAGGCGCGCTGGGCGACGTCTCGCTGCTATCCAAGGATGCCAAAGGCGCTATTTCTTTCGCGCTGAATGCGCAAGGCGCCAGCACCGCGCCGGATCTGTCGCTGACTGTCAACAGCGATAGGCTTTCGGTGGCGGCGCGTGAGATCACCGGACTGAAGCTCACCGCCACCGGCAAGGCTGATGCCGCCAACCCGGCGGCGAATGTACAACTCACCGGAAATGTCGCGGGCCAGTCGCTGCAGGGTAGTGCCGTGCTGGCGACATCGGACGGCAAACGCGCCATCAACGGGCTTTTGCTGTCGCTGGGCAAGAACCGTATTTCCGGCGACCTGGCGCTCGACGATGCCTTCGTGCCGGTCGGTACGGTAGCACTGGACCTGCCCGATATCGGTCCGCTTGCTGCCCTGGCACTGGAAAAGGCCGATGGCGATGTGCGCGGCACGATCGCCTTCTCCAAGGCTGGCGCCGTGCCGCAGGTCGCCATCAAGGCGACGACGGGCTCGATCTCGCGCGGCGATGTCTCGGCCAAGGCCGTGACCATCGATGCGCTGATCGCCAACTACCTGGCGGCACCGGTGATCTCCGGAAAATTCCGTGCCGACAGCGTCACTTCCGGCGGCACGGTTATCCGTGGTGTCGACGTCGATCTCAAGCGCGACGGCGAATGGACCGGTTTCTCCGGTGGCGCCACCGTGAAGGATATTCCGCTGAAGGCCGGCGGCCGGGTCAGGGCGGTCAAGGGCACGACGACGGTCGAACTTGCCTCCGGCGAGGCGACCATTCGCGGCATCAAGGCGGCTATCGCCCAGGCCTCGACCATCAACATCGCCAATGGAGTGACCAGCCTCGACAGGCTGGTGCTCAACCTCGGCGGCGGAACGGCGACGGTCACGGGCAAGGCTGGGCAGGCGCTCGACCTCAACGCGGCGCTGGCCCGCGTCCCGATCTCGATAGCCAACAGTTTTTCGCCTGGCCTCGATGCCGCCGGCTCCGTCTCGGGCACGGTGAAGGTGACGGGCGCGCCGGCCAATCCGGCCGTCGCCTTCAAGATCGACGCCACAGGCGTTCAGACGTCGCAGACCCGCGGTGCAGGTTTCGGCGGCATGGGCGTTTCGTCTTCAGGTACGTATTCGGGCAACAGACTGACCTTCGACGCCAACATGAGCGATGCCGCCGGCCTTGGCCTCAAGGGCGGCGGCACGATGACGACCTCAGGCGCGCCCACCCTTGATCTCAACTTTTCCGGCAAGGTGCCGTTCGCCTTCCTCACCAGGACACTCGCCGCGCAAGGCCTGTCCTTGAGCGGCACGGCCGACGTCGATGTGCAGGTGCGCGGCCCGGCGACGTCGCCGGTGATCTCAGGCACGGTCCGTACATCAGGCGCCCGCCTGGTCGACGCGCGCTCGGGGCTTGCGATCAACGACATCACCGCCGATGTCGCTATCGGTGGTGGCGTGGCCAGGATCAACCGCCTGACCGGCACGCCGTCGACGCGTGGCAGCCTTTCGGCCAGCGGCACCGTCGGCATCGATCCGGCTAAGGGTTTCCCAGCCGACCTGTCGGTCAAACTGGTCGACGGCCGTTATACCGACGGCAAGGTGGTCACTGCTAACCTCGGCGGCGACCTGACCATCAAGGGACCGCTCACCTCCGGGCCGGTGATTTCCGGTACCGTGAACCTGGCCAAGACCGTCATCACCGTACCCGAAAAGCTGCCCGGCTCGCTGGCCGAGCTCAACGTCAAGCACAAGAATGCGCCGGCAGCCGTGCGTGCGCAGGACAAGGCGTTGCGCCCGGCCGCTGCAAGCAGCGGTGGCGGCGACAGTGGCCTCCACCTCGACGTCACGATCAATGCGCCGAGCCAGATCTTCATCCAGGGCAGGGGCGTCGACGCCGAGCTCGGCGGTTCGCTGCGGCTGACCGGTCCGGCATCGTCACCCCAGGCGGTCGGCACCTTCACCTTGCGGCGCGGGCGGCTGACGATCCTTGCCAAGCGGCTGACCTTCACCGAAGGCACGGTCGGCTTCTCGGGTTCTCTGGTGCCCTACCTCAACCTTACGGCGCAATCCAAGACAACCAGCGCCACCGTGACCATCGTGGTGTCGGGCGAGGCGACCAACCCGAAATTCACCTTCTCCTCGGTACCCGCGCTGCCGGAGGACGAGGTGCTGGCGCAGCTGATCTTCGGCCGTTCGATGTCGAACCTGTCGCCGCTGCAGATCGCGCAGCTTGCCGAGGCTGCCGGACAACTGGCCGGCGTCGGCGGCTCGACCTCCCTGCTGCAGAACCTGCGCAGCGCGATCGGCGTCGACGATCTCGACGTAATCACCGACGAAGAGGGCGGCACCGCCGTCTCGGCGGGCAAGTATCTCAACGACCGCACTTACGTGACGATCCAGAAGGGCGATAGGCCCGGCTCGGGCAAGGCAACCGTCGATCTCGACGTCGGGCGCGGCGTCAAGCTGCGTGGTGAGGCAACCGACGCCGGCGAAGCCAAAGGCGGTGTTTTCTATGAACGGGAATATTGAAACGGCTGTTCGCGCAGAACAGTTGGTTGCCCGAAGAACGAGCGGCGCAGCAGCAAATGTCCCGGTTTAATTGTCCGTGGAGATTTCGCGCGAAATCCCTGGCGCAGTAGCAAATTTGCGCCAAGACTGTCGTTATCGCGCGAACCGCCCTGCTTTCAAAGTTGCACATTCCTTGGCATGTTCCCAATCCGTGCCGTCTTTGACATCATGGCGCGAATGCGGAATGTTAAAAGGCAGAAAGCCAACAATGGGAGTTAGTCATGACGATCTACAAGAGTAACGGCGACCGCGTTCCCGATCACATCCTGGCCATGGCCGAAGACGCCAAGGCAGGCAAGATGGATCGTCGCGAATTTCTGGCTCTCGCCAGCGTCTTCGGTGCGTCGACGGCGATGGCATATGGCATGCTTGGCCTTGCAGACCCCACGCCGGCCAAGGCGGAAGAGGTCCAGGGCAAGAAAGGCGGCGTATTGAAGGTCGCGCAGTGGATCAAGGATCCGAAGGATCCGCGCAAGTCCGACTGGTCGGAAATCGCCAATGCCGAGCGTCAGGCGCTCGAGCCGCTGGTCAAATATACCACCGAATACACATTCCGCCCCTATCTGCTGGAGAGCTGGGACGTGAATGACGACGCTACCGAATACACGCTGCATGTGCGCAAAGGCGTCACCTGGAACAACGGCGATCCGTTCACCGCAGACGACGTCATCTTCAACCTCAAGCGTTGGGCCGACAAGAAGGCCGAAGGCAATTCTATGCCCGGTCGCCTCGGTTCGCTGGTCAAGGACGACAAGCTGGATGAGAGCGCGGTGACCAAGGTCGACGACCACACGATCAAGCTGACGCTCAGCAAGCCCGATATCGCCCTCATTCCCAACGTGTGCGACTATCCCGGCCTCATCGTCCACAAGACGTTCGACGAAAAAGGCGGCGACTTCAAGTCCTGCCCGATCGGCACTGGGCCGTTCGAGCTGGTCTCTTACGATGTCGGCCAGAAAGTGGTCTACAAGCGTCGTGAAGACAACAAGTGGTGGGATGGCGAGGTCTTCCTCGACGGCATCGAGTTCATCGACTACGGCACCGATCCGGCGGCGATGGTCAGCGCTTTCGAAGCTGGCGAAGTGCACACCAATTTCGAAACCTCGGCCGACTATGTGTCGATCCTCGACGGCATGGACCTGGCGAAGTCCGAGGTCGTCACCGCCTCGACGATCGTCTGCCGCACCAATGTGACCAACAAGCCTTACGGCGACCAGAAGGTTCGCAACGCCCTGCAGCTCGCGGTCGACAACGCTGTCGTCCTCCAGCTCGGCTACGGCAATGCCGGCACGGTTGCCGAGAACCACCATGTCGCCCCGATCCATCCGGAATACTACGAATTGCCGAAGGTTGCTCGCGACCCGGCCAAGGCAAAGGCGCTGATGGCGGAAGCCGGCCAAGCCGATTTCGAGCACGAGCTGATCACGGTCGACGAAGACTGGCACAAGAACACCGGCGATGCGATCGCCGCGCAGATGCGCGACGCCGGCATCAAGGTAAAGCGTACGGTGCTGCCGGGTTCGACCTTCTGGAACGACTGGACGAAGTATCCGCTGTCGATGACCAACTGGAACATGCGGCCGCTCGGCGTCCAGGTTCTGGCGATCGGCTATCGCACAGGTGAAGCCTGGAACGAGACGGCTTGGTCGAATCCCGAGTGGGATGCCAAGCTCAACGCTGCGCTGGCAGTTGCCGACGCCGCCAAGCGCAAGGAAATGATGAAGGATATCGAGCAGATCCTGCAGGATTCCGGCATTATCATCCAGCCTTATTGGCGCAAACTCTACAGCCATTCGGTCAAGGCGGTGCAGAACTACAAGATGCACCCGACCTTCGAGCGCGACTACGGTAAGGTCTGGCTCGACCAGGCCTGACCGGACGATCCGGAAAGGGGCGTCTGGCCCCTTTCTCTCGCTGGTTGCATGGTCCTTGGACCGGAAGTCGGCGCAGCAAAAAGTTGCGGACTCTTCGGCCGGGGTCTGCAATAAAAAGGGTATTGCATCTGGGACTGGTCTGAAGGCTTGTTCTGCCGCTGGCGGCAGGGCACGGCTTGCAAACCGGTTCCACCCCCCCAACCCGACCGGCAGGGGACCGCCATGCTTTCTTTCGTTATCAGGCGTCTCGGCACCATGGCATTGACGATGCTGTGCCTGACGATGATCGTCTTCTTCCTGGTCAATCTCGGGCCCAATCTGAAGAAGCTCGCGATCAGCCAAACCGAAATGCACACATCGGCCGAGCAGCTCGAGGCTTGGCTGGTCAATCATGGCTATCGGCAGAATTTCTTTGTCCGCTACGGACAATGGCTGGGCGTCGTGCCCAAGCAGCCGGTGACCGACCCGGCGACAGGCAAGCCAGCGCAGCGTTTCTCCTTCTGCAACGATCCGGTCGTGCCGACATTTTCCGGCATCCTGCAAGGCGATTTCGGCTGCTCGACCAAATTCAAGACGACGGTCGCCTCGAAACTCTTTCCGGCGCTCAGCGCCACCGGCATCCTGATGCTCTGCGTGCTTGCGGTTATGGTGCCGGTCTCGCTCCTGATCGGCATTCTTGCCGGCATGCGCGAGGGCTCACGCACCGACCGCACATTGTCGGTGGCGTCGATCGCCTCGACGGCGACGCCCGAATATGTTTCGGGCGTCATCTTCACCGTCATCTTCGCCTCCTGGCTCGGCGTGCTGAACGGCTCGGCGGCCTCGGCCAGCCAGGGCATCACCTTCTACAATTTCACCTTGCCGGTGATGACGCTGGCGATCTACGGCATCGGCTACATCGCCCGCATGACCCGCGCCTCGATGGTCGAGGTGATGACGCAGCAATATATCCGAACCGCCCGGCTGAAGGGCCTCTCCTTCGGCAGCGTGGTGGTAAAGCACGCTCTGCGCAACGCGCTGATCGCACCGTTCACGGTCATCATGCTGCAGTTCCCCTGGCTGCTCACCGGCGTCGTCATCGTCGAGGTGATGTTCCGCTACCAGGGGTTCGGCTACACGCTGGTCGAGGCGGCCGGCAACAACGACATCGATCTTCTGCTCGGCTGCTCGCTGGTCTCGGTGTTTATCGTCCTGATCACACAGCTCATCTCCGATGTCGGCTACGCGTTCCTCAATCCGCGCATCAGAGTTCAATAGGAGACCGGGCGGATGCAGGTCGAATATCTCAGCGCCTTCAACGTCGTACTCGGCGTGCTTACCCGCTTCTGGCCGGTCTGGATCGCTCTCGCCCTGGTGATGGGGGCGAGCTTCGGCTACAAGAAGAAGCTTGGCCTTTACGGCCAGCTTTTCGACAGCGGCGTCGGCATCGTCGGCGTCGGCATCTGCCTGTTCTGGCTGTTCACGGCGATCTTCGCATCGACCGTCGCGCCCTTCGATCCGCTCGCCCAGGTGCCGATTATGAAGGACGCGCTGCCGGGCGCGATCGAGCCGGCGTCGAAGCTTGTATACTATTTCGGCGGCGACAAGCTCGCCCGCGACGTGTTCTCCCGCATGGTCTATGGCAGCCAGATCGTGCTGATCATCGCGCCGGCGGCAACCGGCTTTGCACTGATGGTCGGCATCACGCTCGGCCTGCCGGCTGGCTATTACGGCGGCAGGATCGATACGGTGCTCTCCTTCCTCGCCAATTTGGTGCTGGCCTTCCCGGTGATCCTGCTGTTCTACCTCCTGGTGACGCCAGGCATCATGGACACGCCGATCCCCTACGCGATGGCCGGGCTGTTCTTCCTGTTCCCGATCATCTTCTTCAGCGTGCTGTTCTGGACGCGCTACAAGAACCGGCCCGACCGCCTCTATATCCTGCTTGGCCTGACGTTGGTCGTTGGCGGCTGGATCTATGCCGGCCTTGTCTTCGACGCCGATCCGTTCAAGATCATCCACATCGATCCCAACCAGCTCAACATCTTCGTGGCAGTGGTGTTCGCCTCCAGCCCGGGCGTGTTCCGCATCGTGCGCGGCCTGGTCATGGATATCAAAACGCGCGACTATGTTGCGGCGGCGCAGACGCGCGGTGAATCGCCCTGGTACATCATGCTGTGGGAGATATTGCCCAATGCGCGCGGGCCGCTGATCGTCGACGCCTGCCTGCGCATCGGCTACACTACGATCCTGCTCGGCACGCTCGGCTATTTCGGGCTGGGGCTGGCGCCGGAAAGCCCGGACTGGGGCACGGCGATCAAGGATGCCAGCCGGCTGCTGCGCTCTTTCATCCACCCGGCGCTGCCGCCGACGATCGCATTGATGTCGTTCGTGCTCGGCCTCAACCTCCTGGCGGATTCGTTGCGCGAACAGTCGATGAAGGATTGATGCCGGGAAAGATTGAACCGGGAAAGATCGATGCCGGGTTCGGCCCGACATGCCTGCAGAACAAGGATTGGAGCGACCCATGAATGAGGCAGTTCGAAATCCCGCCAAGCCGACCAATGGGCCGATCATCGAGATCGAGAACCTGTCGATCTCCTTCTTCACCCGCAAGGGAGAGATCCCGGCCGTCATGGATTTTTCCTGCACGGTCATGCCCGGCGAGGCGATGGGCATCGTCGGCGAATCCGGCTGCGGCAAGTCGACCGTGTCGCTCGGCATCATGCGCGACCTCTCGAACATCGGAAAGATCGTCGGCGGAAAGATCAAGTTCCAAGGCAAGGACATGGGAGAACTGTCCGACGAGGAACTGCGCGCCATCCGCGGCAACAAGATCGCCATGATCTACCAGGAGCCGATGGCCAGTCTCAACCCGGCGATGAAGGTCGGCCAGCAGCTGATGGAAGTGCCACTGATCCACGACAAGGTATCGAAGGATGAAGCCTATAAACGCGCGTTGGAAATGGTGCGCGCGGTGAAGCTGCCGGATCCCGAGCGCATGATGCGTTCCTACCCACACCAGCTTTCCGGCGGCCAGCAGCAGCGCATCGTCATTGCCATGGCGCTGCTGTCGAAGCCTGCGCTGCTTCTGCTCGACGAGCCGACGACAGCGCTCGACGTGACGGTTGAGGCCGGTATCGTCGATCTGGTCAAGGGGCTGGGCGAGAAGTTCGGGACCTCGATGATCTTCGTGTCGCACAATCTCGGCCTGATCCTGGAGACCTGCGACCGCATCACGGTGATGTATTCGGGCGAAGCGGTGGAGACGGGCAAGATCAAGGACGTCTTCGACCGGATGCGCCATCCCTACACGCAAGGCCTGTTCCGCTCGATCCCGTTGCCGGGCGCCGACAAGAATTCGCGGCCTCTGATATCCATTCCGGGGCAGTTGCCGCTGCCGCACGAGCGGCCGAAGGGCTGCAATTTCGGCCCGCGCTGCCACCATTTCGTCGAGGGCGTCTGCAACGCCGCCGAAATTCCGATGATCGCGGTCGAAGGCCATGACGGGCATTTCTCGCGCTGCGTACGCTTCAACGAGATCGACTGGGAGGCGCTGCCGCCTGGCGCCAAGAAAGTCAACGAGCGCGTGGTGCCCGGTGCGCCGGTGCTCCAGATCGAAGACCTCAGGAAGTACTACAAAGTCGGCGGCAGCGAAGTGTTCGGCTCGAGCGAAGGACGTGTCGTCAAGGCCAACGAGACGATCTCTTTCATGGCGCGCGAATCCGAGACCGTCGCTATCGTTGGCGAATCCGGCTGCGGAAAATCGACCCTGGCCAAGGTGTTGCTCGGCCTCGAAACGGCAAGCTCCGGCCGCGTGAAGCTGGGCAACAAGGAAATCCAGTCGACCGGGATCGAGAAGCGCAGCGTCGACACCGTGTCGTCGATCCAGATGGTGTTCCAAAATCCGTTCGACACACTCAATCCCAGCCATTCGGTCGGTTCGCAGATCATCCGTACGCTGGAAAAGTTCAATGTCGGCGACACGGTGGCCGACCGCCGCAAGCGGATGCTGGAACTGCTCGATCTGGTGAAGCTGCCAAGGGCATTCGAGACGCGCAAGCCGCGCCAGCTTTCAGGTGGCCAGAAACAGCGCATCGGCGTGGCGCGGGCCTTTGCCGGCGACGCCAAGGTGGTGGTGGCCGACGAGCCGGTCTCGGCGCTGGATGTGTCCGTCCAGGCGGCGGTGACCGAACTCTTGATGGACATCCAGCGCAAGAACAAGACCACGATGCTGTTCATCAGCCACGATCTGTCGGTGGTGCGCTACATCGCCGACCGCGTCGTCGTCATGTATCTCGGCTATATCGTCGAGCAAGGCACGACCGACCAGATATTTTCGCCGCCCTATCACCCCTATACCGAGGCGCTGCTGTCGGCGATCCCGATTGCCGATACCAGCGTGGTGAAAAGGCATATCGTGCTCGAAGGCGACATTCCGTCGGCGATGAACCCGCCCTCGGGCTGCCCGTTCCAGACGCGCTGCGGCTACAAGAAACTTGTGCCGGACAATCTTTGCGAAACTACGGTGCCGCCGGTCAAAAATCTCGGCGACGGTCATATGAGCCTGTGCTGGCTGGCCGACGACGTGCTGGCAAAAATGGAGCCGGTGATTAAATTCGACAAGGAACACGCGGCGAATGAGGGCGTGCCGGATGATGCAAACCACGGTGTTGGCCCGGGCTTTGCTGGAGATCCGCCCAAGCGCCCGCATGGCAAGACTGGCAGCGTTGAAGCCGATGCCGAGGGTCAGGCAGCGGAGAATGCCGAAGCGGTCGCCAAAGCCCGCCGTCACGAGGTTCGCGACGAGGTTTCAGAGACCGGCGGCATCTCAAGCTCTGCCGATAGCGCAGTGGCACCAATCACGCCGCCGACAGTCGGCGACGGCCGCCAGGCCGAGAACGCCACGCGCAAGCCGCGCAGACCCAAGGGCGGCTAAAATGCCGCTGATGTGCTAGGGCGCGCATTGCCGTAGCTGCGCGGCGTAGTCCTGCGCCATCTGTTCGGTGGCGTGCGCATAGCGCTGCACCTCGGCGTCGCCGCGATTGCCGCGCTTATAGGCATTCCAGCCGAGATAGTAGGCGAGATACAGATTGTAGGTGTCGTTGCGGGGGACGCCGAGCGTGTCGGCGGTCTTGGAATGATACCAGCCGACAAAATCGACGGCATCGGCAAACCTGGTGCGGCGCGCCGCCCAACTGCCGGTCTCGTTCTGGTATTGCGCCCAGGTGCCGTCGAGCGCCTGCGAGAAGCCGGTGGCGCTGGAGATATGTTTCCAGGGAATGAAACCCAGCAGCTTGGTGCGCGGCGGCCGTGCATTGCTCTTAAAGCCGGATTCCTTGCGCACCGTCGCCATCAGTACTGGGACTGGCACCCCATATTTCTGCTCGGCGCGCTGTGCGGCCGCCTGCCAGTTGTCGAACCAGCCATCGTTCTGGTCGAAAACGGCGCAGACATCGTTGATGTGGTTCGGCGGCGTCGCGCAGGCCGAAAGTGCCAGCGGCACGGCAATCGCTACAATTTTACTAAAACTCGACCTACGCATTGGAAGAGCATTAGGCCGAAAACATAAAAGGAATCTTGCTGCGTTCCTTAACGGCTCATCGGCCGCTTTGGCTGGCGCTGAGCAAGTATGAACCTTCCGACATTTGTTGTCGCTTTTACCGATGTGAAATTCCCGGTATGGCGCCTTGGCTAAAATCACGCCCGCAGGTGGCGGATTCTTGACAGCCCGATCTTTGTGCCGGCGCTTTGATGCGCCGCATGAGCGAACCAAGACGCAAGCGCGGCGCCGAGCGAACGAGCAACAGGGGACCCACCGCCATCCCGCAACTGCCGCTCAGGCGGGTGACAAACCCTTATCCGCCGATGGCGATGCTGTCGGCCGACCAGATCGAGGCGATCCACCAGGCGTCGATACATATCCTGGAGAATTTCGGCATTGAGGTGATGAGCCCGCGGGCGCTGTCACTGTTCGAGAAGGCCGGGGCCAAGGTCGATCATGCCTCGATGAACGTCCGCATCGATCGCGGCATGATCGAGGAAGCGCTGAAGACGACGCGGTCCAGCTACACGCTGACGCCGCGCAATCCCGCCCATGCCGTCCACCTCGGCGGCAATACCATCAACTTCACGCTCGTCGCCGGGCCGCCCAATGTGCACGACATGGAGCGCGGCCGCCGTGCCGGCAATTTGCGCGATTATTCCGATCTCGTCCGGCTGGCGCAGCATTTCAACTGCATCCACATGCTCGGCAACCAGGTCTGCGCGCCGGTGGAATTGCCGGCGAATTCCCGTCATCTCGACACCTATTTCGCCAATCTGACGCTGACGGACAAAAGCTTTCACGTCTCGGCCATCGGCCGTGGCAGGGCGCTCGACGGCATCAAGATGATGGCAATCGCGCGCGGACTGACGCTTGACGAGATGCGCGACGATCCCGGGGTCACCACGATCATTTCGGTCAACTCGCCGCGCCGCTTCGACGAGATGATGGCCGAGGGGCTGATGACGATGGCCGAGTTCGGCCAGTCGGTGGCGGTGACGCCGTTCACGCTGATGGGAGCGATGAGCCCGGTGACGCTTGCCGGCGCGCTCGCCCAGCAGAATGCCGAGGCGCTGTTTGGCGTTGTGCTGACGCAGCTCGTCCGTCGCGGCGCGCCGGTGATGTATGGCGCCTTCACCTCCAATGTCGATATGAAATCGGGCGCGCCGGCCTTCGGCACGCCTGAAAATACCAAGGCGAACATCGCGTCCGGACAGTTGGCGCGGCGTTACAAGCTGCCTTATCGCACGACACCGGGCTCAGCCTCCAATGCCGCCGACGCGCAAGGCGTCTATGAGACGCTGATGGCGCTGTGGGGCGCGGTGCTAGGCCACGGCAACCTCGTCTATCACGCCGCCGGCTGGCAGGAGGGCGGACTGACTGCATCGTTCGAAAAGTTCATCATCGACGTCGAGATGATCCAGCACATGATGGAGTTTTTGCGCCCGATCGAAGTCAACGAGGCCGAGCTTGCCGTCGAGGCTCTGGGTGCGGTTCCGACCGGCGGCCACTTCTTCGGCGAGCCACACACGCTGGAGCGCTACGCCACGGCCTTCTACCAGCCGATACTGTCCAACTGGCAGAACTACGAGGCCTGGCAGGAGGCCGGTGGGCTCGACGCCACGTCGCGTGCGACCAGGCTGTGGAAGAAGGCGCTGGAGGACTACGCCGAGCCGGTGATGGAAATCTCCAGGCGCGAGGCGCTGGAGGCGTACCTGGCCAAGCGCAAGGAAGCGATCGGGCAGAGCGAGCCTTAAGCACCACTCTTCTCGGATTCATTTTCTTCTCTTCCAGAATCATGAAACCCATCCAACTCTTTGAAATGACGAGAATCCCATGAAATCACATGCAAAGGTCGTGGTTATTGGCGGTGGCGTCGTCGGGTGCTCCGTGCTGTTCCATCTGGCCCGGCACGGCTGGACCGACATCGTGCTCCTGGAGCGCGATGAATTGACCTCCGGCTCGACCTGGCACGCGGCCGGCGGCATGCACACGATCAACGGCGATCCCAATGTCGCCAAGCTGCAGAAATACACGATCTCGCTCTACAAGGAGATTGAGGAACTGTCCGGCCAGGCGACCGGCGTGCATCTGACCGGCGGTGTGCTGCTGGCGGCGACCGAGGCGCGGCTCGACTGGCTGCGCGGCGTTGTCGCCAAGGGCCGCTATCTCGGCATCGAGCTCGAGGAGATATCGCCGGCCGAAGCCGCCGAACTGATGCCTCTGCTCGATCCCAAGCAGTTCGTCGGTGCCGTCCGCAACAAGGAGGATGGCCATCTCGATCCATCCGGCGTTACCCACGCCTACGCCAAGGCCGCGAGGAAGCTTGGGGCCGAGGTTGAGCGCTTCACCAAGGTCGAGGACATCGTGCGGCGCGCCGACGGGCTGTGGCGCGTCATTACCAACAAGGGCGAGGTGGTGGCCGAGCATGTCGTCAACGCCGGCGGCCTGTGGGCGCGCGAGGTCGGCCGCATGGTCGGGCTGGAGCTGCCGGTGCTGGCGATGGAGCACATGTACCTGATCACCGAGGACATGCCGGAAGTCGCCGCCTGGAACCAGAAGACCGGCACGGAAATCATCCATGCAGTCGACTTTGATGGCGAGCTCTATCTGCGTCAGGAGCGCGGCGGCATGCTGATGGGTACTTACGAAAAGGCCAACAAGCCATGGTCCGAGTTCCAGACGCCGTGGAACTTCGGCCACGAGTTGCTCGAGCCCGACATCGACCGCATCGCGCCATCGCTGGAGGTCGGCTTCCGGCATTTCCCGGCCTTCCAGAACACCGGTATCAAGCAGATCATCAACGGGCCCTTCACCTTCGCGCCGGACGGCAATCCGCTGGTCGGGCCGGTGCGCGGCCTGCCGGGGTTCTGGGTGGCCTGTGGTGTCATGGCCGGGTTCTCACAGGGGGGCGGCGTCGGGCTGGCGCTGTCGAACTGGATGATCGAGGGCGATCCCGGCGCCGACATCTGGGCGATGGATGTGTCGCGCTACGGCGACTGGGCGACGATGGCCTACACCAATGCCAAGGTGCGTGAGAATTATTCGCGGCGGTTTTCGATCCGCTTCCCGAATGAGGAACTACCGGCCGGACGGCCGCTCAAGACCACACCGGTCTATGATCTCCTGTCGGACAAAGGCGCGCAATGGGGCGTCGCCTATGGGCTGGAAGTGCCGCTGTGGTATGCGCCGGAAGGCGTGAGGGACGAGTTCTCGTGGCGGCGCTCGAGCGATTTCGAGCATGTCGCAAATGAGGTCAAGACCGTTCGAGAAGGCGTTGGCCTGTCGGAGATTTCGAGCTTCGCCAAATACAAGGTGACGGGCGAGGGCGCTGCAGCCTGGCTCGACCGCCTGCTTGCCTGCAAGCTGCCAAGGCTCGGCCGCATGACGCTGGCGCCGATGCTGAAGGAAGACGGCAGGCTGATTGGCGATTTCACGCTAGCCAATCTCAGCAGCCCAAATTCGGAAAGGGACGGCTGGTTCCTGGCCGGCTCCGGCGTCGCCGAGCAGTACCATATGCGCTGGTTCGAAGCGCATCTGCCGAAGGACGGCTCGGTCAGTATCGAAGCGCTGGGAGCAAAACTCACCGGCTTATCGATCGCCGGGCCGAGCGCGCGGAACCTTCTTGAAAAGGTCACACGATCTGATGTGTCGAATACGGCCTTTCCGTTCATGGCCATCAGCAAGATGGACATCGGCATGGCGCCGTGTCTGGTCGGGCGTGTCAGCTACACCGGCGATCTCGGCTACGAGATCTGGGTGGCGCCGGAATATCAGCGCGCCGCCTATCAGGCGCTGATGGCGGCGGGCGAAGAATTCGGCATCGGCCTGCTCGGCTCGCGAGCGCTCAACGCATTGCGGCTGGAAAAGAATTACGGCTCATGGGCGCGCGAATACCGGCCGATCTATGGGCCGCTGGAGGCCGGCCTCGATCGCTTCGTCGCCTATGCCAAGGAGGCCGATTTCATCGGCAAGCAGGCGGCGCTGGCAGAGCGCAAGCAAGGCGGCAGACTGCGGCTGCGGGCCTTTGTCGTCGTCGATGCTGTCGATGCCGACGTCATCGGCGACGAACCAATCTGGCATGGCGGCGCCGTGCGCGGCTGGGTCACGTCGGGCGGCTATGCGCATCATTCGAAAAAATCCGTCGCTATCGGCTATGTGCCGAAAGAGATTGCCGACGAAGCCGACGGTTTCGAGATCGAGCTTCTGGGCAAACGCCATGTTGCGCGCATGCAGCCGGTCCCACTGTTCGACGCGAACTTCGAGCGGATGCGTGGGTGAGGTTTCAGGCGCTGCGGCGGTTATCCAGCGCCAATGCGCCGGCGCCGGCGAATACCAGATAGAGGAAGATGAAGCAGAACGATATCGCCGCATCGCCGCCATTGTTGACCGGGAAGAAGTCGCGCGGCATGTGCGCCATGAAATAGGCGATCGCCATCTCGCCGCTGAGAAGGAATGCCACCGGCCTGGTGAAGAGTCCCAATACCAGCAGGATGCCGCCGGCGAATTCCAGGATAGCCGCAGTCAGCGACAGCCCGCTCAGGGTGCCGGCATGGTCGCCGATGGGGAAATTGAAAAGTTTCTGAGTGCCGTGCTCAATGAACTGCAGCGCCGTCATGATGCGCAAGGCGGCCAGAGCCTGCGGCTGATATCTGACAAGACCGTCGAAAAGCTTCATCTAAGACTCCATTTTACCCCCGAACCGGCCATAGATCATCGCCCGACAGGGGACCATTCACTTCGCATGGCCCGCCAGCCACAATCAGTGATTGGAAATGTTCCTCGTCCTTTTAATATTTTTCTCTCCAGGGTTGTATTTTAAATGCTGTAGTTGTAGTGATATCCAGACACTCCAAACCATGTGGGTTCCGTTTGCCATGAGAAAAGTCGTCGTCAGCCTATTCGCCATCCTTGCAGGCACCAGCGTCGCCACGGCCGACGATGCCGGCTGTGCTGCCTTCAAATGGCCGGTGACGCGCGAGGAGGCCCTGTTTGCGGCGGCGCCCGCCGCGCAGTCCGGCGCTGACCTTTCGGTCGGCGAGGCTGCAGATGTGGCGTTGGCGCCGGTCGGCACGATCAGCTTCACCGTTCCGCCGGAACGCGCGCCGGCAGCCGGTACATTCGGCGCGACGGCGAGCGTGGCCGCGCCCCCGGAGGGAGAGCTCCAGATCAGCCTGTCTGATGAGGCTTGGATCGATGTCGTTCAGGACGGTAAAGCCGTGAAGTCGGCGGCTTTCAGTGGTATAAAAACCTGTCCGGGGATCCGCAAGAGCGTGCGCTTCAAGCTAGCCGCCGGCCCGGCGACCATCCAGCTCAGCGGCGCCAAGAAGCCCGATCTCAAAGTTTCCGTGCTGACGCCGGAATAGTTCTCAAAGAGCGTAAGGTTGGAGGGACAGCGCCCCTCTTGTAACTTATTCCTTGCCGACTCTGCTATGAAAGCAGGTGCGGTGGCGGACGGGAGACCGACCCCTCTTTGGGCCTTTGAGCC
>NZ_JAMYMF010000049.1:0-41146 GCF_040318415.1 Mesorhizobium sp. M1163 | reverse complement strand
ACAATGCTCGGGCCGTAACCGTCAGGAATGTTTGGTAGAAATTTCTGAGCGGGGGATCGGATAACCCGCTCGCGCGAAGACCCCCATGCCCCCTTCCGCAGCGTCGACCTTCCGTTCCCGCAACGAACACCCTACTTTCGACTTTGGCGGGATGGACCAGGCCCATGCGAGGCTCGTCGCTACTCGGCTCGCCGTCAGACCAAAAAGCTTGCGGTTCTTGTCAAGCACAACGAACGTTGACGTTAGACAATGCTTCGGCCACCACCTTGTCAGGCACAACGCTTGAACTGGACAAAGCCGTGAAGCAGTACGTCATCTACACCCGCGTTTTGACGGACTGGCTTTGCGTTTCGTCCGTGCTTATGAAGCAGCTCGCTCACCAGCTGGTTGCAATTGCCGTTGGCGCAACTGATGTGAATGACCCGACCACTAGCTATGAAGGCTATTTCCGCGCCTTCGCGCGGACCGGTCGCCTGGAAGAAGGTGACCTTGCTTCCTGCTCAAGCGTCACGATCTCGCGCAGATCAGTACCGGCGATCATAGCTTCGCGCACGAAGTGGGTCGCGCTCTCCTCCACGACGTCGCAACGGGTGCAGAGGCCTGCGGGCAGGAACAGGCGGGCGTCGCGCGCCTTGAGTTCCAGGCCCTGCCATATCTGCGCACGGGTCAGCTTGGTCTCGCCTCGGGGATTCACCGGAACGGTAGCGGTCGAGTAAATCATGATGTGTCTCCCCGACAAAGGTCATCGGTAATGGGGCTCAGCCGGCAATTGCGGCCGCATAGTCGCGATAGGAGCGCAACGGCCGGCCCAGCAGCGCGGTCAGCCGATCGACATCGCCGGCATCGGGGACCATGCCGTCCGTGAGGAAGCGCTCCGCCATCAGGCGCATGTCGAGGGCCATCCAGCTCGGCATGAACTGCCGCAGGTTCTGCTCGAACCCGGCGGTGTCGTCGCCCGGATACGTGATCTGGCGTCCGAGGACGTCCGTCCAGATGGCCGCGACATCCGCGCCGGTCAGCGTGTCGGGGCCGACCAGGTTGATGCGGTCGAACGGGAGCGGCGCGGCGGCCTGCTCGCGGCGGATGAGTTCGATCGCGGCGATCTCGCCGATGTCCCGCGCGTCGATCATGGCGACGCCCTTGGCTCCTATCGGCATAGGATAGATGCCGTAGCCGGTCACCACGTCCTTGATTGTGATGTCGTTGTTCATGAAGTAGGCGGGCCGCAGGATGGTGGCGTTGAGCCCCATCTGCTCGATCATCCGCTCGACGCCGAACTTGCCCGCAAAATGCGGCACGTTGACGTAGAGGTCGCTGTGGATCACCGACAGGTAGACGATCCGCTCGATGCCGGCCTCGCGGGCAACGGCCAGCGCTACCAGCGCCTGGGTGTATTCGTCGGCCACCACCGCGTTCAGCAGGAAAAGGGTGGAGACGCCGGAGAAGGCCTTGCGTAGGGAATCGACATCGAGCAGGTCGCCCTGCACGACATCTACGCCAGCGGCGAAATTGGCCTTGGAGGGATCGCGAACCAAAGCGCGCACATGGGCGCCACGCTTCACGAGCTGTTCGACTACGTTGCGGCCGACATTGCCGGTCGCGCCGGTAACGAGAATGGTCATGGGGTTACTCCTGAGTTGAGCCGGATGGCTGCTCAGAAATTAGTGATCCACATTTGTGTCGGTAGGCGTTATATTTGGACACGCCGTCTCATTGGTGGAACATATGGATCTACTTGCCCTTGCCGATTTCAATCTGGTCGCCCGCCACGGGGGCTTCGGTAAGGCCGCCCGCGCTGCCGGGCGCCCGAAGGCAACCTTGTCCCGACGCGTGGCGGAGCTGGAGGCCAGTCTGGATCTACGGCTGTTCGAGCGTGGCGCCCGCGCGTTGAAGCTGACGGAAGAAGGACGTGCGCTTTTCGAGCGCACGGGCCGGTTGCTTTCCGAGCTCGAAGAGACAGCGGCGGCTATCGCCTCAGGCGGCGAAAGGCCGCGAGGCAGGTTGCGGATCAGCGCCCCAGTGCTGTTCTCACAGACCGCGATGGGGAAGATCGCTGCCGGCTTCGCCCTGAAATACCCGGAGGTAAGGCTCGAGGTCACGACCGAAGACCGCGCCGTCGACATGGTCGAAGAGGGATTTGACCTGGTGATCCGGGTCAATCCGGATCCGGATGAGAGCCTCGTTGGGCGAGCCTTTCTGCGTGATCGACTGGTGGTCGTGGCAAGTCCTCACCTCGCCCGGCCGGCGGACGGTCTGGCGACCCCGGCCGTCATGCGTTCGACAGCCGATCGAGGGGCTTGGGACGTGAAGACGCCCACTGGCCGGTCAACAATCGCGATCGAGCCGGTCCTTGCGCTGTCGTCACTCATCATGGTCCGGGATGCGGTACGAGCGGGCGTCGGCGCGGCGCGCCTACCGGTGTCGCTGGTGAGCCATGATCTGGCGGACGGAACACTGGTACATTGGGGGGATCTCGATCGACCCGACATCGCCCTGTGGACGCTCTATCCCTCTCGGCGGCTGCTGAGCGCCCGCGTCTCCGCATTCCTCGACCATCTGAAACAGGCCTTTCCCATGGGGACGCCTGACGAGCTGGCCGCCTATATCGGCAAATGACGCGCAGGGAGCTGGTTAACCCAGCTGAGGCCTTATGCGAGGCACAAGGAAAGCAGTTGCCGTGCTTTCTAGGTGGGTGCGTTATCCGAAATATCTTCCGCGAACGCGACATTTTTTAACGGCAACCGGCTCCGCGAACTGTGCCATCGTCACCACTGCTGACGGCCGGCTATGTGTAGGTATTGAGAGCGCCACCGACCGCATTCCCGTCCCTCCTCGTAGACGAAAAGTGTTCGTTCGAATGATGCTTACGATATTGATAAGGTCAGGCTGGTCGAGAAGTACAGGCCGCCGAAGCGCAAGAAGCCGCTGCTTTGACATGCTGAATTAGCGGACAACAAACAGGGGAATTCAGAGATTCCCGGTGTCGATCTAGACTCCAGGAATGGAAACGACGTTTGACGATCTTGCCAGCGCGATAAGGCCCCCCGTGCAGACGTTTGGGGAGCCATCCGCGTCTTGGCCATCGATCTGGCCGGGAAGCTTCTAATGGGCCTCTGCCATCGGCGTTGGCACTGGAATGGCGCTGGCCGGTTAGATCGCTAACCCGCAAGATTCCACCCGGGCGCGGATTGCGCCCACGATCGCCAACTTGGCTTTATTCAGCCTTGAGGTTAATCACCCGCATCACGGCGACCACTGTCCCGTTGTTCGTAGCAGCCTCCTTCGTGCTACCCTTACCGCAGCTCCATACATCGCCTTCCTTGGCTGTGAACTGCATATCCCCGGCCGTGACCTGCAGCTCGCCTTCAGTGACCGTGCAGACCATGTCGTCGGCCATGACATCCCCCAGCGGGCTAGATCCCTTTGGCTGATACACGACGTCTTCCATCGCGATTTTCTTGTACCCCTTGATATGGGAGTCTCGTGTTCCCAGTTCGACGAGCCGAACGCCGGGAAAAATCTCTTTGCCATCAGTCGGACCGTAGGTCTTGGCCGCTGCCGGAGTCGGCAATGCAACCAATAGCGGGGTCGACAACGAGGTGGCACCAAGGGCGAGAGCATTACGTCGATTCATCTTCATAACATTATCCTCCCTGAGTTAGTCCGCCCACAACTGGGCGAACCGGATATTTTACGCGCCCGTGCAGCCAAATAGTCAAAACACAATTGAGCAGGCCCATGCTCCCGCAGCGGGCCAATGTAGCGAAAGCGCACTGTCACCGTAATTCTGCGTTCGAAGGGAAACCATCGCTCGATTTCACTCAAATGAAGGAAGACGCTTTACCTGAAAGAGGCTGATAACGCGCCAGAGCCAATCGGCTCGGTGATAATGCGCTTCGGCCAAGATGCCGACCTGAGCTTCGGCCCCAGCGTCGGTAGATCGACCGCGGCTTAGGCCGGCGCTTGGGGGAGGAAATTCGATGAGATTGGCCATCGTGTGCGCGGCAATTGTGATTGCCGGATCCACCGCCGCCGTTGCGCACGAGAAAAAGGTGGTAGCCAGAAAAGGGACAACGCAACTCTGTGCCGATTTGTCAGGCACGATCAAGAAAAAGAAGAAGACAGAGGTGGATTACCGTTCAACCGGAACTGTCTCCGGCGCAATCCCCAAAGACAAGTTTGAGCCGCGCCTAGGCTACGAAACGGTTAACCCTGGCATCATTTCAATCTTTTAGCTCGTTGATTGCGTGTTTCGCTAACTTGAATGCAGCACAGGTGGCCAGCAGGATACACAGGCGGCCACGAAGGCGAGCGCCGGTATTGAACTACGGTGACGGTGCACTTTTTGCGGCGTGGCATTCTCAGCCCATCCCGTGGGGGGTCCCAAACGTTTTTCGCCTTCCGTGACCGGCAGTGCCTTTCCCCCGAAATCGACCGCCCTATTTCGCCTCGACAGGTGGGCGGCTGATTGCTGGACGAGTCCCTGCGACTAGGACGGCATGTGCTTCGAGGTACCCCCAATGGACTTCCACGATCGGCACCTACTGCGGTTGCGGGTGAACGGCGAGGGCCACAGCCTTTCCGATCTCGATCCCCGCGTCACGCTGCTCGACCTGTTGCGCGAGCGGCTTCATCTGACCGGAACGAAAAAGGGATGCAATTTCGGCGAGTGCGGCGCCTGCACCGTGCATCTCGACGGACGGCGTGTGAATGCCTGCATGATACTGGCCGTGTCCGCCGAGGGACGCGAGGTCACGACGATCGAGGGCCTGGCGGACGGCGATGCGCTTCATCCCGTGCAGCAGGCGTTCATCGATCATGATGGTTTCCAGTGCGGATTCTGCACGCCCGGGCAGGTGATGTCGGCGGCGGCGCTGATCGAGGAGGGACATACCGGCTCCGACGCCGAGATCCGCGAATGGATGAGCGGCAATCTGTGCCGCTGCTCGGCCTATCCGCAAATCGTCGAGGCGGTGCGCGCAGCGGCTGGGAGGGCGAGCCAATGACCCCATTCGTCTATGCGCGCGCCGATAGCCTGGGCGAAACGATCGCGGCCGGAGCGGCGCCGGACAGCGCTTTTCTCGCCGGCGGCACCGAATTGCTCAACTGGCTGCGCCTTGGCATTGCCGGGCCGGCGCGGATCATCGATATCTCCCGCCTCGACGGGCTGGATCAGATCGAGGCACTGCCCGGCGGCGGCTTGAGGATCGGCGCGCTGACGCATCTCAACGACGTCGCGCAGCACGAGTTGGTCATGCGCGACTATCCGGTGTTGAGCCAGGCGATCCTCAACGCGGCGTCGCCGCAACTGAGAAACCTCGCAACGATAGGCGGCAATCTGCTGCAGAAGACGCGCTGTGCCTATTTACGTGCCGAAGAGCAGTTGCCGTGCAACAAACGTCGGCTCGGCTCCGGTTGCTCGGCATTGCATGGCATCAACGACAATCACGCGATATTCGGCTGGACCGAGGATTGCATCGCCACCCAGCCATCCGACCCGGCGGTGGCACTGGCAGCACTTGATGCAGTCATCGTCACCGCGCACCGCAGCGGCGGCCGGCGCATTCCGGCAGCCGAATTCCACCTGCTTCCCGACACGCGGCCCGAGGCAGACAATGTGTTGCAGCAAGGCGAACTGATCACGGCAATCGAGCTGCCGGCACCGGCGCCGCGATCGGCTTACCTCAAGGTGCGCGAGCGCGAATCCTACGAATATGCCATCGTCTCCGCCGCCGCGGTGCTGGAGATGGACGGCCGGACCATTCGTCGGGCTGGCCTGGCGCTGGGGTCCGTCGCGCTGCGGCCGTGGCGGCTGAGCGCCGCCGAGGAGCGGCTTGCCGGTGCCGATGTCGGCGATCGCGAGGCGTTGAGCACCGCTATCGAGCAATCCTTCGCCGAAGCGCGTCCCTTGTCGCAGAACGCCTACAAGATCGAACTGGCCAAGACCGCCGCTTTGCGGGCGATCGAAAGAGCAGCGAGGATGCCGTCATGATGATCAGCCAGCCTGTTGCCCGCCCTGACCGCGGCGTCAAGGTTACCGGCCGCGCCCGCTATGCGGCCGACTATTTTGCCCCCGACCTGCTCTATGCAGTGCTGGTGACCGCGCCCGTTCCCGCCGGCCGCGTGACGTCGATCATGGTCGACGACGCGGTCGCCGAGGAAGGCGTCGTGCGCGTGCTCACGCATGAGGACATGCCCAAATTCGGCCGGTTCGCATCGCCAAGGGCCGAGCCGGATACGCAGACGCAGCAAGCCGAAGGTCCGCCGGCGGCGCAGAGCTTCATGCCCATGCAGAGCGACGAGATACGTCACGAGGGCCAACCGCTTGCCATTGTGCTGGGCGAGACGCTGGAGGCGGCGGAGGCCGGCGCCCGCCGCGTCGCGTTGCGCTACGAGTTCGCCGAGCCGGAATTGCCGGCACCCCCCGAATGGACCGCAATCGACAAGGCTGCGGTCGTGCCGAGGGAGAGCGGCTTTCTGTTCCTGGAGCCGACGTTTACGAAGGGCGAGGTCGACCGCGGGCTTAGCAACGCAGCCGCCATGGTCGAAGCCGTCTACCTGCAGCCGTCGCGCCATCACAACGCCATGGAGCCCTCGGCGACGCTCGCCGAGTGGAACGACGGAGAGCTGACGCTGCACGACGCCACGCAGCACGTCTACGGTGTCCGCCAGGTGGTTGCCGCCCGCATGACTGTCCCGGCCGAGAAGGTCCGCGTGATTTCCCGCCATACCGGCGGCGGCTTCGGCGGCAAGGGCTGGATCTGGCCGCATCAGGTGCTGGCCGCCGCCGCGGCGCGCATCATGCAGCGCCCGGTCAGGCTGGCGCTCAGCCGCGCCAATGCCTATTCCTGTCTCGGCTATCAGCCGCGCATGGCACAGAAGATCGTGCTGGCGGCGGACAAGTCGGGCAAGCTGACCGCCGTGCAACAGGACGTGGTCAACCTGACCACCGTCACCGACGATTTCGTCGAGTTCGCCACCGAAGCCTCGAAGGGTCTCTACGCCACGCCGGCCATGCGTCTCAGCCAGCGCGTCGAGCGCGCGAACGTCGCCATGCCGACGGCGCTGCGCGCGCCGGTCGAGGGTCCCGGCACCTGGGCCCTCGAAAGCGCGATGGACGAGCTCGCCCACCGCCTCGGCATCGATCCGCTCGACCTGCGTCTGATCAACCATGCGGACACGGATCCGGCCACCGGCCAGCCCTGGTCGTCGAAGAAGCTGCGCGAGGCCTATGAGGAAGGCGCCCGCCTGTTCGGCTGGCGCGAGCGCACGCGCAAGCCGCAACGCGATGGCGATTGGCTGATCGGCTACGGCATGGCGACCTGCAGCATGGGCTGTTTCCGCAACCCGACGCCTGCAGCCGAGGTCAGGTTGCACAGGGACGGCACGGTGCTCATCCGCACCGGCACCCAGGATATAGGGACCGGAACACTCACTATCTTTCCGCAGATCGCAGCCGATGTCCTGGGCCTGCCGATGGAGAGGATCGAGTTGGAAATGGGCGATACACAGCTGCCGGAGGCGGGTCCGACCTATGGCTCATCGTCGACCATGGGGGTGGGCGCGGCGGTGCTCGCAGCCGCCGAAGATGCACGTTCGCAGCTTGCCCGTCTTGCCAATCTGCCGCCCGACGAGGTCGAGATGCAAGACGGCCATATTCGCCGCAAAGGCGCTGCCGGCGGTCAGACGATCGCCGACGTGATGAGTCATACCGACATCGGCGAGATCATCGGCTCCGGCTCGTTCGATCCGGCGCAGCATGGCAAAGGCCTCGCCATGCGCACTTTCGGCGCGATTTTCATGGAGGTCGGCGTCGATCCGGGGCTCGGCCTGCTCAGGCTTCGTCGCGCCGTCGGCAGCTACAGCGCCGGCCGCATCGTCAATCCCCGCACCGCACGCAGCCAGATGACGGGCGGCGTCATCTGGGGCTGGGGCATGGCGGCGATGGAGCAGAGCAGGCACGAACCGGTGCTCGGGCGGTTCCTGTCGAAGAACCTTTCAGGGGTTGCCATTCCGGTCAACGCCGACATTCCCGGCGACGTCATTATCCACTTCGTCGACGAGGTGGACGAGCATGCCAGCCCGATTGGCGGCAAGGGCATCGGCGAGCTCGGCGCCACCGGCGTTGCCGCAGCGGTTGCCAATGCCGTCTTCGACGCTACAGGCAAGCGGATCCGGGAGCTGCCGATCACGCCGGAAAAACTGCTGTAGAAGGACTAGGCCCGCTATTGCCCTGCGATAGCGGGTCTCTGACGTAGTCGATTATCTCCTCTGCAAAGCTTGCCGAGACTTGGGAAATACCTGCGGCTCCCAGGCCGACGTCTTCATTTCAGCTCAGATACTTTGCCGGCAAGCGTCTGCTCGACGAGGTTGACGTAGTAGCGCATCACCGTCGGCACGATCTCGTCGTTGAAGACGTAGCGGTCGCCGTGCAGGCCTTCGCCCGGGCCGACCTCGCCGGCGCCGATCCACGCGTAGCAGCCACCGGCGTCGCGGATCATGAATGCGAAATCCTCACAGCCGAGACTGGGGCTGAACTCTGTCAAGACATTCTCCCGGCCGACGACGGAGGCGGCAGCCTCGACGGCGTGGGTCGTCGCGTCCACGGTGTTGATCAGCGGCGGGTAGCCCTTCCTGTAGTCGACGCGTGCCTTGAGCGAATGCGCGGCGGCAATGCCTTGTGCGATCTCGCCGATCAGCCTCTCGCAATGGTCGGAAAGACCGGGCTCGAAGAAGCGGCAGGTGCCTTGCAGCCAGACCTTGCCCGGCACGATGTTGCCGACATTGCCGCCATGGATCTGCGTGAGGCTGACGACAAGCGCGCTTTGCGGGTCGACCGAGCGGCCGACGATGCGCTGGACGGCTTGCACGAAGGCGCCCGCTGCCAGGATCGGGTCATCGCCGAGCTGCGGCATCGCGGCATGCGCGCCAAGACCCTCGAAAGTCAGCTCGAAATTGTCGACGGCCGCCATCTGCGCACCAGCACGGGCCGCGATCGTCCCCAGCCTGACGCCCGGCCAGTTGTGGACCGCATAGACCGCCTCGACGGGAAAGCGCTTGAACAGGCCGTCCTCGATCATGCGCATGCTGCCGCCTTCGTTTTCCTCGGCCGGCTGGAAGATGAAAGTGACGGTGCCGTCGAAGGTGCGCGACTCGCTGAGCAATTTGGCAGCGCCGAGCAGCATGGCGGTGTGGCCGTCATGGCCGCAGGCATGCATCACGCCCTCTCTCCTCGAAGCATAGAGCAAGCCGGTTTTCTCCAGCACCGGAAGCGCGTCGAGCTCGGCGCGAAGGCCGATGGCGCGTGTGCCGCCACCGCTGCGCAGGACACCGACGACCCCGGTGCCGCCGATCCCTTCATGCACCTCATCAACGCCGAAGGAGCGCAGTTTCTCTGCAACGAAACGCGCCGTTTCGTATTCATTGAATCCGAGCTCCGGATTGGCATGGATATGGTGCCGCCAGCCTATGACCTCTGGTGTCAGCGCGGCGATGGGGTCATTGTGCAACATGATGCCTCCTTTCACGCCGGCAAAGGCGGCGCGGTTTGGTCCTGCCAGCCATAGAAGGCCCGACGAAAAGCGTCTTGAACCGGATTGACCATGGCACAGACAAACCAAGCGGCAGAGACCGGGAAATACTGGCGCCATCCGTGCTTCCCCGACCTTGGCCTGTTCGAGGCGCGCTTCACCCAGCACCGCTATGACCTGCACACGCACCCGACCTATGTGATCGCCCTGATTACCTCCGGCTGCGAGCGTATTCGCATCGGCCGTCAAAGCGTTCTTGCTCCGGCAGGCGCCATTGCCGTCGTCAATCCAGAGGAGTGGCATGACGGCGAACGCGGGGCGGACGAAGGCTGGGCCTACCGGACGTTTTATCCCTCGGTGCCGCTGATGACCGCACTTGCCCGCGAGCTCGGCTGGCACGGCGCTCCGGTGTTTTCGCGCGCGACGATCGAAGACAGCAGTCTCGCCGCAGCATTGATGGCAGCACACCAGGGCTCGATATCCCCGGACATAATGACGGCCGAGACGTCCCTGCTCGTGGCGCTGCGACGGCTGATCGTTCGGCATGGCGACTCGAGCGGACAGGCCGAGGAGGTCGAAAGCTCCGGATCGCAGCGGAGGTTTTCGCTCTATCGCGACCTTGTCGAAAGCGAGCTCGGCTCGCAGCTCGACCTCAAGCGGCTTGCCGGTGCGGGTGGCGTGACCCGGTTCCAGGTCATCCGCGACTTCAACAAGGCGATCGGCCTGACGCCGGCGGCCTACATCCGCGACCGGCGATTGCGCCGGGCGAGCGCGCTGATCGAACAGGGATTTGGCCTCGCCGACGCCGCTATCGCGGCGGGTTTCGCCGACCAGAGCCATCTTTCCCGTACCTTCCGGGCTATGCATGGCATGACGCCAGGCATGTTTAGAAGAGCGGGATAGGCGCTCCTGAATAGACAAGCTTGCGCGCCAATGCTTGCTGCGCAATGCTGACGCAGTTCGGGGGGGAATCATGCGAAAAATCTTGGCATCGACGCTGCTGCTGGCGGCAGTTCTATCCGCAACGACTGCCCAGGCGCTGGACGCCAGCGGCACCCCGGTTGTCGTGACCCCGCTTGCCTCTCGCACCGAGACGGCGTCCGGCCAGCCGATCACGCTGCCGCAGAAGGACGTGCAGGTCCTGGTCTCGGCCTATCAGATCGCGCCGGGGGCCACCTTGCCGGTCCACAAGCATCCGTTTCCGCGCTACGCCTATGTCGAGGCCGGCACGCTTCAGGTCACCAACGTCGAAACCGGCAAGAGCAACACCTATCAAACAGGTGATTTCATCATCGAGATGATCGGGCAATGGCATCAGGCGACCAATGTCGGCGCCGAACCGGTCAAGCTGCTGGTTATCGACCAGGTCGAAGAAGGCACCAAGAACACGGTGTTGCGCCAGTAGCTGCCACGTCTGAAAACAGCGTCCGTGGCGAATCCAGCACAGCGCGTAACAGACGTCAGAACGTGAACCCCTCCGGCAAATTGTGATTCCAATAGCCCTCCTCGACAAGTTCACTTATGCGCCAGCCCTCGGACGTGCGTACGACGCGGTCGCGATACCAGAGCCCTTGGAAGAAGACCTGCCTTTTGCCTTCGCCGAGGTCGACCACCATCGGGCATGAACAATGCACGCGCGCGCTGGCCTCATCCCCTCGGAGATCAAGAAGGATTGTCGAAATGGCGTGCTGCGAGATCAATATCTTCGATAGGGCGCGCCTTTCATATAAGTAACATGCTCACCCACACCGCTCCTGATTCCACCTGTTACAGTGTCGTCAAGCACGGCGTCGGGCGTGAATGTTTTCCGATAGGCTTCCCAGTCGCGATCGTCCACAGCGTAGCAATAGCGAGCAAGCAGCTGTTCGATCTCAAGCCGATCGGAAACCTCCTGCAGTGAAAGGGTCATATCATGTCTCCGCGGTTGGCGGCACTAATGCCGCATGCGCCAAGCCTGCGCCGACATTCGATCAATATTCACGTTGCCGTTGCTCCGAGCAACCTCGCCGCGCGACTGGGCATGCGCAAATCCGAACACTCATTTGGCCTCCGCCTTCACCCTGTCGGCAGCGGCGGCCAGCACGGCGCGATCTCCCTCTTCGTACAAGCGGCGGATGGAGATTGCCTTGACGCGCCAACCTTCCGACGTCCGCACCAGCCGGTGGAGATAGCTGCCACCGACCGTCCAGAACCGGGAACCGATCCAGTGGGTTGCGCGGATATGGCTGCGTGCAACCGCGTCATTGCCCGCGCCTTCGACAGTGATGTTGGTGATGAGGTGCTGGGTGGCGTCGAAGCCCGGCAGCAGCCCTTGCCATTGGGCGATCAGCGCGTCGCGGCCGCTGGTCGTGACCTCGCCGCCGAAGAGGCTGGTATAGTCGGTCGTGACACGGGCCGCGAGATAGGATCTGACCCGGTTCCACTCACGCAGATCGGCATAGAGGCCGATCCCGGCAACTGCCTCGGCGATCACGATCCTGTCTTCGACCGTCAGCGCATCTCCCGGAACGCTCGAGGCGGGCGCCGAGACGGCGGAAATCATCGCGGCTGAAACCGCCGAGGCCAAGACATACCGGCGGGTGACGAGGCTCATTGTCCCGCCTCCCCTGCACCACCCAGCGTTGCGCGGAAGTGCGCGGCGACGGCATCGCTCGCCGCCTTCACCGGCGCGGCACGATCGTAGAAATCGAACTGGGTGACATTGTCTAGCCACAGCTCCTGACTGGAACTGGTCAACCGCGCGTAGAACTTGTGCGCCCCCTGTGGAATGGCAGCCGCCTCGCTATGCACCATCAGAAAAGGCTGGTGCAGGCGCGGAGCAGCCTGGATTGCATCGAACCTCAACCAGCCGCGCCAGAAGGCGGGATCGGCCTCGTTGCGCCAGGCCGGGAGCATGCCGCGATCGGGTTCGGTGTAGTAAGGCACCTTGAACATGACCGCGCGCTCGTCGGTCAAGCTAGCAGCGGGCAGGAATGCCTGTTTGCCGGTGCGGCGATATTCCGCCTCGGCCGCATCGCTCGCGGCCTCGAGCCTGGCGACACCGTCCCCGCCGCCATAGGTCTGCTCGACCACTTCGGCATCCTGCAACCAGGGCGCAACGAGGGCGACCGACTTGATCGCGGCGTTTTCGGCCGCAGCGGTGACCATGTAGCCGGAGCTGGCGCAAATGCCCAGCCCGCCGATGCGGTCCTGATCGGTCTCGGGCCGGGTCGCGAGATAGGCGGCCGCCGCTTCGATGTCGGCGATCTTGGCGTTAGGATCCTCGTACTGGCGGCGCACGCCGCCGCTTTCGCCCCAGCCGCGGAAGTCGAAGGTCAAGGCGATGAAACCGCGGTCAGCCATCTCGCGGGCATATCGGGCCGGCATCTGTTCCTTTACCGTCATCCAGGCGCCGGTCACGACCAGCGCGGGCCGAGGTTGCGCCGCGTCGAGATCGTCGGGCAGAAAAAGTTCGCCGACGAGTTGCTCACCATGCGAGGAGAATGTGACGCGCTCGACGCGCGGTGCGGCGACGGCATTGGAGGCGGCGAGCGCCACGGCGGTTGCTGCAGCAAGTGTCAGGGTTTTAAGCATCGCAAGTCTCCTTTGGCTTGGAGTGAGAAGCGCGGCGCGTTGCAAGAAAGACCGCCGTCTCAGCGCTCGCCAGCCAGTCGGCCGGGCAATGGCTTCAGCGGGTAATGCGCCCAGTAAAAGGCGTCCGACTGATACATGTCGGTCAAAAAATTCTGTGCCTCGGCGATCTTGCCGCCCTTGATGCGGAACATCAGCGCATAGAGCTGGTCGATCTCGGGACCTGAGCCGACATTCGACCAGCCGCGATGGACATCGACGACGAGGTCGCCCTGCGCCTGGAAGAAGATCGGCTCGGCCCTGAATTTGCCGTCCGCCAGGCCACGGAAGAAGGCGACCACCTCGTCCGGCCCACGCTTGTCGCCGGCGAGCGGATGATGGCCGGGAATGCGCCACACGATGTCGGGCGCGAGGAAGGGCCGCACGGCCTCAGGATTGCCGGTCGCGTAAGCTGCGTAATAGTCCTTGATGAGCTGGATGTTGCTGTCCTCCAGCGGCCCGGCATTCGCCGGGGCGGCAGACACCGCCAGAAGAGCGCCGGCGGCGAGTGAAGCGAGCCTGGTCATCGGTCCTGTCTCCTTGCCCGTTCGAGCCATCGCAACAGCGAGGCCCGTTCGTCGAGCCCAATATGACGCCTTTTGTTCGCCGGAAAAACCAGTAGAGTTCGACAGGGCTATTTGGAAAAACCTTACAATGCGCCTCGACCAATTCAGCGGCATCGTCGCCTTCGTAAAAGTTGCGGAGGCCAGGAGCTTCACCCGCGCGGCCGCCGAGCTCGGCGTCGCTCCGGCCTCGTTGAGCGAGGCGGTCAAGGGGCTCGAGGAGCGCCTGGGGGTACGGCTGCTCAACCGAACGACCCGCAGCGTCGGCTTGACCGAGGCAGGCGCCCAGTACCTCGACCATGTGCGCCCGGCAGCCGAAGACATCCGGGCGGCTGGTGCGGCGCTGCGCGAGACCCGCGATCGTCCTGCAGGCACACTGCGCCTCAGCCTGCCCTGGATCGCCGCCCCGCTGCTGATCGAACCACTGATGCGGCCGTTCATGGACGCTTATCCAGAAGTGCGGCTCAACCTGATCTTCGACGACAGCTTCGTCGACATCGCCGCCGAGGGGTTCGATGCCGGCCTGCGCATCGGCGAGCTTCTCGAGAAAGATATGATCGGCGCGCGTCTGGGCGGACCCCTGCAGATGGTCGTGGTAGGCAACCCCGATTATCTGGCGCGCAACGGCACACCGGAGCGGCCGGCCGCCCTCGCCGCCCATCGCTGCATCGCGTTCGCCCTCACCCGCACCCGCGCGATTTCGCCCTGGGAGTTCACCGTGGATGGACGCGAAGTCGCTTTCACACCGGACGCATGTCTGGTCGTGAACACGCTTCCGCTGTGCATTACTGCTGCCGCGCAAGGGCTTGGCCTCGCCTTCGCGGTCGAGGGGCTCGCCGCGCCGCTTCTTGCCTCAGGCGCGCTGGTCAAGGTGCTGGAGCCTTTCTGTCCCGCTTACGAGCCGCTCCACCTCTATTATCCCAGCCGCCGCCTGGTACCGCCGAAGCTGCGGGCCTTCATCGACTTCGTCCGCGCGAATTCTCACAAGCTGCGGATCTGATGTGGCTTTGCGAGAACCCGGCCCCGTTCAGCCCCAGGCGCCGACCATCTGTCTGGTGGTTGCGTTGAGACGGTTGAATGCATTGATCAGGGCAATCTGGACGACCAGTGCGGCAAGCGCCTTTTCGTCATAGTGCCGGGCGGCTTCATCCCAGACCGCATCCGGCACCGGATCCGGCCGGTCGGCCAACCGGGTTGCCGCCTCGGTCAGCGCCAGCGCGGCGCGCTCGGCGTCGGTGAAGTAAGGTGTTTCCCGCCAGGCCGACACGGTGAAGACGCGCTCGTCCTTTTCACCGGCCTTCTTCAATTCGCGTGCATGCATATCGATACAGACACTGCATCCGTTGATCTGGCTGGCGCGCAAATGGACGAGCTTGCGCGTCACATAGGACAGATCGGCCGTTTCCGTCGACTTGTCCAGCGCGAGCAGCGCCTGCAGAGCGCCAGGAATGAGCATCACCGGGTTTTTCAATCGTGCCTGCATAGTGGTCTCCTTCGGGCGTGTTTTCTCAAGCCCGGACGACGAACATCCGGGGTCTCGATATTTCTTGGTTCTGTCAGTTCGCCGGCCGCCGCGTTGCGGCAGGGCGAGCGCCGGGATCTTCAGCTTTGCGAGGCAGTCACCCGCTCAAGCCGCTCGAGAATGCGCGGCCAACCGCTTCCCATGCCGATGTAGCCGCGCTCGTCCTCGGACCGGAACCCGGAATGCTCCATGCGCACCCGCGTCGCTTTACCTTCGGGCGTCAACGACCATGTCACCACGGTCTTCAGACCGCTGTCGGATTCGGTGCCGTCGCCCCAGCTGTAGGCGAGCAGGCGTGGCGGCTCGATCTTCAGCACCTCGCAGTTCGTCACGCCGGACCAGCCAGGCACCGGCGTCGCGCGAAAGGTAAAGCGATGGCCTTGCTCAGGCGCAAAGTCGTTCTCCATCAGCCATTCGGCAACCAGATGCGGCACGGTCAGTGCGCGCCATATCTTTTCAGCCGCATGCGGGATCAGACGCTCGACGACAATGGATTTGGTTTCGATTGTGGTTGCTTCAGTCATGACTTCGGACCCGTTGTTTGCGGTTTGGCTGGGCTATTCAACAACGCGCTCTCCATGAGAACCAATAACCTATCAGCTATGAGTTACGTATAACGCTTAAGTTATGAATGTGTCAAGCGGCGGAATGGCAGGCGCGCCCGCAAGCACATTGAGCCCACAGTTCCGGCTTTCATCGCACCATGCCCGATGCTACCGCTGGCCAGCTGAAATCATCAACGGATCGCCCATGACCGAGACCGAACGCCCTCGCCTGCCGCTGATCGAGATCTGCGGCGAAGGCATAGACGGCCTGCTGGCCGCGCAAGCCGCAGGCGCCGACCGTGTCGAGCTCTGTGCCAGCCTGATCGAGGGCGGTATCACGCCGAGCTTCGGCACCGTGCGCACGGCGCTTGAATTAGCGACGATCCCGTTCTACGTCATCGTGCGACCGCGCGGCGGCGATTTTCTCTATAGCGAAGCCGAATATCGTTCGATGCTCGCCGATGTCCGTGCGCTTGCCGAGCTTGGCGTCGCCGGTGTCGTTATCGGCTGTCTCGCTGCCGACGGCACGATCGATGAGCAGCGCATGAGCGAACTGGCGCAGGCAGCGGGGAGCTTGAACGTCACCTGCCACCGCGCCTTCGACATGACCCGCGACCCGACAGAGGCGCTGGAGGCGCTGATCCGCTGCAAAGTCGGCCGCGTGCTGACCAGCGGCCAGCGCGACACGGCGCTGGAGGGCGCGGACCTGCTCGCCGATCTGGTCAGGCAGGCTGGCGACCGCATCATCATCCTCGGCTGCGGCGGGCTTGACCCGCAGAACATTGCCGAGGTGCGGAGGGAAACCGGGGTGAGCGAAATGCACTTCGCCGCGCTCAAGGACGTGCCGAGTGCCATGCGTTACCGCAACCCGAAAGTCGGTATGGGCGGCACCGACCTCGACCGTGAATACCGCAACACCGTGACCGACGAGGTGCTGGTGGCGGCGACCATCGCCGCTGCCCGGGCATGATCCTGGAAGACAGAAGAAAGAAAATGATTGAAACGCGATTGCCGATCGAGCTGGTTTTGCCGCGGGATGAGCCCGCAATCCTCGCGCTCAACAACGAGCACGCTGCGGAATTATCATGGCTCGAACCTGAGCGCCTTTCCTTCCTGCTCGGCGAAGCGTTTTACGCGCGCCGTATCGGTGCACTCGAAGCCTTCATCATGACCTTCGACCAGGACGCAAGCTACGACAGCCCGAATTTCCTGTGGTTTTGCGAGCGCTATCCGCGCTTCGTCTATGTCGATCGCGTCGTGGTCGGCGCCAATGCGCGCGGCCGGGGCCATGCCCGCCGGCTGTATGAAGATCTGTTCGACCACGCGATGCGCGCCGGCCAGGCCATCGTCACTTGCGAGGTCAATGCCGAGCCACCCAACCCGGCTTCGGACGCCTTCCACGCGGCACTCGGCTTTATGGAAGTGGGCGATGCGGTAATCCACGGCGGCAGGAAAGCGGTGCGGTATTATCTAAGACGGATCGCCGGCTGAACGGCGGGCACTGTTCGCCCTACCAATTGCGGTTCAGCCAGGAGCGAGCTGGCTTTTCGATGATGTAGTAGCTGCACAGCGCGCAAGCGAACGCCGCCGCCAGCATCAGCCACGGCGAACTGCCTTGTATGTCGACGAATTGATAAAAGGGCTGCTGCCAAAGATAGAGCGAATACGACCACAGCCCCAGCATCGTCATCGGCCGGGTGGATAGAAACCCCGTTAGATACCGGCTGCTGAAATCGAGCGAATTGACGGCGAGCGCCAACAGCGGCACCGCGACCAGATAGTGGATCGGGGTTGGCACGGCAGCCATGAACACTAGAACCGCCACGACAGCGGCCCCCAGGGCGACATGCGGGCCCTTGAGCAGCGCCGGCAGCCTATCGTCGGTCTTGAGCAGGCATATCACCGCTGACAGCAGGATCGAGGCGATGTGCACATCGGTGCGCCAATAGCTGCCCTCGTAGCCTATTCCGAGCACCCAGTAGGAGATGGCGCCGTTAGCCATGGCCAGCACCGACAATGCGCCGAGCAGGACGATGACCCGGGACCGCCCCGAGACGACGACGCTGATCAGCGCCAGGATGATATAGGCGTGCTCTTCGACGCAGAGCGACCAGATATGGTCGAGCGCTCCGGCGCGGGTGACGAGAATTCCGGCGTAGTTGTAAGTGAAGGTCAGCGCCGTCAGCGCCGCCTTCCACTTGAAGGCGATGAATGTGCCGGACAAGGCGATCATCGCGGCGACGACGAAGATGAGCAGTGCCGGGAAGATGCGGGAGAACCGGCGCTTGAAGAATTTCTTCAGCGGATAGTGTTCGACAAACAGGATCTCAGCCATCAGCCGGCCGCTGAGCACGAAGAAGAATTCAACGCCCAGGACGCCGAGATTGATGCCGGGAACGGGAAAGAAATGGCCGATCAGCACCAGTGCGATCGACAGGCCGCGCCAGCCGTCGAGATAGGCAAGCCTCGCTCTTGACGCTGTGTCGGCGACAGGCCTGGACACGACAAGGCGCGTCGCGGAGATGTCCGTCATGCCGGTCCCTTCGTTGCACCTGCGAAAGGCGGGCTGGAGGCCGCATTCCTCCAGCTATATTGCAGCGCACCAGAACTTTGTGCAAGTGCGAGATAACGACACGCCCGAAGTGCAGGACGGACAGAAAGGGGCCGTCAAGGCCCCTTCCCCAAACCGACGGTCTTTGGTCTCAGGCGTTGGCGGCAGCCACCGCGCGTTTGGACATGCCGAACGGAAGTGCCACATATGCGGTGTAACCGGCAAGTTGAGCTCAAAGTCGGTGGATCGCGGAAGGGATGTGACATGGTGGATTCTGATCGGATCGACAACCTGATCGCGGCGGTGCCCCCCGCCCTGGCGCTTCGCGCCGGGCTGGACCTCGGCATCTTCACCCGGCTCGGTGGCAGCGCGGTGACTGCTGACAGCCTTGGGGCCGCGCTCAAAGTCGAGCCCGATCGTCTATCGCGGCTCCTCTACGCGCTCGCCAGCATCGGTCTCCTCGAAGTCAAGGATGGTCAATTTCGCAATGGAGCCGAAGCGTCGGCCTTCCTCGACGCGTCCAAACCGACCTACCGCGGCGGCGATCATGCGCTCCTGCGCGAGCTCTGGGGAGCCGACCTGCTGACCGCAGAGTCGCTGCGACAGAACCGGCCGGCGGCGCTGCACGACTTTTCCGAAGCGGGGCCCGAGGCCGCGGCGGCCTTCAGCCGCATGCTCGCACCGGGCGGGGTGATTTTCGGCCGACATCTGGCCCGGGAGATGGACCTCTCGGCGATCGGTTCGGTGATCGACATCGGCGGGGGCTCCGGGACCATTCTCGTCGGACTTCGCGAGCAGCGGCCGCAGATTGCGGCGACGCTGATGGAACTCCCAACGGTCGCAGCGGTCGCGCCAGATATCCTGTCAGAATACGGTGCCGACGACGTGGTTGTCGAAGAGGGGGACATAACTGTCGCACCATCGATCGGTCGGCATGATCTGGCGATCCTGAAGGCCGTCGTCCAGGTCCTTCCGCCGGACCAGGCGCGCCTTTCGATCCTGAACGCGGCGCGTTGCCTCACACCCGGAGGCGAGATCGCAATTGCGGGGTGGGGTGTCGTCGATGACGACCGCCTCGGCCCGCCTGAGGGTGTCTTTCTGAATCTCACCTTCTTGAACCTCTATCGCCACGGCGAATCGTACACTGAAGGTCAGTATCGCGCGTGGATGACCGAGGCTGGATTCCGGGATATCTCCAGGTCGCGCCTGACGGACGGCTGCACGTTGTTTCGTGCGCGCCTCACGGGCTGATCGTGGCTGAGTGGTTGGTTTCGGACGCAAGGCTCTCCGAGCCCGCCCGTCAGGGCACGGACGAGGACACGAGCGACTAAATTCAGGCCGCGCCGCGCGGCGGGGCGTAGCTCTTCTGAAATGCAATGCCTTGCCCGGTGATCCAAATCGGCCGAATGTGCCGGCGACAGATTCACTGAAGCAGAGACAGTGCATGACAGACTTCGCCCTCCCCCTGCCCGCAACCCCGTCGGTGGCCGTCGCCGGCTCGCCGCAGCGTTTTGCGGTGCGTCGCATCTTCTGCGTCGGCCGCAACTACGCCGCCCATGCCCGCGAGCTCGGCAATGATGAGCGCGACCCGCCCTTCTTCTTCACCAAGCCAGGCGACGCAGTGGTCGATGCGGTGGTCGGTTCGGGCACGATCATCCCCTACCCGCCGCTGACCCAAAACCTGCATCACGAAATCGAGCTAGTCGTCGCGATCGGCGGAGCCGGCTTCCGCATCCGGCGCGAGCGGGCGCTGAACCATGTCTGGGGCTACGGCGTCGGTGTCGACCTGACCCGCCGCGACCTTCAGGACGAGGCGAAGAAGGCGGCACGACCGTGGGACTGGTCGAAAGCCTTCGACCGTTCGGCGCCCTGCGGCCCGCTGGTTCCGGCACAAACATCCGGCCATCCCGAAAAGGGCCGTATCTGGCTCGCCGTCAACGGCAAGATCAGGCAGGACGGCGACCTTGCCGAACTGATCTGGCCGGTTCCCGACATCGTCTCGATTTGCAGCGAGGCGGTAGAGCTTAAACCCGGCGACCTGATCTTCACCGGAACGCCGGCTGGCGTCGGCGCCGTTGGGCCGGGCGAAAAGATCACCGGCGGCGTCGACGGCATCGGCGAAATCGAACTGACCATCGGCCAGCCGGACCCATGATCTGATGAGCGACATCGTCCTTCACAACTACTACCGCTCCTCGACGTCTTACCGGGTGCGGATCGCGCTGGAGATGAAGGGCCTGACCTACGACTACGTGCCGCATCATTTGCGGCACGGCGAGCATCGGGAGCCCGCCTACCTCGCGGTCAATCCGCAAGGGCTGGTGCCGGCGCTGGTCCTGGGCGACGGCACGCTGCTGACGCAGTCGCTGGCGATCATCGAATTTCTCGACGAGACCACGCCAGAGCCGCCGCTGCTGCCCAAGGATGCACCGGGCCGGGCTCGCGTCAGGATGCTGGCGCAGATGATCGCCTGCGACATCCATCCGGTGAACAATCTGCGCGTGCTGACCTCGTTGCGGACGCTGTTCGGCGCCGGCGACCAGGATGTCGCCAACTGGTTCCGGCATTGGGTGAACGAAGGTTTCCAGCCGCTTGAAAAGATTCTGGCTTCCGCGCCCGAGACAAAGACCTTCTGCCATGGCGACACGCCGGGATTGGCCGACATCTGCCTCGTCGCACAGGTCACCAGCAATGCCCGTTTCGGCGTCGACATGACGCCCTACCCGACGATCTCGCGCATCCACGCCGCCTGCATGGCGCTGCCGGCGTTCTGGAAGGCGGCGCCGGAGAACCAGATCGATGCCGAGTAAACCGCAAAATTGCATGAAGTCATGAGGAACTGCCGATGAAAGCCGTCGTCTTCGAAAAATTCGGCGAGGCGCCGACGATCCAGACGGTGCCGGATCCGACGCCTTCGCCGGAAGGCGTCGTCATCAAGGTCGAGGCGACTGGCCTCTGCCGCAGCGACTGGCATGGCTGGATGGGCCACGACGACGGTATCCGCCTGCCGCATGTGCCGGGCCACGAACTGGCGGGCGTCGTGGTCTCCACAGGCAGCCAGGTGAGCCGCTGGAAGGCCGGCGAGCGCGTCACCGTGCCGTTCGCCGTCGGCTGCGGCCGCTGCTTCGAATGCACCTCGGGCAACCACCAGGTCTGCGAGCACCAGTTCCAGCCCGGCTTCAGTGCCTGGGGGTCGTTCGCCGAATATGTCGCCATCGACCATGCCGACACCAATCTCGTGCGCTTGCCCGACGAGATGGAATTCGCCACCGCCGCCAGCCTCGGCTGCCGCTTCGTCACCTCGTTCCGCGCCATCGTTGACCAGGGCCGGGTGACGCCCGGCGAATGGGTGGCCGTGCATGGCTGCGGCGGCGTCGGCCTGTCGGCGATCATGATCGCCAGCGCCATGGGCGCCAATGTCGTCGCCATCGACCTCACCGACGAGAAGCTGGAGTTCGCCAAAACGATCGGCGCGGTGGCGACGATCAACGCGGCAAAGACGCCGAACGTGGTCAAGGCGGTCAAGCAGATCACCAATGGCGGCGCCCATATGTCGATGGACGCGCTCGGCCATCCGACGACGTCGTTCAACTCGATCGCGAACCTGCGCCGGCGCGGCCGCCATGTGCAGGTCGGCCTGATGCTCGGCGAGCATGCCAGGCCGCAGATACCGATGGACAAGGTGATCGCCTTCGAGCTCGAGATCCGCGGCAGCCACGGCATGCAGGCCTTTCGCTACCAGGCGATGATGGAGATGATCCGCACCGGCAAGCTTAAGCCCGAACTGCTGGTCGGCAAGAAGATCAGCCTCGAGGAGGCGCCGGCCGCATTGATGGCGATGGGCGGCTTCGAAGGCATCGGCATCGGCGTGGTGACCCGATTCCAGATCAGCGACCCGAGTCTGGATTAGCGGAGAAAGGCGCAGACCTCCCGCACGCAGGCGCGTAACCAGCGTTGCGCCGGATCGGCATCGAGCCGCGGATGCCAGAGCATCGAGATCGTGACCTCGGCAACATCGACCAGCAACGGAAAGCTGAACATGCCCGTGCGCGCGCCTAGCGTGTGCCGCTCGGGGACGCTGGCGATCAAATCGGAGGCGCGCGCCATGGCGAGCGTGGCCGAGAAGCTGGAAACCATGCACACAATCGTCCGCTGGAGACCCAGCAGTTTCAAGGCCTCATCGATCGGGCCTTTTTCGCGGCCACGCCGCGAAACGCTGATGTGGCGGCCGGCCGCATAGCGTTCCGGCGTCACTGGACCCTCGCTCAGCTCATGGCCCGTTCGCACCGCACCGATGAAGCGGTCGCGAAACAGCGCCTGAATGCGCATTTCGGGGCTCGTTTCACCGGCAACCCCGATTTCGAGATCAATCCCTGCGTCGCGCAGCGACATGTCGTTCTTGTCGGATTTCGGCGCAAAACGCAGCCGCACGCCAGGCGCATCCGCTTCGATACGGGCGACGAGACGCGGCGCGAACTCCTCGACGAAGCTTTCATTGGCGCGCAGCGTAAAAACCCTGTCGAGACCTGAGAGGTCGAGGAGGATGGCCGGGCGCAGGAGCGCTTCAGCTTCCTGCACGACGCGGCCTACCTGCTGCTGCAATTCCTGCGCGCGCGGTGTCGCAACCAGGCCACGACCGGCCCGGACCAGCAATGGATCGCCTGTCGCTTGGCGCAGCCGCGCCAGCGTCCGGCTCATCGCCGACGGACTGAGGTGCAGCCGCGCGGCAGCACGGGCGACGCTGCCTTCACTCAGCAGCACATCGAGGGCGACAAGCAGATTGAGATCGGGTGACGGCATGGAAGGACCATAGCACAGCTCAGCGGTGATGTGGCGTTTCATGCACGAATAAGATGCAAATGCTGCGCCTTTCGCCACATCAAGCAAGGGAATAGCTTCCGACAGCTCCGGTTTTGGGGCTTGCCGGCAGAGGAGTTCACCGTGGCATCGACCGCTGAAAAGAGCTGGGCTGAAAAGGCCTGGGCTGAAAAGATCGGGGCTGAAAAGATCGGGAATGAAACGGCCCCGGTGAGCGTCCGCTCGGCCCGATGGGCGTTGGCCAGCCTGTCGCTTTCAACGCTGCTGTCGTCGCTCGCCACCAGCATCGCCAGCGTCGGGCTGCCATCGCTGATGCAGGCATTCGGCGCATCGTTCCAGCTCGTGCAATGGGTCGTTCTTGCCTATCTGCTCGCCATCACCACCTTGATCGTCAGCGCCGGGCGACTCGCCGATATATTCGGCCGCCGCCCGCTATTGCTCGGCGGCATTGGCCTGTTCACCTTCGCATCGGTGCTTTGCGGGCTCGCGCCGACGCTCTGGCTGCTGATTGCCGCAAGGGCGGCACAGGGGCTCGGCGCGGCCGTCATGATGGCTCTGACGCTGGCCTTTATCGCCGACACGGTTCCCCGGGAAAAAACCGGCAGCGCCATGGGCCTGCTCGGCGCCATGTCCGCGATCGGCACCACGCTTGGCCCCTCGCTTGGCGGACTGCTGATCGCCGGCCTCGGCTGGCGAGCGATCTTCCTCATCAATCTGCCGTTGGGGGCGCTGGCCTTCGCGCTCGCCTCTCGCGTCCTGCCGGCTGGAAAAAAGTCAGCGGAACGAGATCGGCGCGATTTCGACGGCATCGGCACGGCCTTGCTCGCGCTGACGCTAGCCGCCTATGCGCTCGCCATGACCCTTGGGCGCGGCAGTTTTGGTTCTCTCAATGTCGGCTTGCTGGTTGCCGCCGCCGTGGGTGGCCTGCTGTTCGTCATTGCGCAGACAAGGGTCGAGAACCCTTTGATCCAGCCTGCCAGGTTCCGCGACCAGGCGTTGAACGCAAGCCTCGCCATGAGCCTGGTCGTCACCACCGTGATGATGGCGACGCTGGTGGTCGCGCCATTCTATCTGTCGCGCGCGCTTGGGCTGGACGCAGCCATGGTCGGGCTGGTTCTGTCGGCCGGGCCTCTGGTTACCGCGTTGGCGGCGCTGCCGGCCGGGCGTCTGGTTGATCGTTTCGGAGCGAACCGGATGATGATCCTCGGCCTGCTCGATCTCGCTATTGGTACCTTTGCTCTGTCGCAGGCAGAATTCGGCATTGCCGGCTATGTCGTGCCGATCATCATCGTCTGCACCGGCTACAGCCTGTTTCAGACCGCCAACAATTCGGCCGTGATGACCGGCGTCGCATCCGACCAGCGCGGCGTGGTCTCCGGCCTGCTCAATCTGTCGCGCAATCTCGGCCTGATCACCGGTGCGTCGGTGATGGGCGCGGTGTTTGCCTTCGCATCGGCCGGCGGAAGCGAAGGCACCGGTCGGCAGGTATTGGCATCTGCGGCAGCCGCACTCGGCATGCAGGTCACTTTCCAGGTCGCGACGGCCCTGATAGTGGCGGCGCTGATCCTTGCGGTTATCTCGACCCGCCGCGGCCAACACGCTTAGCTGAGGCGCCAGCGACAAACTCCAGCATCAGTTCAGCAACCCTGAGCGCATGCGTCTCCAGAAGGAAATGGCCTGCGTCGAAGACGTGAGCCTCCATCCGGGGAAGATCCATAAGCCACGACTGAACTTCTGCAATTTCGAAGAAGGCATCGTGGCGACCCCAAAGAAGCATCGCTCGGGGTTGACGCTTCGCCAGATAACCAGCCACCTCCCCGAACCGGTCGACATATCGGCCGTAATCGGCAATGAGCGCCTTCTGCAGATCAAGTCGTCCCGGCAGGCACATGACCCGCCAGTCTTCAATCCAACCACCTGGATCGATCTGCGCCGCGATCTCGGCTGGTAAGCCGGCGACATACTGGTCGCGGGTTCCCTCAAGGGTCAGATGGGCGGTGGCGGCTTGCTCGTTCGCAGCATTCGGCGCAGCCCAGAAGTCCAATGTGTCTGCCCATTGGGGACCAAAGCCAGAGCGGTGGGCATTGGCATTCTGGATGATAAGGCCTTCGACGAGTTCCGGAGCGCGCATGGCGAGATGAAGCGCCACCGGGGCTCCGAAATCATGCAAATAGAGGAACCTGCGGCCAACGTTGAGACGCGAGAGCAGCTCTTCAATCGCGCTGGCCAGCATGTCGACCGACGGCTCGGGCGGCAGATCGGACGCGCCGAAGCCCGGCAGGTCAGGCGCCACGACATAGACGCTGCCGCAAAGCGGCGCGATCACGTCGCGAAACGTCCGCGAGGAGCTAGGGAAGCCGTGCAGCAGGACGAGCGCGGGCTTGGAAGCGTCACCGGCCGTCCGGACGGCCACGTCGCCGCCCGAGGACAAGCGTATCTTCTGGATCCCAGGCACCAAAATTGCCCCTTTTTCTCCACGCCGCGCAAGGCCCACTTCGCGCCTTGCGCCACGCTGGCCGATTCGGCGCCTCGGAGACGCCGTTCCGCCAGGTCGGCAGCTCTTGGTATCAACTGGACGCGATTGTATCGAGTTCAAGACTGCGCCGGCGCACCTATCTCGCATATCTCTTGGCGCCGACGACGCAAAGCACGACGGCGGCGGTGACGGCGATCATGGCGGGACTGACCTGCTCATGCAGCAGCGCTGCCGCCAGCCCAAGGCCGAAGAAAGGCTGCAGCAGTTGCAGCTGCCCGACCGCGGCGATGCCGCCTTGCGCCAGGCCGCGATACCAGAACACGAAACCGATCAGCATGCTGAACAGCGACACATACGCCAAACCTATCCACGCGCCCCTGCCGGCACTTTCGAGCGACGGCGGCATGGTGATGAACGTCAGCGCCAGCATGACCGGCAGCGACAGCACCAGCGCCCACGAGATCACCTGCCAGCCGCCGAGCTTGCGCGACAGCGCCGCTCCTTCGGCATAGCCCAATCCGCACACGATGATGGCGGCCAGCATCAAGATGTCGCCGAGCGGCGAGACCGAGAGGCCTTGCGTCACTGCAAAACCGGCAACAAGGGCGCTGCCGAGACACGAGAACAGCCAGAACGCCGGTTTCGGGCGATCACCGCCTCGAACCACGCCGAAGATCGCGGTCGCCAACGGCAACAGGCCGACGAAAATGATCGAGTGAGCCGAATTGATGTGCTTGAGCGCCAGCGCCGTCAGCAAGGGAAAGCCGACCACGACGCCAAGCGCGACGATCGCCAGCGAGAACAGATCTTGCCGCTCCGGTCGCTTCTGGCGAAAAACGAGCAGCAGCGCGAGGCCGAGAATGCCCGCCGAAGCCGCACGGGCGACCGTCACGAACACCGGATCGAAATCCATCACCGCCACGCGCGTCGCCGGAAGCGAACCGCTGAAGATCAGCACGCCTATGAACCCGTTGACCCAGCCGCCCGCCGCCCAGCTACTCGCCGCCCAACCACTCGCCGCCCAGCCACTTGCCACCTTGTCCATCGATGCCCCGCTTGTTTCGCCCTCTATCGGGCCGGGCGTATGGCTCCGCCAGAGACAATGAGGTACAGTTCGACAAAACCGTCATGGTAGGCTGAGCAGTACGGATGGACGAGCAGACGATAACAGATGAGGGCAGCCGGACGCTTGTCGAAAGCGTCATGGCGACGATCAGGCACAGGATCGCTGCGCGCAGCCTGACACCGGGAACGCGGCTGCCTTCGATCCGGGCTTTCGCCAAGGCCATGCAGGTTTCCAAGTCCACCGTGGTCGAAGCCTATGAGCGTCTAGCGGCGGAAGGCATGATCCGCTCGCGGCCAGGCTCGGGTTTCTATGCCGCCGGACAGTTGGCTCCGCTGTCGCTGGCCGAGATCGGCCCCAGGCTTGACCGTGCTGTCGACCCGCTGTGGGTCTCGCGCCAATCGCTGGAAGCCGGCGACGGTGTGCTCAAACCCGGTTGCGGCTGGTTGCCGGCGGCATGGATGCCCGAGGCCGGATTGCGCCGGGCACTGCGGACCATGGCCCGCGCCGACGATGCCGCGCTGACCGATTACGGCACGCCGCTCGGCTTGCCGGCGCTGCGCCATCTGCTGACGCGGCGCATGGCCGAGCACGGTATCGAAGCCTCCCCGGACCAGATCATGCTGACGGAATCGGGCACCCAGGCGATCGACCTGCTGTGTAGGTTTCTGCTCGAACCGGGTGACACCGTGTTGGTCGACGATCCCTGCTATTTCAACTTCCATGCCCTGTTGCGCGCCCATCGGGCCAAGGTGATCAGCGTCCCCTACACGCGCTCGGGTCCGGACATCGAGTTGTTCGCGCAAGCGCTGAACGAGCACCGGCCGCGCCTCTACATCACCAATTCCGCGCTCCACAATCCGACCGGCGCGATATTGTCGCCCGTCGTTGCCCATCGGGTGCTGAAGCTCGCCGATCAGTCGGGGCTGACCATCATCGAGGACGATATCTTCGCAGATTTTGAACATACGCCCGCGCCCCGGCTGGCGGCCTTCGACGGCCTCAGCCGGGTCATCCATATCGGAAGCTTCTCCAAGACGCTTTCGGCATCGGTGCGCTGCGGCTTCATCGCCGCTCCTCGCGACTGGATAGAAGGTTTGACCGATCTCAAGATCGCCACGTCCTTTGGCAGCGGGCGGCTTGCATCCGAACTGGTGCTGACGCTGCTGAAGGACGGCCTCTATCGCAAGCACGTCGACCTGCTGCGCGCGCGGCTCTCGCGCGCCATGGAAGAAACCAGCACCCGCCTGGGAGCGATCGGCATCATGCCATGGATAGATCAGCCGGCCGGCATGTTTTTATGGTGCAGGCTGCCGGAGGGGATAGATGCCGCGGACGTCGCCCGTCACGCTTTGTCGGCCAACGTCGTGCTTGCGCCCGGCAATGCGTTCAGCCTGTCTCGGTCGGCCAGCCGTTTCATGCGCTTCAACGTCGCCCAGTCCGGAGACGACCGGATTTTCAGGGCGCTTGAAGAGGCGATGTCGCGCTGATTTGCACCGCCGCACGCCTGTCTGAGCCCGTGTCCTCGGAGACTGTTTCGAAATTCGCTCTGGCGAGTCATATGGTGGTGGTTTCGAGAACCGGAGCGCAGCGGACATTTAGGTCCGTGAGCACCGGCCTACGCCGGCCGTAGCCTTAACTGCCACGACCGCTGATCAGTGCTTCGGCCGGCGAAGGCCGGAAGCGCAGAAAACGCCATCAGATGGCCGCCAGAGTAGAGTTTCCAAACGGTCTCTAGAGCGGTTCCTGATTTGACGGAATCGAAGGGGATTCCCGATCAGTCGGTTCTGTGATTCAAGATGCTGGCTGGAGTGGAGGCCAGCATCGGATGACGCGACCGCTTTCGGATGATCTTCGCGAACGTGTTGTAGCGGCGGTTTTGGGTGGCGAGAGCCGCCGGTCGGCCGCGAAACGGTTCGGCATTTCGGTTTCGGCGGCGGTGAAGTTGTTGCAGCGCCATCGGGCGACTGGCTCGGTTGCGCCTGGCAAGATGGGCGGACATCGCAAGAGGGTGCTGGAGCCGCACCGTGCCTTCATCGAGGCGCGGCTGCGTGAGACACCGCATCTGACGCTGCACGGTCTGAAGGATGAGTTGGCCGCACGCGGGTCAAGGTCTCGCACAACGCGGTCTGGATGTTCTTGAGGCGCGAGGGCCTGAGCTTCAAAAAAAACGCTGTTCGCCCTTGAGCAGGCGCGCGCCGATATTGCCCGCAGGCGTCAGCGATGGCGCTCTTGGCAGGCCGGCCTCGATCCGCAGCATCTGGTCTTCATCGATGAGACCTGGATCAAGACCAACATGGCTCCGCTGCGCGGTTGGGGGCCGAAGGGCAAGCGGCTGCGCGGCTTGGCCCCGCACGGCCACTGGCGCACGCTGACCTTCCTCGGCGCGCTACGCTGCGATAGGCTCGCGGCACCTTGCGTCTTCGACGGCCCGATCAACGGCCAATGCTTCCGCGCCTATGTCGAGCAACAGCTCATCACCGTGCTGAAGCCCGGCGATATCGTCATCATGGATAATCTGGGAAGCCATAAGTCGGCCGCCATCAGACAGATGATCAAGGCCGCCGGCGCCAGGCTTTGGTATTTGCCGCCCTACTCTCCCGACCTCAACCCGATCGAGCAGGCCTTTGCCAAAATCAAACACTGGATGCGCCAAGCGCAGAAGCGTACCGTCGAGGACACTTGGCGCCACATCGGCCACCTCGTTGAAACGATCGAGGCAACCGAATGCAACAACTACTTCGCAAACGCCGGCTACGCTTCCGTCAAAACGTGAAAGACTCTAGCCGGCCCGCTTGCGGCGTGCGTAAAGCATGACGAGCGTCTCGGCGGTCAGCGCCGGCCTCTGCTCGCCTTCGATCTCGACCGTATTGGAAGCCTTCATCAGATATTGCCCCGGGCCTTTGTCTTCCATCGACAACAGCGTGGTGCGCAGCCTGATTCGCGAGCCGACCCTGACTGGCGCCACGAAACGCACTTTGTCGAAGCCGTAGTTGAAGGCGGCCTGCGTGTTTTCGGGGACGATGCCCATCTCGAGCGCCAGCGCGCCGATGATCGACAGGGTCAGATAGCCATGCGCGATCGTCGTGCGAAACGGGCTTTGCCGCTTCGCCCGCTCGGGATCGACATGGATCCATTGATGATCCCCCGTGCATTCGGCAAACTGGTCGATGCGGTGCTGATCGACCAGCGTCCAGTCCGAAACGCCTAATTCCTGCCCGGCCATCGCCCTGAGTTGCTCGAAGGTCGGCGGCGTCGTGGGCCGTATCTGCGTCATTCCTGCTTTCCCGATCGCTTGCCTGTTCCGGACCACGACGGGCCGCCCCTGTCAATTCGGCAGTGCGATTCCAGCCCATAATCTTCGGCCGCGAACCGCCAGTCTTCGCCGCCGGCAAGCGTGCTGCTGGGGAACAGCTTATTTCTTGTCGTGGCCGGCGCGGATCTCCTCCATCGCCTCCTTGATGCGGCTGCGCAGGATTTCGATGGATTCGGTGCCGGACGCCCTCGCCAGTTCGGCCATCTCGCCGGCATTCTTCAGCGCGGTCTCGAAGGATCTCCTGGCGAACGCCGCCTGCTTCTGCATCATTTCCTGGGGATTGCCGGGCGCCCTGTAGTTTTGTGCCATGTCGGTGATTTCGCGCAGTGTGTCCTGTAGCATCTCGCGTTGCCTGGACAACAGCGCCGACGCTCCGGCGGCACTCGCCCTGGCCGACTTCTCCAGCGCTTCCAGGTTCTTGGCGTGGTGAGCGAGGATCGCCTCGACGTCGACATTCGGCAGCTTCAGGTCGCGGCCGAACTTGCCGAACATGTCGATAAAGGACTCGGAATCCGGTCGTTTTGCCATGCTGGTACTCTCCCCCTGTTGCAGTGAACGCCGCCACTGTACGGAAGATAGTGCAGCGAAGCTCAGCGGTCCATTCGGACGAGGTCAGCCGACGAGAAACAGCCGTTCGGCGGCGTAGAGCACGAGCCCGGCAAGGCCACCGATGATCATGCCGTTGAAGCGGATATATTGCAGGTCCTTGCCGATGTTCATCTCGATCAGCCTTGTCAGTTGCGCGAGGTCCCAGCGCTTGACCTGGTCGGCGATGAATTTGGACACGCCGCTCTTCTGGCTTTCGACGAAGGATGCCAGCGCCACGATGAACCCCTGGTTCATGTCGGCCCTGATCTGCGCGTCGTCGGCAAGATGGCGGCCGACCTCGACGAACATGGTGGCGAGATGGTCGCGGATCATCGAATTCGGCGCCTTGGCGTCCTGCTCGATGAACAGCCGCAGGCTCTCCCACATGTCGCCGGCCAGAGCGCTGAGTTCCGGCCGGGCGAGGAAATCTCGCTTCAGCTTTTCGGCGCGCCTGGCATATTGTTTGGATGTCCTCAGCCGCTCGACGAAAGTCGCGACGAAAAGGTCGAATTCGGCGCGCATTGGATGGTGCGGATCGGCGCGCACTTCATCGAGCAGCGAGCCGGCCGACGCAACGATCTTCTTCAACAGATAGGCGTCGGCGCGAAACAGGTTGAACAGCGACGGCAGTTCCTCGCGGATCTTCTCGCGCATCGTCGCCAGCGCCTGCTCGTCGCTCAAGAAGCGGCCGACCACCTTGGTGAACTCGTCGAATAGTTTCTGGTGGCGGCGATCGTCAGTCAGCGCCGACAGCAACTCGGCGGCGAGCGGCGCCAGCGGCACCTTTTCGATCTGCTCCAGCATACGGCTGGTGACGAAGCCGCGCAGTCCGGATTGCTCGACCGCCGCCAGCGTCTGCGGCACCAGCCGGCCGACAAAACGCGACAGGTCGGCGGCGCGGTTCGGGTCGGCCAGCCAGTCCGCGACCAGCGCGGAAAAATCGACTTCGGCGAGCTTTTCGCGCACCGGCTCCGGCGCCAGGAAATTGACCTCGATGAAGCGGCCGAGATTGTCGGCGATTCGGTTCTGGTTCTCCGGGATGATAGCCGTATGCGGGATCGGCAGGCCGAGTGGCCGCCGAAACAGCGCTACCACCGCATACCAGTCGGCCAGCCCGCCGATCGTCGCCGCCTCGGCGAAAGCGGCAACAAAGCCCAACCACGCATGCCGGCTCTCGAACGATTTCGCCGCCGCAAAGATCAGCACGCAAAACGCAAGTGCTGCGGTGGCAGCGAACTTGGTGCGCCTGAGCGCCGAAAGCTTGGCATCGGCGTCGGTGTCGAACCGGGCGAACGCGACGGATGCAAGAACCGGGGCTGGTCGTGACATGGTGGGCCGCTCCTGATCGATCATGCGAACTTATCTAATGTCGCTTCCCACAGAAAGCGCGCCGCTGATCCCGGTGCGCGCAATCGCGCATGCAAACTTGACGCCTGAATTCATCTATTATGCAGCGCCAGTCTGGAATTGTTCCAAACTATAGGCCATATTGACGCCAACCACTGTTATGTGAGGACACAATGCGGCTTACCCGTCAGACCAACTACGCCATGCGCATTCTGATGTATTGCGCCGCCAATACCGAACGGCTGAGCCGCATCCCCGAGATCGCCGCCGCCTATTCGGTATCGGAACTTTTCCTGTTCAAGATCCTGCAGCCACTGGTCGAAAACGGCTTGATCGAAACGGTGCGCGGCAGGAATGGCGGCGTCAGGCTCGGTCGCGCGGCCGAAACGATCAGCCTGTTCGATGTCGTGCGGGTGACGGAGGAAAGCTTTGCCATGGCCGAGTGCTTCGAGAACGACGCCGCCGAATGCCCGCTGGTCGACAGCTGCGCCTTGAATTCGGCATTGCGCGAAGCGCTCAACGCCTTCTTCGCCGTGCTGTCGCGCTACACGATCGCCGATCTGGTGGCGGCGCGCCCGAATGTGCGACACCTGCTCGGCATCGACATGCTGGTGCAACGGGCGCCGGCCGCCTGATTTTTCTGATTGCCTAAGCTGCCGATTGCGGCAAAACGAACGGCATGTTTCCTGCCGGCAACACACCGACCTTCAGCCGGCAATCGAAGACCTTTTCGATCAGCTCGTCGCTGAGTACCTGTTGCGGCGAACCTGTAGCGGCGAGCCTGCCGCGATGCATGACGAAAATCCGGTCGGCATACATCGCCGTCAAATTGAGGTCGTGCAGGATGGCGACCACGCCGCCGCCCCGTCTGGCGAAATCACGCGCGATGTCCATGATGATCAGCTGGTGTTTGATGTCGAGGCTGGACACCGGCTCGTCGAGGAACAGATAGCGCGGCTTGCCGTCGAGCACCGGCTCCCAGACCTGGCAGAGCACGCGGGCAAGCTGCACGCGCTGCTGCTCGCCGCCGGACAGCTCCTGGTAGAAGCGGCCGGCAAAACCGTCGAGGTCGACGCGCGCCAGCGCGCGTTCGGGCAGGCGCTGGTCCTCGCCGGGCAGCGCGCCGGAGCGCCCGCCGACCAGGCCCAGCCTGACGATCTCACGCACAGTGAACGGGAAGGACAGCGTCGTCGCCTGCGGCAGCACCGCGCGCACCGTCGCCGCCTCGACCGGCTTCATCGCCGATAGATTGCGGCCGTTGATGGTGACCTCTCCCGAATAGCCAAGATCGCCGGACAGTGCTCTGAGGAAGGTCGTCTTGCCCGAACCGTTGGGGCCGACAATGGCCGCGATTTCGCCCGGCCGCGCCTCGAAATCGACATTGGCGACAATGCGCTTGCCGCCGATCGCCACCGAGACATCGCGCGCTTCGATCATAAAACCCTCTTAGAGACTGTTTCGAAATTCGCTCTGGCGAGTCATATGGTGGTGGTTTCGAGAACCGGAGCGGAGCGGACATTTGGGTCCGTGAGCACCGGAAGCGCAGAAAACGCCATCAGATGGCCGCCAGAGTAGAGTTTCCAAACGGTCTCTCACAGGTCGATGACGCCGCGCTTACGCAGCAGGATCCACAGGAAGAACGGGGCACCGGCGACCGCGGTGACGATCCCAATCGGCAATTCGGCCGGGGCAACGATGGTGCGGGCAACGGCGTCGGCCAACAGCAGCAGCGCGGCGCCGAGCAGCGCCGATGCCGGCAGCAGGTAACGGTTGTCGGGGCCGATCAGCAGGCGCAGCAAATGCGGCACGACGATGCCGACAAAACCGATGCCGCCGCTGACGGCGACCGACGCGCCGACCGCTGCCGAGACGCCGACGATCGCGGTGTATTTCAGCCGCTGCACCGGAATGCCGAGATGGCCGGCCGTGGCCTCGCCAAGCGCCAGCGCGTTGAGGCCGCGCGCCAGGAACGGCATTGCCGTCAGCGCCAGCACGATGATCGGCCCGACGGAGCCGATTTTTTGCCAGGTTGCGCCGCCCAGCGAGCCGAGCTGCCAGAAGGTCAGGTCGCGCAATTGCCGGTCGTCGGCCATGAAGATCAGGATGCCGGTCAGCGCCATGGCAAGCGCCGCCAGCGCGATGCCGGCGAGCAGCATGGTGGCGACCGAGGTCCGGCCTTGCCGTGTCGCGACCTGATAGAGCAGCAATGTCGTCGCCAGCCCGCCGCAGAACGCAGCCAGCGGCAGAGCCAGCGTGCCGAGCGCCGAGGTCAGCGGCGCCAGCATGGTTGAGCCAAGCACGATGACGGCGACCGCACCGAGGCTCGATCCCGCCGAAACGCCGATCAGGCCGGGGTCGGCCAGCGGATTGCGGAACAGCCCCTGCATGACGGCACCGGAGACGGCAAGCGATGCGCCGATCAGTACGCCCAGAATGACGCGTGGCAGACGGATGTCATGGATGATCAGGTGGTCGCGGGCGCTCAATGCCGTGTCGCCGGGCAACGCGCCGAACAGCCAGTCGTGCATGACGCCGATGGCCGAGGCATCGGATGCGCCGGAGGTCAGCGACAACAGCACGGCGATAGCCAGCCCGACGCAGAGCAGCACGATGACGAGGCGGGCGCGCCGCGAACGGTCACCCTCGGCTGCCGTCGCCATGATGCCCGTCGCACCAGCGATCGAATGATCGGCCATCGCGCTCAATCCGTGACCTGGCCGCCATAGAGTGAGACGGCGAGATCGTGGATAGCGTCGGCCGTGCGCGGGCCGAAGCCGAGCAGATAGCCGCCGTCCATGCGGATCAGCTTGCGGGCGGCACCCGCCGGCGTCGAAGCCACGACAGGGTTCGAAAACAATTCGTCATCCGCGGTGGCCGGTCCGGCATTGTTCATCATCAGGATCACGTCCGGCCTGGCGGTGATGACTGCCTCGTCCGACAATTGCTTGTAGCCGGCAAAGCCGTCGATGGCGTTGATGCCGCCCGCAAGCTTGATGATGCCGTCGGCTGCGGTGTCGCTGCCGGCGGCGAGCAGCTTGCCGCCCTGCATCGACAGCACGAACAGGATGCGCTTGCGCTCCTTGATCGAGGCGGTCTGCTTTTCGGCTGCCTTCAGCTTGGCGTCGATCTGGGCTGCCAGCGCATCGGCCTTGGCCTCGACGCCGAGCGCCTTGCCGACGATGTGGATCTTTTCCAGAATGCCTTGATTATCATAGCGCTCGGGCATCTCGATGAACGGGATGCTCGATTTCTTCAGCACGTCGACGGCTTCCTTCGGTCCGCTTCCGTGCAGGGCCAATATACCCGACGGATTGACCGACAGCACACCCTCCGGCGACAGCTGGCGCATGTAGCCGACATCCGGCAGTTCCGCCGCCGCTTGCGGATAGCGGCTGGTCGAATCGCGCGCGACAAGGCGATCCTGTTCGCCGAGCGCGTAGACGATCTCGGTGATCGAGCCGCCGATGGCCACGATCCTCGAGCGGTCGGCAAAAGTCGCGATGCCTTCGGCGGCCTGAGCCGGCATCAGCACGGCGAACGCCAGGAAAACAGCGGCCGCAGGACCAAGCGCCGACCTGGAGACCAGCCTGGAGAAAAGAACCATCATCGTTTCCTCAGGCTGCGGTCGGGCTTGGGATACGCGGCAGGTTTTCGGCCAGAAAGCGCCAGTCTTCGCGCTCGCTTTCGCCCTCATGCCGCTTACCGAAGAACTGGATGATCATCTTGCCGTCGGTGCCATAGATTTCGAGCGACGTGACATGGCCGTCCTTGGTCGGCTTACGCACGGCCCAGACCTCATCGATGTGGTCGGTCCGCAGGTGCAGATGGAAGGTCTCGTCGAGCACATTGAGCCATGGTCCCATCGGCTTGATCGAGGCGACGGGGCCGGAATGGATCTGGATGCAGCCGCGATTGCCGACAAAGCACATGATCGGCATGGCGCCAGCGGCGGCGTGGTTGAACATGGCGCTCACCGCATCGTTATCGACCAGCCAGGCATAATCCTGGCCGACCAAGCGCACCGCCTGCCGGCGGCTGAGCTTCAGTGTCTTCAGCATGCCGAAGAACTGATGCACGTCGGTTAGTTGGCTCCAGCGGTCGCGCAGATCCTCGACGCTGGCCGAATTGTCCGCAGTCTCGATCTCGTCGTCAGCCGCGCCCGCTGAAATCGCCACCGTCGGTTCCTGGTTCGGAGATTCCAGCCCTGCCACCAGCTTCTGATAGGCATAGAGGTTGGATGCGGGTCTGAGATGCACCTTGTGCATCGCCTCGCCTGCGGCGTCGAAGAACTGCAGGCTGCGACGGATGTCGGCGCCGTCGCGCTTTTCCACCGCAAAGCCGTGCGCCCAGACTTTCGGGAAGATGCGCAGGTCGATGTTTTCGCCGAGCACCATGGCATTGTGATTGCCGGTGACGACCTTGTCGTAGACGCCGATCTTCTCGTGCACCGCGCTTTCGTTGCGGGTCAGCGCCATCACCTCACCGACAGCTTCGAGACCAGTCAAAAGGTCGTTGACACGCGGCTCGACCCGCACGACCCCGTCGCCGCAATGCGCGGCGACCAGTTCGGCCTCCGAAATACCGAGTTGGGCGGCGAGGTCGCGCTCGCGCATTTTCGGATTGTCTACCCGTGCCCGTCGGATCTCGTGCGGGGCGGGTTTTACGCGCTGGTCCATTTCCACCACCTACTTGTTGAGGATGAGCTTGCCCTGCCGGGTGATCTTCAGCCGATACAGCGCACCGTGATGTTCGATGCCGATCTCGTGCTCGCCCTGGAACAGCGTGTTGCTGGACAGCGTTCTCACGGCCGATTGGACCCGTTCGAAACGGACGGAATTTTCGTCGGAACGGCGGACGCGATAGCGAAAGTCGCTGGGATTGTGCGTGTTCATGGGTTCGCTCCCTGTTCTGTGCCGGGCATCTGGCTCGGCGCCTGCGTGAAATGCCGATTCAATTCTTGACTCGAATGGTCATGTTATCTAGCAGTGCAATACCGGAGTAAGTGAGTCAACATTTAAGACGCCGGACGCGATGAAAAATGCCAGCGAGCCCCAAGCCAGCCAGCATCGAACATGGATTCTTGGAGTTGCAGCATGGGGTTGGCGAATTGGGGACGGCCGGCGGGCAGCGGCCTGGCACACTGTTTTATGACAAGCAAAATGGCCGCGTTGCTGGCCGGCGCCGCGGCGATCCCGCTGCTCGCCGCACCGGCCGGCGCCCAGCAGGCTGCCCAACCGGCAGCCGACCAGCAGCAGACTGACCCGTCTCAACCGCCAGAACAGGCAAAGCCCGCCCCGGCGGGTGCCACGCTGCTCGACAAGATCCTGATCCTCAGCCGCACCGGCGAGACGGCGATCGAGTCGCTTGCTTCAGCCAGCCATGTCGACGAGGAACAGCTAGAGCGCCGCACGGCGACGACGCCCAACGACATGCTGTTCGGTGTGCCGGGTGTCGCCGTCCAGGCCGACGCAAGGCGTGTCAGCTCCAGCATCAACATCCGCGGCCTGCAGGACTTCGGCCGCGTCTCCGTCATCGTCGACGGTGCCCGCCAGAATTTCCAGCGCTCGGATCACGGCACGCAATCGACCTTCTACATCGATCCCGAATTGATCAAATCCGTCGACGTGATCCGCGGTCCGGTCGCCAATACCTACGGCTCCGGGGCGATCGGCGGCGTCGTCTTTTTCGATACCAAGGATGCTCAGGATTTCCTCAAGCCCGACGAGACCTGGGCGGCATCCGCGACCGGGCGTTACGAAACCAACGGTGAAGGCTGGACCACCAGCGCCACCGGCGCCTACCGGATAAACGAGAACTGGGACGTGCTCGGCAACATCGTCTACCGCGACTATGACGACTACAAGCATGGCGGCGGCGACACTGTAGCGGGCACTGGCTTCGACGTCTTGAGCGGCCTCCTCAAGACGACCATCCGCCCCAGCGAAAACAGCGAGCTGAAGCTCGGCTGGGTCGGCTCGAACGACGGATGGACCGAGACCAGCGGCAGCGCGCCGGTGAACGACGCCGACCTGAAGGCGAATACCTTCACGGCCCGCTACAACATCACCGACGAAGACAAGAGCTGGCTCGATCTCCACATCAACGCCTCTTACAACAAGACCAAGCTCGATCTGACGACCCTTGTGGCGCAAAACCGGTTTGATCCGGTCACCGGTCTGCCCGTGGTTTTGCCGGCGGGTTCGAAATCGACGTTCGACATCGGCACCTCCGGCATCGACATCTGGAACACGTCGAGATTCGAGACCGTTGGAATCGCGCATGAGCTGACCTATGGCGGCGACTGGGTTGGCGACGATGTCGAGACAGGCGGCACGGCGGGCGGCGACAGTTTCTACACGCCCTCGGGCGATAGAAACGTCTCCGGCGCATACGTCCAGGACAAGCTCACCTGGGACCGGCTCGAGGTCATCGCCGGGCTGCGTTACGACAGCTACAAGCTAGACAGCGATGTCGGCGAAACCTCTGGCGACCGGCTGTCGCCACGCATCACAGTGGGCATTTCGCCCTTCGAAAGCGCCAGCCTTTCCGGCCTGCAATTCTACGGCACTTACGCAGAAGGCTACCGTTCCCCTTCGCTATCGGAGACCCTGATCAGCGGCAATCATCCGGCAGGCGTCAGCTTCCCGTTCCTCCCCAATCCCAATCTCAAGCCCGAAACCGGCAAGACCGTGGAGTTTGGCGTCAACTACAGCACCAACGGCGTCATCGAGGCCGACGACGCGCTGCGGCTGAAGGCGGCCTATTTCAACAACAATGTCGACGATTACATCGACGGCGTGACGCTATCGGCGTTCGACCCGACCAGCGGCTGCCCGTTCGGTCCGGGCATCCCGATCTGCTTCCAGTATCAGAATTTCGCCAAGGCCAAGATCCACGGCTTCGAGATGGAGGGCGTCTATGACGCAGCCTGGGGCTTTGCCGGGCTTTCGGCGTCGTTCACCGATGGCCACACGATTTCCTATGAAGGCGAGCGGGCGGACCTTGTCACCGTCCCCTCCTCCCAGGTCACCGGGCAACTCGGCTTTCGCTTCCTCGAGGACAGGCTGACTGTCGGCGGCGAGGTGCAATACAACGGCAAGCCGCAGGGCAACGCGGTGGCCAAGGACTATACGCTGGTCAATGCCTTCGCCAGCTACCAGGCGACCGACAATTTCAAGGTCGATTTCCGCGCCGACAATCTGTTCGACGTCAAATACGCCAACCCACTGAACGCGTCGACCACGAGTATCGTCTACGAGCCCGGCGTCACCCTGAAGCTGGCGGCGACCATGCGGTTTGGAGGCTGACGATGAGGCAAGGCGTGACAGCATCCCTTCGTCTGTTGGCCGCGCAGGTGGCTATGTCGCTTGCGGCGGCTCCGGCATGGACACAGCAGCAAGCGCCGGCGCTGATCCTCGAGCTGAACGGCGCGCAGCCATCCGACAAGGGCTGCCGCCTAACCTTCGTGGTCACCAACAATCTCGGCGCCGGTCTTTCCAAGGCGGCGTTCGAGATCGCGTTGTTCAACGAGGCCGGCGTCGTCGACCGGCTGACCGTGCTCGATTTCAAGGAGCTGCCTGCAGGCAAGACCAAGGTGACGCGTTTCGACCTTGCCGGCACCGATTGCGGCAAGGTCAGCCGCGTGTTGATCAACAGCGCCACGGAATGCGCCGGCGCCGAGCCGAATGCCTGCATGCGCGGGCTGAAGACGCAGACCAGGACCGGCATCGCCTTCGGGGTCTGAATTTGGGACTGGAACCGGCATTCGCGCGAAACACCCTGGCGTGGCCATTGGCCGGTTTCCTGCCGCCGGAACCGGACGATCCCGATTTCGCCATCCTTCGCGGGGTGCTGCATGTTTCGCCGCGCGACAGACCGGAAGACAGTTACATCGCCGATGCCGACGGCGAATTGACTGCGGTGCCGGCGGAGCCATTGCGGCAGGCACGACAGATGCAGCGGCGCCGCAACTGGACGGTGGCGATCGCCTGCTCTTGCGCATTTCACGCAGCGGTGGCGCTGGCCTTTCTCACCCTGCCGGACGACAGGCCAAGCATCGAAGGTGCCGACCAGCAAGGCGAAATGCTGCTCGGTGCCGATCCGCAGAAGGCGGCCGGCGATGTCGGAGACGACCCGGAAGTGACCAACGTAACGATGGTGACCATGCTCGACGCCAAGCCCGTCGAAACAGTTGAGGCACAGGCAACCGCGGCAGAGGAGACGCTCCAGCCGGTCACCGATGCGGCGGAAGCTTCGGAAAAAGATGTGGTCGAACCGGTCAGCGAGGCCGCCACGGAAACTGCTCCTCTTGCCGATCGCACCGAGCCCGCGCCTGCGCGACCGGTCCAGCCGGCGCGCCAGGACCCCTCGCCCGACATCCTTGCGACCGACAGGCTGGTGCCCCCTGACGACAATGCCGTGCCGCCGCCAGTCAGCACGGTCGAAACGGCCGATCCTGCCGAGACGAGTGCTCCGGCACCAGCCGACCCGGCGCCGGCCGAAACGGTTCAGACGGTCGAGACCGTTGTCGCGGCGGAAGAACCGAAGCCGGAAAGGCCGAAGCCCAAGCAGCCGAAGAAGGCAACCGCAAAGAACAAGCCGGCCGGGAAAGCCGAACCGACCGAGCCTGAAAAGCCGGTCTCGCGCAAGAAGGCGGGCAAGGCACTTGCCAAAGCCGATTCCAAGAAGAAAAAGACCGGCTCCGGCGGCCGTGACGAAATGGATGTCGCGCGCGGCACGGCCGACGGCAGGAAGGACGGCAAGATCCTGACCGCCAGCAGGGGCGGCAAGTCCGGCATCGGCAATGCAGCCGTCACAAACTACCCCGGCAAGATCCGATCAAAGCTGGTGCGGGCCTTCAATTCGACACGCACGCGCGCCACGGGCACAGCCACGGTTGCCTTTACCGTCGGTTCGAACGGCAGCGTCCGGTCGGCCAGGCTGACGGGCAGTTCAGGTGTTGCCGCGCTGGACAAGGCCGCTCTCGACGCGGTCCGCCGGGCTTCTCCGTTTCCCCCGATTCCAGACGGAGCCGGTCGCTCGGCCTGGCAGTTCGAGGTGCCGCTCGGTATCAGGTAACGACCGTCCCCACGCAGAGTCGGCGCCGCCCTGCCCGCGATGAGCGAGCCCTGGCGAAGTTGTGTGCGTCAAGTTCTGCAAAAATGGCGTGGCAGTAGCTGTGACGTCGGCGTGTCCGCCGCGCAGCCCCCGTGTTTAGC
>NZ_JAMYMF010000048.1:0-44821 GCF_040318415.1 Mesorhizobium sp. M1163 | reverse complement strand
CGCTAAACACGGGGGCTGCGCGGCGGACACGCCGACGTCACAGCTACTGCCACGCCATTTTTGCAGAACTTGACGCACACAACTTTCATCACCTGCTGCACGGCGAGTGAAACCTCGGCGCGTTCTTCGACTTGGCGGCACGCTTTTGGCCGTTTTGTTCAAGTCTTCACTGTCGCCCGACTTTATCCTGGTGTCTCCGACAACCAGAGGAGACTGCCATGAAACCGCGCATTTCGGTTTTGACGATCGCTGTCGCCAACCTCGAGAGTTGCCTCGTGTTCTACCGCGACGGCCTCGACTTGCCGACGGAAGGGATCATCGGCCGCGAATTCGAGCATGGCGCCGTCGCGTTCTTCACGCTGTCCGGCGGGTTGAAGCTCGCGATCTGGGCTCAGGACGACCTCGCCTACGACACCGGCCTGCCCAAAGCGCCGATCAGTTCGACCTCGTTCACAATCGGCCACAACGTTGTGCGCCGCGAGGAAGTCGATCAAGTGATGGATGAGGCCGCCCGTGCCGGAGCCGAGATCATCAGGCCTGCCCGGGACACGTTCTTTGGCGGGTATGCCGGATACTTCCGCGACCCGAACGGACACCTGTGGGAGGTCGTCTGGAACCCCGCCAACATACCGAGTGAGGATCCTCTTTAGGGCGGCGCGGACCTCAGTATCGAACGGCGTTAGTCATCCCCAGTGCTGGCAAATTCTGTCGGCATCGGGGCGGGCAGCCATGCTTTCCCTGGCAAACGAAGCCAGCTCGACGGCAGTCCACCAGTCTTAAGGGGCTGATTGTGTAGCTTTATCCAGATTCGCCTCGCCTGCATGGCGCATCATGCGGCGGAAGCTCATTGAGATATGCGCCCGCCTTATGTGCCCTATGGACTCCCAGTCGCCGATCTCGGCGGCGGCAAGGACCTCTTCCATTTCGCGGCGGAACGCGGTGAATTCCTCGACAAGGCCCAATTGCGGCATCAGCTTCAGGACGACGCGCGCAACCTGAAAATACAGGCGCTCGCTGATCTCGCGCAGTGGCTGGTTGCCGGTCATCGCCGTGAGCTCGTAAAAAAAGTCCATGTTGAGGCGCAGGAAAGCGCGCTGGTCGGGATTGAGTATATCGGCATCGCAGCGCGCGATGAGCGCCCGTATCCGGTCGAGGTCGTCCGCCGTGCGCGGGATCGGTGAAAGCTTGCCGACGAGGAGCGCCAGCTCCAGGCGCAAATGATAGACCTGCTGCAATTCCTCGATATCGACGTCGGTGACGATCGTGCCGACGCCGTGGACGGATTGAACCAGACCCTCGGATTCAAGGCGCGCCAGGACACGCCGGACCGGCGTGCGGCTGATCTCGAATTCCTGGGCAAGTTCTTCCTCGGACAGACGGCTTCCCGGCGCATAGACGAGCAGACAGATGCGGTCGCGCAATATCCGGTAGATGCGCTCAAACCGCTCTCGCGCGGAGAGCGGGCGCGGCGGCGCGGCGGTCACCGTCGTGGGCGGCTTGGCCTTTGTCTCGATCGTCACCCAGCCTCCAGGACAGCGTGCAGGAATTGCCGTGTCCGCTCGTTCTTGGGAGCACCAAACAGTTCGCTTGGCGGCCCCTGCTCGCAGATCTTGCCTTGATAGAAGAAGCAAACGCGGTCGGAAAACTCCTTTGCGAAGCCCATCTGGTGGGTGACCATCAGCATGGTTAGATCATGCTCGCGGCCGATCTGCCTTATCACCTGCAGCACTTCGCCGACAAGCTCCGGGTCGAGCGCAGACGTCACCTCGTCGAACAGCATGATCTTGGGCCGCATGGCAAGCGCCCTGGCGATGGCGACACGCTGCTGCTGGCCGCCGGAAAGCTGTGACGGATAGTGGTCCTTCTTCTGGGCCAGACCGACCAGCTCCAGCAGCTCCGCCGCTCTTGCCTCGGCGTCCGCCCGCTTCATGCCGAGCACCGTTATCGGCGCCTCGATGCAGTTCTGCATCGCCGTCATATGCGGAAACAGGTTGAACGACTGGAACACCATGCCGATCTTGGCGCGGATTTTACGGATATGGGCGAGATCGGCGGGAACAAGCTTGCCGTTCCTCTCCATATGGGTCAGCGGCTCGCCTTCGACCCAGATGACACCGTCATTGATCGTTTCCAGCGTCATCAGCATGCGCAACACCGTCGTCTTGCCCGAACCCGACGGACCGATGACGGAGACTTTTTCGCCGCGCGCTATTTCGAGATTGAGCCCGTCGAGAACGGTTAACGTGCCGTAGCGTTTCGATACATTGTCGAAGCGGACCATCGGTTGTTCCGTGATCGCGTGGTCCTCCGGTTGAGCAGCCCTTCGAGGGAGCGGATGAGCGCCGCCGAAACCAGGCTCATGGCAAGGAAAAACAGGCCGACCAGCGTGATCGGCTCGGTGTAGCGGAACGTTTCGGAGCCGATGATCTTGGCAGTCTGCATCAGTTCCATCACGGCGATTGCGGAAAGCAACGGCGTCTCCTTGAACAAGGCCACCAGATAATTGCCGAGCGCCGGAACGATCGGCGGGATCGCCTGCGGGATGATGATGTCGCGAAACGTCGTCCAGGACGAGAGATTGAGCGCGATCGAGGCTTCCCACTGGCCGCGATGGATGTTGTCGAAACCGGCGCGATAAACCTCGGAGCAATAGGCGGCGTAGTGGATACCGATGGCCAGCACCCCGGCGGTGAAGGCGTCGAGCACGACACCGAATTTCGGAAAGACGAAATAGAGAAAGAATATCTGGATGAGCAGCGGGGTCGAGCGGATCAGCTCGACCAGCACCGAAATCGTCCAGCTGGTCCATGGCACGGCGATGCGGACGACCGCCAGCACCAGGCCGAGCGAGGCCGCAAGCGCAAAACCGATCAGCGTCGCCTCGATGGAAATGATGGCGGCGCGGGCGAGCACCGGCAGGATTTCCAGGGCAAATCCCCAATCCCAGATCATGCCGCCTTCCCCCGCGCCAGTCCGAGCGACGCCCGCCTTTCGAGAAGCCGCATGCCGATGGTCACAACCAGCGACATTGCCAGGTACATCAAAAGGACGAGGGTGAAGATCGGAATAGTCTTGAACGTGTTCTGGTTCATTTGCTGCGCCTTGAAGGCGAGGTCCGAAAGCGTGATCAGCGAAACCAGCGCTGTCGATTTCAGAAGCTCGATGAACAGATTGCCCCAGGGCGGGATCATCGCGACAAAGGCCTGCGGCAGGATGATCCGGCGCAACATCTGTGGGCGGCTCATGTCCAATGCCGTACACGCTTCCCACTGCCCGCGGGCGACGGACTGGATCGCGCCGCGCACGCACTCCGATCCGTAGGCGCCGACATTCAGGCCGAGTGCGAGCACTGCCACCACGAACGCGTTGATCGTGACGCCGAATTGCGGGAGGACGAAAAACAGCCAGAACAATTGCACCAGCGCCGACGTTCCGCGAAAGATCTCGACATAAACCGTGGCCAGCCATCTGAGCGGCGTTGGACCGTACATCCTTGCAAGTGCTGCAAGCACGCCCATGATAATTGCGAGCAGGCTGCCGAGGACGGCGATCTCGACTGTCAGGACCGCGCCTTGCAGCAGCCCCGGCATGAACACTCGGTAGCTTTCCTGTGTTGCCAAGGCGCCGATCACGACGAGCGCGATGACCAGCATGGCAACGAGCGTACGGATACCCATGCGATTCCCCCGGGGAAAAAGGGCGGCGCTTTCGCGCCGCCAGCAGTTGGGAACCTATTTGCCAGCACAGAGCTCTGCGGTCGTCTTGTTGGGGAGATAGTCCTTGCCGAAGCCGAGTGGCTCGACCAGCGCGATATGCTCCGGCGAACCGAGGAACTTCTTCAGCTCGGCGTTGAACGCCTCCTGCAGGTCGGTGTCTTCCTTGCGGAAGCCGAAGCCGCCATGACCTTTCACCGACTTGCCGGCGACCTCGCCGAAGGGCTTGGTCGATTCGACGCCGTCGGCTTTCTTGGCCATGTCCGCGATCGAAAGAGCGGTCAGTGCGGCAGCGTCGGCGCGGCCCGACTGGACGGCGGCGACCAGGCTGGACTGGTCGGGCAAGGAGACGATCTGCCCACCGGCAACGCCCGCTTCCTTGGCGAAGCCGCCTTCGACGGCGCCGGCCATCACGGCAAGCTTGAGATCCGGATTGTCCTTGATGCTGGAAAAATCCTTGATGCCTTTCGGATTGCCTTTTGCCACCAGCATAGCCTCGCCGATGCCGTAGGACGGCTCGGAGTAGTTGATCTCAGCGCAGCGCTTCGGAGTGATGAACATGCCGGCGGCGATGATGTCGAAGCGGCCGGCCTTGAGACCCGGAATGAGCGAGCCGAATTCGGTCAAAACACCGTCGACCTGCGGTATGCCCATCTTGGCGAGCACCGCCTTGGCGACTTCCGGCGCTTCGCCGGTCAGCTTGCCGTCTGGCGTGGCGTAACCGAACGGCGCCTCGTTGGCGAAACCGACGCGGATGTAGCCGTCCTTCTTGGCCCGTTCGAGGGTGGTTTCCGCGTGAGCGGACAGCGACGTCAATGACGTCGCGGCGAGCGCGATGCAGGCAGCCGCTTTCACGACCATGCGGCGCGATATCGATGATTTGAGCATGCTTTTCTCCCATTGAACAACTGTGGATGGTTCCCAGGGCGCGGCCTTCTTCGAGGTCGACGCCTGCTTGATCAGACGTATACAACTGCACTAGACATTTCGCAAGCAGAGATATAGAAACCATGTAAATTCGGCGCTAATTCGTAGTTATCCAACAAACTTGACGTCGAGTTGTGCACAATTTCGCCTGGTTTGCCCATTTACACGAGGGCAACAGCATACCCAGAAGGCAGGACTTCGGTGGCGACCGCGAACGAGTTCGGGACATTCACGCAAGCGGAGTATGGGCAGCGCCTGGCCGACGTGAAGACACGCATGCAAAAAGCCGGCTTCGATCTCGTCGTCTGTCAGGATCCAGCCAACATGTGCTGGCTGACCGGCTATGACGGATGGTCGTTCTACGTTCCGCAGTGCGTGCTCGTCCATCTGGAGGAGGACCGGCCGATCTGGTTCGGCAGGGCGCAGGATGCCAAGAGCGCACGCCTAACCACCGGCCTGCCCGAGACAAACATCGTGCCGTTCTCGGAACGGCTGGTGCAGCAGCCGGTCGAACACCCTTATGACGAACTCGCGCAACTGATCCGGTCGCGCGGCTGGGGAAAGGCCCGCATCGGCGTCGAGATGGACGCGCATTATTACACTGCGCGCTGCCACGCCCACCTTGTCGAGGGGCTGCCCGACGCGCACTTCGCCAACAACCACGATCTCGTCAATTGGGCGCGGCTGGTGAAATCCGAAGCCGAGCTGGTGCTGATCCGCGAGGCGGGTGCGATCTGCACGCATGCAATGAACCGCGCCATCGAGAAAATGCGACCCGGTGTGCCTCAGAACCATGTCATTGCGGAAATCTATCACGCACAGATCATGGGCGTGCCCGGAGCTGGCGGCGACTATGCCGCGATCTGTCCGCTGATGCCCGTTGGCGAAGGCACCAGCACGCCGCATCTGACGTGGTCCGACGCGCCGCTGCCGGACAGCGGCCTCGCCATTCTGGAGATCGCCGGCGTGCGCCGCCGCTATCATGCAGCCCTGACCCGGACGGTACATTTCGGCAAGCCGCGGCAAGCCATCCTCGACATGGCCAAGGCGATCGTCGAGGGCGTCGACGCTGGCCTCGAGAAGGCGCGCCCCGGCAACACCGCCGAAGAGGTGGAAGCCGTCTGGCAGGCAGTCCTGCGGAGGAACGGACTGAAGAAGGAAAGCCGCGTCGGCTATCCGGTCGGGCTCGCATACCCGCCCGATTGGGGTGAACGCACCGCAAGCCTTCGTCCCGGCGACACCACCGAGATGCAGCCTGGGATGTGCTTCCATTTCATGGCCGGCGTTTGGCTCGACGATTTCGGCATCGCCATCTCGGAATCGTTCGTCGTCACGGAACGCGGCGGCGAACGCCTCTGCGATGTGGCGCGCGAACTCATCGTTATCGATTGACATGGCGGCCGGGAAGCCGGCTGCCGAAAAGACCATGCCTGCCACCAAGCCGGCAACAAGCACGAGGACGCCCGATGGACCGTAATCCCTTTTCCGAAGCCGAAATCGCCGGCCGCCTTGCCAAGGTCCGTACTACACTGGCCGAGCGTGAGCTCGACGCGGCGGTCTTCGCCTCGCCGGAGAACGTCTTCTATCTCACCGGGCTCGATCACTGGGGGTATTTTGCCCCTCACCTGCTGATCGTCCCGCTCCAGGGAAAACCTGTCCTGGTCACCCGCTCGATGGAAAAGGTGACCATCGAGAAGCGGGTGAAGGCAGCGGAATTCCGTGGCCACTCCGACAGCGAAACGGCGGCCGACCTTGCCGCGCGGGTGCTTGCGGAGCTCGGCCTGTCCAGCAAGCGGATCGGCCTCGAATACTGGACGGCCGGCCTTAGCCATGGACTTGCCGTAGCACTCCAGATGCAAGCGGATGCCAAGTGGAGCGACGTCTCCGGTCTGATCGACAAGATGCGGCGGGTGAAGAGCGCCGAGGAACAGGTGCTGATGCGGCGCGCCGCAAAGGTGACGGACGCCGCCGCCGGTGCCGCGATCGCCGCGATCTCGGATGGCGCTTCCGAACAGGAGGTCGCCGCCCAATGTGTTGCGGCAATGATCCGCGCCGGCGGTCATGCGCCGGGCTTCGGACCGTTCATCCGCCCGGCCGCGCGCCTGGGTGAAGAGCACACGACCTGGGGCGACGGGATCTACCGCAGGGGCGAGCCGGTCTTCGTCGAACTGTCCGGCTGCATCTCACGCTACCACGCGCCGCTCGGCCGGCTCATTCGCATCGGCCACATAAGCGACGAAGACGCCACAATGGCGGCGGTGACCGCCAAGGCGTTCAACGCTGTCGTCGAGGCGCTGCGGCCGGGCGCCAAGGCGCGCGATGTCTACGCCGCCTGGCAGGCCGTCGCCGACGAGGCCGGTCTTTCCCACTATCGCCGCCATCACTGCGGTTACCTGGTTGGCGCTGGCCAGCCGCCATCATGGACCGGCGGCAATTCGGTGACCGGCTTGAGGCACGATTCCGACCTTGAGATCGAGACCGGGATGAGCTTCCACATCCTGTCGTGGCTGATGGGAACCGGTCGCGGCGATGACTTCGTCTCCAACACGGTGCTTTTGACCGACGCGGGTGCTGAAGTGCTCACCCGCACGCCGGCCGGCCCGATCGTTCGATAGGCCCGCACGTATGGCGCGCTACTCGGCACTCTCGATTTTCCGCAACGCGCTGTCTGGCCAGAAGAATTGGCAGCGCGCCTGGCGGGCGGCGGAGCCAAAACCGTCCTATGACGTGATCGTCATCGGCGGCGGTGGACACGGCCTCGCCACCGCCTTCTACCTTGCCGATAACCACGGTATCCGCAACGTCGCGGTGCTCGAAAAGGGCTATGTCGGCGGCGGCAATGTCGGCCGCAACACCACCGTCATCCGCTCCAACTACCTGCTCGACGGCAACACCCAGTTCTACGAATTCTCGATGAAGCTCTGGGAGACCATGTCGCGGGTGCTGAATTTCAACGTCATGTTCTCCCAGCGCGGCCAGCTCGTCACAGCGCATTCGGCCGATCAGCTCGACGGTTTCAGCCACCGCGCCAACGTCATGCGGCTGAACGGCATCGATGCCGATATCCTCGACCGCGAAGAGGTGCGCCGGCTGGTGCCCTATCTCGATTTTTCCGACACTGCCCGCTTCCCGATCCATGGCGCCATCTTCCAGGGCCGGGCGGGCACGGCACGCCACGACGCCGTCGCCTGGGGCTATGCGCGCGCCGCCGATAGCCATGGCGTCGACATCATCCAGAACTGCGAGGTGACAGGCTTCCTCCGCGACGGCGACAGTATCGTCGGCGTCGAAACGACGAAAGGCCGGATCGGCGCCGGCAAGGTCGGCCTCGCTGTTGCCGGGCATACATCCGTGCTCGGTGCCAAGGCCGGCCTTGAACTGCCGATCGAAAGCCACGTCCTGCAAGCCTTTGTCACCGAACCGCTGAAGTCGCTGGTAGATCACGTCGTCGCCTATGGCGCCGACCACTTCTATGTCAGCCAGTCCGACAAGGGCGGGTTGGTCTTCGGCGGCAATCTCGACGGCTACAATTCCTACGCCCAGCGCGGCAATCTCGGCGTCGTGCGCGAGGTGGCGGAGGCGGCGATTGCATTGATGCCGTGTATTTCGCGCGTCCGCCTGCTGCGCCACTGGGGCGGCGTCATGGACATGACCCCCGATGCCAGCCCGATCATCTGCCCGACGCCGATCGACGGCCTCTATCTCAACGGCGGCTGGTGCTATGGCGGCTTCAAGGCAACGCCAGCTTCCGGCTGGTGCTTCGCCCACACGATCGCCACCGGCAAGCCGCATCCCTTGATCGCGGCCTACGGGCTCGATCGTTTCCGCACCGGCCACACGCTCGATGAGGCCGGCGTCGGCCCTTCCGCTTGGCTGCAGTAGGAGGCGGAAACAAAATGCTGCGCATCGAATGCCCCTGCTGCGGCCCGCGCGACCATGACGAGTTCCGCTACGGCGGCGATGCCTCGGTCACGCGTCCGGCCCATGACGATCCCGATCCGGAGGCCTGGTACCGTTACGTCTATATCAGGACAAACCCGGCCGGCCCGCACCGTGAATACTGGCAGCACGTGACCGGTTGCCGGCAATGGCTGGTGGTCGAACGCGACACCCGCAACCATGCCGTCGCATCAGTCGACTTCGCCAGGAAATCAACTCTCAGGAAATCACCGGCATGAGTTCGAACCGCAAACGCCTGCCGGTGGGTGGCCGTATCAGTCGCGAGGTGCCGCTCGATTTCACCTTCGACGGCCGCAAGCTGATTGGATATCGCGGCGACACCCTTGCCTCCGCGCTGCTCGCCAACGGCGTCACTCTCGTCGGGCGCAGCTTCAAATATCATCGCCCGCGCGGCATCTTTTCCGCCGGGCCGGAGGAACCGAATGCGCTGGTTACGCTCGGGATCGCAGGCAGGCGCGAGCCGAACCTGCCGGCGACGACACTGGAACTCGCCAACAGCATGGACGTGGAAAGCCAGAATCGCTGGCCATCGCTGGCCTTCGACGTACAAAGCGTCAACGGGCTGTTGGCGCCGTTTCTGTCCGCCGGCTTCTACTACAAGACCTTCATGGGCCCGACGCGCCGCGCCTGGATGTTCTACGAGCACTTTATCCGCAAGGCGGCCGGTCTGGGCAGAGCCGGCACCGGCCCGGATCCCGACCGCTACGAGGTTCGTCATGCTTTCGCCGATGTCGCAATTGTCGGCGGCGGCCCGGCGGGATTGTCAGCAGCGCGGGCAGCCGCCGCGGCCGGGGCGCGGGTCGCGCTGATCGAGCAGGATTTCCTGCTTGGCGGCCAGCTTCTGGCGGAACCGTCCGACAGCGCGGCGGCCGCATGGTTGAGGCAGGCCGAGGCCGAGTTGAAGGGCTTCGAAACCGTCGTGCTGATGAAGCGGACAACCGCTTTCGGCAGCTATGACGGCAATGTCATCGGGCTGGTCGAACAGCGCGATCCAACCGGTCCGAAGCCGAACGGCGAGGCGCGGCAAACGGTCACCATGCTGCGCGCCCGCTCGATCGTTTTCGCCACTGGCGCCATCGAGCGACCGATGGTGTTCTCGAACAATGACCGGCCCGGCGTCCTGCTTGCCTCAGCCGCCCGGACCTATCTCAACCGTTTCGCTGTCCTGCCGGGCAAGAAAATCATTGTCGCCACCACCAATGACGGTGCCTGGCGCACCGCCTTCGACTATGCCGCAGCCGGCGCGGAGGTGACGGTTGCGGATCTGCGCGCAGTCCCGCCCGCAGCACTTGCCGCGGAAGCCGCACGGCTCGGCGTAATGATACGGGCCGGGACGCGGATCGTCGACCTGCACGGCGGCCATGCCGTCAGGCACGTAACGCTCAACGGGCCGGAGGGCCAGTCCTCGGCCGCCTGCGACCTGGTCTGCGTGTCCGGCGGCTGGTCGCCAACCGTGCATCTCACCTCGCACCTCGGTGTCAAACCTGTCTATCGCGACGATATCGGCGGCTTCGTGCCGGGCGCGTTTCCGGCCGGCCGGCTAGGTGCCGGCGCGATGATTGGGGCCTATGCAACTGCCGATGCCATCGAGGACGGTCATCGCGCCGGCATCGACGCGGCAGCCTCCGGCGGCAAGTCGGCGCCGGTTCCCGCTCCGGCCAAACTCGATCTCGGCGACACCGCCACGACGCTACTTCGCGAAGCGCCTTCCGTCGGACATGGAAAAGCCTTCGTCGATTTTCAGATGGATGTGACGACGAGGGATATCGAACTCGCCCATCGCGAGGGCTATGAATCGGTCGAGCATCTGAAGCGCTACACCACGCTCGGCATGGGTACCGATCAAGGCAAGACCAGCAATTTTCCGGCGCTTGCCGCGATGGCGGCGCTGCGCAACGCAACGATTCCCGAGACCGGCGTCACGACCTTCCGCCCGCCCTATACGCCGGTTGCCATCGGGGCGCTTGCCGGGCGCGCCATCGGCCATCATTTCAAGCCGATCCGCCGCACGCCAATGCACGACTGGCACATGGCCAACGGCGCCGAGATGCTCGAGGTGGGGCTCTGGATGCGGCCCTATTTCTACCGGCAGTCCGGACATGACGTGAATGAAGCCTATGTCGCCGAAATGCGGAATGTACGTCAGGCCGCGGGGCTGATGGACATCTCCACGCTCGGCAAGATCGACGTCCAAGGCCCGGATGCGGCAATCTTCCTCGACCGCGTCTACGCCAACGGCTTTGCCAAGCTGGCGGTCGGCCGCGCCCGCTACGGCGTCATGCTGCGCGACGACGGCATCGTCTTCGACGACGGCACCACGACGCGGCTGGCGGAAAACCGGTTCTTCATGACCACTTCGACCGCCAAGGCCGCCGATGTGCTGTCGCGTCTCGAATTCCTGCTCGACACGGCCTGGCCGGATTTGCGCGTGGCCGTCACTTCGGTCAGCGACGAATGGGCGGCGATGTCGGTTGCCGGGCCTAACAGCCGCGCGATCCTGAATGCAGCGTTTCCCGCTCTCGACGTTTCCGACGCGGCGCTTTCGCATATGGGACTACTCGAAAGCGGATGGGGGGGCCGTGCGCTCCGCATCCTACGTCTCAGTTATTCCGGCGAGCGCGCTTACGAAGTCTATACCGGCGCCACTGCCGGTGAACAGCTCTGGAGCCGTCTGCTCGAAGCCGGCAGACCATTCGACCTGAAGCCTTACGGCGTCGAGGCGCTAGGTGCGCTGCGCGTCGAAAAGAGCCATGTCGCCGGACCTGAAATCGATGGACGCACGACGCTCGACGATCTCGGCCTCGGCCGCATGGCCGGCAAGCGCAGCGGCTTCGTCGGCGACGTCCTGCGACGGCGCCCTGCCCTCCGGGCGCCCAACCGGCAGCGCCTGGTCGGACTGGAATGCATCGAGGACGGAAAACGCCTGCGCGGCGGCGCCATCCTGTTCCTGCCGGATGAGAAACCCTATGGCCATGGGCGCGGTCGCATCACCTCCGTCACTTTCAGCCCCGAGCGCGGCCATTATGTCGGGCTGGCCCTGCTTGCCGGCGATGTCGCGGCAGAAGGAAGCGAGGTCGTGGCGGTCTATCCGATGAAGGCCGAAACAGTTCGCGCCCGCATTGTCTCGCCAGTATTCCTCGATCCACAGGGAGAACGGCTGCATGGCTAGCTTGACCTCTTCTCGGGATTTCAGCCTATCCGTGGCCGATTGTCCGCTTATCCAGATCGAGGGCTGGGACGGGACACTGAGACAATTCGAAAAGAGCGTCTCGGCGTCGCTCGGCACGAAACTTCCCGCTTCGGTCGGAGAGACCGTTCGCCACAAGGGGCTTCTAATCATCCGCATTGCACCTCGCCGCCTCTGGCTGGTTCTCGACGAAGGCACGCAAGCGCCCGCGCTTTCCGTCGACCCCGATCTCGGCTGTTCTGTTCCCCTCGGCGAAGGTCGTGTTCGTTTGAAAATGGCCGGCCCTGACATCGCAAGGCTTCTGTCCGGCTGCATTACCGTCGACTGGCACGCGCCGGCCGCCGCTCCGGGCCGCGCCGTGCAGACATCCTTCCATCATGTCTCCGTGCTCTTCCTGCGCACCGGCGAGGCCGCGTGCGAACTCATCGTGCCGCGAAGTTTTGCCCGCAGCCTCTCGGATTGGATTGCGGATGGCTAGCCAATGGTGGTTTCTCGGGCAAGGATCGGCTTTAGCGGCCGATCCAAGCCGCTATCACGAAACCGTTTACCCTCTTGCTGGCCAGTCTTGCAGAAGCGTAATCCCAAATTTCGGCGCGGCTGCTTTGAGCCGCTCGATATCGGCAGGCGTCGGCGGCCCGACCACCTCTCCCTTGCCGAGTTCATGGCCACCTTCGGCGAGGAACTGCTCGAACACACTTGGCGTGTCTATCAGGATGTAGCGAACGGGCTGGTTGCCGGGATTCACGAGCTGGTGCGGGATGCCGCGCTTCAAAAACATGCTCTCACCGGGCGAGAGCGTTCGGACCTCGCCGGCCACAATTGCGGCCAACTGCCCTTCGATGACGTAGACTGTCTCGTCGTCATTCGCGTGAACATGGATTGGTGTTTTCGTCTGCCCGTCGCTTCGGTTTTCGAAGAGACTCAACAAGCCTCCCGTCTGTTCGCCGGAGACCAGTCGCTTCATGACGATGCCTGCGAGCACGAATTCCTTTGGGTCAACATCTGTCATTGATCCAATCTGCCAGGTACATTCGGAGTAGGCCCGTACCGTGCCGTCAAGCAGACAAACTGCGCAGCGACATCCGGCAAACGTCGAACGGGCTCACGGGTTCCCGGTCGCCGGAGTTCCCTCTTCCCAAGCTCACTTTGGACGAAAAGCCGGCTAACCGGACATGCTGGCCGACACCGACATACGCCAACTCGAGGGCGCCGCAGAGGTCCGTCTAATTGACGGCGAAGCTGCAACGGGCTGCCAGACTCTCGCCAGGGCCAAGCACCGACAGTCCATTCCATTTGTCGATCGAACCACGATTGTGAGCATCGACCGCATGACTGACCGGTTCAAAACAGAAGAAGTCGCTCTCGTCCGATGGCGAATAGACCAGGTAGAAGTTCAAGGGCGACGAAGCTTCAATCTGCAGGCTGCAACTGTGCTCCGGCCACGATATGGTAGCGACGCCGTCCCAGCCGGCAAACAGATTGTTTATCCATCCGCTCGGCAATACGGCCGGGGCGCCGAAATCCCAATCGGGACGGGTTTTGACATCCACAAACCGTTCGGGGAGATGGCTGGGCAGTTCGAGACAAACCTGCGAGGCCGGCGCATGAAGCGCGGTCCGTGCCGTTCTCGGGAACCATGGATGGATACCAAGCCCGAACGGCAGCCTGACCGAGGCCGATTGACGATGCGAAGCTTCAGCTCGAGCCCTTGTCTGGCTAGCGCGTAGCTCACATCGGCGCGATATCGGTATGGGCCGGGTCCTTTGCTGATAAGGGACAGCTTTGCGTTATCTTGCGCTACGCTGTCGACGTCCCACTCGCTCGAAAATCCATTGCCGTGAACGGGAAATGGCTCGCCTGCAACATTGGCAGGCAGTTCGTGGAATTTGGAGTCGAATGTGAATCCGCCGCCCGAGATGCGATTCGACCACGGCAAAAGCAGGTTGCAGGCAAGGTCGAATGGGTTGCTGCTCCCGCCGTTTGGCCAAGGCCTGAAGATCGGCACGCGCCCATGGTCCAGTCTCGCAAGACCTGCCCCAAGCGACGGGACGATTTCAGCGGACAGGTCTCCGCTTCCGATTTTGATCGTTCGGACCATCAGTTTCAGACGGTATCGGCCTTGGCAGCGGCGATCGGCTGTGGATGGCGGCCTTTGCGAGCCACTGCAAGGAGGTCGTTCGACGCGATCCCGATGAGCGCCTTCATCTGATCGTGAGCGTCGTCGGCCCTGCGCATCCGGATTGCCTCCAGCACGTCGCCATGCGCGCTCAGCGTCTGCTGGTAATTAGCGGTGGCCGATGTGGTCAATCGGAAGGAGAAGCTGAGGGCGGCAGCAAGCATATTGCCGAGATTGGCGAACACCGGGTTGCGGCTGGCACGAAGGATGGCGGTATGAAACCTGACGTCGGCATCGAGACACGCAGCAAGGTCGTCCTGCGGAGCAATGCGCATGGCCTCATAGGCGGCTTCGATGACTGCGAGATCGCCTGACGTCGCCATCTTGGCCGCAAGGTGGGCGGCCGCGGGTTCAATGATCAGCCGCGCCTCGATCAATCCGCGGACGAAATCGAGATCGGGCTCGATATCGCGCATCCATTCCAGAACCTGTGCATCCAGCCTGTTCCATTCGCTCGACACGCGCACACGCGTCCCGGCCCGCTTGCGTGCCTCGATCAATCCTTTCGCCGAAAGCGTCAGAAGAGCATCGCGAAGCGCCGTGCGGCTCGCCCCGTAGATAACGCAAAGTTCAGCTTCCGTCGGCAAGACGGAGTGCTGCGCGTAGGAGCCGGCGAGGATTCGCTGTCCGAGATCGCGTGCGATGCGATCCTTGAGCGATGACGTGGCGCCATCTGCGGCAGGAATGTCCTGCTTGCCTTGGCCAGTCGAAGCGATCGCCGTGTCCATCGTCATGTCCTGTTCAAGTGGTACTCGGCAATTACCACAGCAAGTATCAGCAGCGAGCCCTTGGCAAGCAACTGATAGAAGGTTGGCACGGACGTCAGTATCATTCCGTTGTTGAGGACACCAATGATGGCGACGCCCAGTAGTGCGCCGACGATCGTGCCCTTACCGCCCTGCAAGGCGCAGCCACCCAGAACGGCCGCTGTGATGGCCTCGAGTTCCAGGCCTTGGGATCCGGATACGGGCTGCCCCGAGCCGGTACGGGCAGCCAACAGAATCCCGGCCAATCCGGCCGCCACTCCACTCATGATGTAGATGCCGACACGGTAGCGGTTGATGTTGATGCCGGAGAAGCGTGCAACAACGGGATTGCCGCCCAGGGCATAGATGTTGCGGCCAACGATCGAGCGGGCAAGGAAGAGATGGAACACGATCGCGGTCAGCAAAAGAATCCAGATCAGCAGAGGCAGGCCGAGGATTCGTCCGATCCCAATGAAGCGGAAAGTGTCGCTGAAAATCGCGATCGATTGCCCATCGGATATGATGAACGCGATGCCGCGGAAGATCGCCATCGTACCGAGAGTCGCGATGACAGCGTTGACCCGCCCGTAGGTGATGATGATGCCGTTCACGAGGCCGGCAAGACCACCCAGGACCAGGCCGGCAAGAATGCCCGCTGCCGGCGATCCGGTCGCCTGAATGGCCATTGCCGTCGATACTGTGGTCAGACCGACGATTGCGCCGACGGCAATATCAAGCCCGCCGGCGACGATGACCACGGTCTGGCTCATCGCCAGGACGCCCAGGATGGTAATGCCCAGACCGATGTTCAGCAGGTTTCGGCTCGAGAAGAACACGTCGCCTCTCAGAGTGCCGAAAATGAGCACGAGAATGGCGAGAGCAACCAGGAGGCTTATGTTGTGAATGCCGATGCGCTCTGCCATGCGCAAGGAAGGGCGTCTTTTGCCGGTTTGTGTTGTTGCTGTCCTGAGCTCAAGGCTGTTCACTGAATTTGTCCTCCGAGCGATGCTACAGATTGCGGCATGGCGTGCTTCAGGATCGTGGCCTCATCGATGTCTGGGCGGGAAAGTTCGGCCGTGATCCGGCCTCCAGCCATGACAAGCACCCTGTCGGCGAGCCCGATCAGTTCGGGCATTTCCGAGGAAATCAGGATTATGCCGATACCGCTTGCGGCGAGTTCATCCATCAGGCGATAGATTTCCGCCTTGGCGCCGATGTCGATGCCGCGGGTCGGCTCGTCGAGGATGAGAAGCATCGGCTGCCGGGCAAGCCAGCGCGCGAGAACGACCTTCTGTTGATTGCCACCCGACAATTTCGAAACCTGTTCGTCGAGGTTGGGCGCCTTGATCGACATCTTTGCTGCAAGCGGTGAGACGATCTCCAGTGCCTTGCGCCGGTTGAAGAAGCCGAAGGTCGACGTCTTGTCGGGCACGCAAAGCGAGGCGTTGTCAAGAATGCTTCGGAACAGCAGCAGGGCCTCGTGCTTGCGGTCTTCGGGGGCGAAGCCGATGCCTGCCACGATCGCTGCATGCGGACTGTTGGGGCCAACGGGCACGCCGCTCATCGTTATGGTTCCGTCGAGGCGCCGATCATAGCCGACAATCGCCTTTGCCAGCTCGGATCGACCCGCACCCATAAGGCCGGCAATGCCGAGCACCTCGCCGCGGCGGACCTTGAGGCTCACATCGGTGACGTGGTCGGTGGTCAAGCCCGCCACCTCCAGCAACGGTAGCCCCGATTGCCACGTCTCGCGCGTAAACAGATCGGCGATGTCACGGCCGACCATGAGTTTGGCTATGGTCTGCTCGCTGGCACCGTCCGCGCGGGAATCGTCGACCAGCCGGCCGTCCCGCAAAACGACAATGCGATCCGCAAGGTCGATGACCTCGTTCAGCCTATGAGAGATGTAGACGATCGAAGTGCCCTCTTCGCGCAGCCGCCGAATTACTGAAAACAGACGGCGCGCTTCGTCGTCGGTCAGCGACGAGGTCGGCTCATCGAATGCGATCAGCTGGCCGCCAGCACGTATGGCGCGCATGATTTCGATCATCTGGCGCTGTGCCGGGCCGAGCGTGCTGCAGAGTTGACGCGCCCGCATATCCTGCTGCATGCCGAAGGTCGCAAGCACCTTGTCGGTCTGCTCCTCGAGCCTATGCCAGTCGAGCAGGACGCCTGCCAGCCGTGGCAGTTCGCCGACGAAAATGTTCTCGGCCACGGTCAGGTTCGGAACGATCTCCGGCTCCTGATGGATGACGCGTATTCCGGCTCTGTGGCTGTCGCGCGGTTCGCTGAAAACGATCGGCGTGGAGCCATACAGCACGGTGCCGGTGTCCGGTGCGAACACGCCCTCGAGAATTCGCATCATTGTCGATTTGCCGGCGCCATTCTCGCCAACCAGAGCGAGCACCTCTCCTGGCCGAAAGGCAATCGAGACATTGTCGAGCGCCTGCACGACGCCGAAGCGCTTCGATATCCTGTCGAGCGAGAAGAAATCCGATTGCATCAAAGCTCACTCCCGAGGATCGATCCCGTGTGCCTGCCGACGAACTGCCGGCCCAAAGAGCGTCATGCGCCCTGCGGCATGACGCATATCTGGTTCAGTGGCAGAGCTTGGCTTTGTAGTCCGACGCAAAATTTTCGGCGGTGATGTATTCCGGGTCCGTGAAGGACTGAACGGGAAGCTTCGTTCCGTCCTTGATGGAGGCCAAGAGAATCTTCACCGCCAGCGCGCCATGATTTTCCGAATTGAGCCACATCGTACCACGGAACGCCGAGGGCTTTCCGGATCCGAAAGCGTCACAAGCGCGGCTCCCGTCGATGCCGATCCCCATGCCCTGGTCTGCGGTATAGCCGGCGTTTTCCAGGGCTCGCGCACCACCCAGCACGCCATCATCGTTGCATGAATAGAATATCCAGTTCGTGACGCTGGGATTGGCCGTCAATGTGGTGGTCATCACGTCGATGGCGTTGACCATCGTATTGTCGTAGGGGACGCGAACGATATTGCCCGGCTTGAAATCGGACACCGCCTTCAGGAATGCTTCTTCCGCGCCCTTGTTGCGCTGCATGCAGGTATCCGCTTTGCGGTCCTCGATCGACGCGATGCGCACCTCTTTACCCGCCCAGCCGTCGGCCTTGTAGAGCTTGGCAAGCTCTTCGCCCACCCGCGCACCGATGTTGTAGGCATTCATGCCGACATAGGGGACCTGAGTGCCGTCCTCGTAGTAGATGTCGTCGTCGACCGCCACCAAGGGAATTTTTGCGGCCTTTGCTTTCTCGGCGATGACCGGTCCCAGCGCCTTGTCGGGGACGACAATGGCGATGCCTTTTACGCCATCGCCGACCATCGTATCGAAGGTCGTGATCGTCAAATTGGCGTCGAACTGAACGTCCTGCGACACGAACGCAGCCCCTGCCGCCTCGGCCGCTTTCTTGGCGCCGCCGACTTCGGCGACAAACCATGGATGGTCTCCCATCTTGTTGATGTAGCCGATCTTGATGTCGTCTGCGCTTGCTGCGCCACTCATCAGTCCGGCAGCCAGTACCGCAAATGTCGCCAAAGCCTTTGTTGTGGTTTTCATGAAGATCCTCCCTGAGAGCTCGATGGTCGTTGCTAGTCGTGGTAGAGAACCGAGCGCCCACCATCGATGGTGATCGTCTCGGCATTTATGAACGGCGCTTCGTCCGAAGCGAGGAAAACCGCCGTCATTGCAACCTCGTCCGGCCGGCCAATGCGCTTGGGCGGATGAAGGTCGTAGGCTCGCCGCTTCTCCTCGGCGGGGTTCGGGAATGTGTTCCAGTAGGCTTCCGCGATCGGCGTCTCGATATAGCCGGGGGCGATCGCGTTCACCCGGATACCGCGCGCGGCATATTCGATGGCCAGCGAACGGGTCAGGCCCAAAAGTGCATGCTTGGCGACCGGATACGGGAATGTACGGGGAATGATCTGGAACGCGTGACAGCTCGCTATGTTGACGATAGACCCCGAGCCCTTCGCCAGCATCGTCGGCAAGACTGCCTTGGCGCAGAACCATGCGGCCTGGAGGTCTAGCTTGAGACAGCGGTCCCATTCCTCATCCGGCATCGCCAGTGGTTCGTAGAAGACGTTGGCACCGGCATTGTTGACGAGAACGTCGACGCCGCCATAGCTCGTGATCGTGCGGGCGACCATGTCCGCGACCGCGGATGCGTCCGTGACATCCGTCTCGACGAACGATACGTCGGCGCCTCCGACACGCAGTTCGTCGGCGATCGCTTTGCCGCTTGCCGCATTCAGTTCGGCAATGACGGTCTTTGCCCCATGCATCGCAAAAGCCCGGGCGGTGGCGGCACCGATGCCTTGGCCGGCGCCTGTGACGATTGCGATCTTTCCTTGCAGCCGGCCTGCCATTGCATTCACCAGTCGACCACGGTGCCGTCCGGCATGACGGCGTTGCGGGCATGCAGCACTTCCTGCTTGAAGGGGTGGCGCGCGATAACGTCCTCCTTGACGGTGACGCCAAGGCCCGGCAGTTCGGGCAGATCCCAGCGGCCTGGCTTGCGCCGAATTGGCCAGGTAACGACATCGTCGTACCAGGCGACGGCACCGGACATCTCCTCCTGAATGACAACGTTTGGGGTCGATATGCCGAAATGAAGAGCAGCCACACCGGCGATCGGACCGAGCGGGTTGTGCGGCGCAAGGCCGATGCCTGCGGTTTCCGCCATGGCCGCGATCTTCTTTGTCTCGAGCAGACCGCCAGTGTGGCAAATATCCGGCTGGGCAATGTTGAAGGCGCGGGCTGCGATCGAGTGCGTGAATTCGCGGCGCCCGATCAGCCGTTCGCCGGACGCGATCGGCACGGCCGATCGCGCCGTGATATGCGCCAGTCCGGCAACATCTTCGGGCGGCACGGGCTCTTCCGCGAACATGATGCGGGCCGGCTCGATTGCCTTGAGGTAATCCATCGCCGCGTTAACCGATGCAGGGCGTCCGTGGAAATCAACCATGATGTCGATATCCGGGCCTACCGCCTCGCGAAGTGAGCCAACCATGTTGGCAACAGAATCGACTGCCTTCGCAGGAGACACGTAGTGGGTGTAGGGAATGCAGACGACCTTGACCGCATCGTAGCCTGCTTGCGTCACGATGCGTCCGCGTTCCACGATGGCATCCGCGGATCCGGTCTCATAGACCGCCTTCATGTCCCCGAGGCCGAGATGCGTATAGGTGCGCAGATAGTCGCGGACCCGACCGCCCAAAAGGCGCCAGACGGGGACGCCCAACGACTTGCCCAATATGTCCCAGAGCGCGATCTCGATGCCGCTGACGGCGGACATTCCCTCGACGCCAAGACGCCAAAAGCCGTGCCGCGTAAGTATCTGGTAGCACTGCTCCACATTGCGCGGATCTTGCCCGATGAGCAGGGCCTCAAGGTCCTGAAGCGCCCCAACGACGGCTCGGGTCTTCCATTCCAGCGTTGCCTCACCCCAGCCAAACAGCCCGGGCTCGTCGGTTTCGACGCGAACGAAGACCCAGTTGCGCATTTCCGCATTGCAGACGCGCGCCTTGATGGCCGTGATTTTCATTGGTCCTCCCAGACCTGCCGTCTTTTTTCGAGGCAATATGTATGATTTATTACGGATAATATGAACGAGTCAAGCGCAACATCGATGTGGACCAGCGCCTCGCCTCGACGTTCAGCGCAAATGCGCAACCATCATGTCCTCGCCACCCATCCAGCGCAGGCATCAGCAGCTCACTCAGCTTGCCTGATCAGTATTCGCTGACGTCGATGACAGCCTGGGCAAAGGCTTGCGGGGCTTCTTGAGGCAAGTTGTGGCCGATACCGCCGATGATGATCCGGTGCGTGTATCTGCCCGAGAATTTCTTGGCGTAGGAACTGCTGTCGGGATGGGGTGCACCATTGGCATCACCCTCAAGGGTAATGGTCGGCACTGTGATCACGGGAGCTTCGGCCAGCCGGTTTTCCAGAACGTCATATTCCGGCTCGCCATGTGCCAGGCCGAGCCTCCAGCGGTAATTGTGAATGACGATGCTGACGTGATCCGGGTTGTCCAGGGCTGCGGCGCTGCGCTGGAAGGTGTCATCGTCGAAATTCCACTGCGGCGAAGCGAGTTTCCAGATGAGTTTGGCGAAATCGCGCGTGTATTTCTCGTAGCCGGCGCGGCCGCGATCCGTGGCGAAGTAATACTGATACCACCATTGAAGCTCCACCTCCGGTGGCAGCGGCACCACGCCGACCTGCCGATTTCCGATTAGATAGCCGCTCACCGAGACGATCGCCTTGCAACGCTCCGGCCAGAGCGCGGCAACGACATTGGCCGTTCGGGCGCCCCAGTCGCAGCCGGCGATCGTGGCCTTTTCGATCCCCAGCGCATCCATCAGCGCGATCGCATCCGCGGCGAGCGCCGACTGCTGGCCATTGCGCATCGTCTCGTCCGACAAAAATCGCGTAGTGCCGTAGCCGCGCAGGTAGGGCACAATCACGCGGTACCCCTTTGCGGCAAGCAGGCGAGCGACGTCGGTGTAAGTGTGAATGTCATAAGGCCAGCCATGAAGCAGGATCACTGGGGCACCTTCGGCGGGCCCTAGCTCCGCATATCCGACGCTCAGCTTTCCGGCATTGACCTGGCTGAGCGAGCCGAATGATTTCTGCCTGGGTTGCATCGCGGATGCCTTCGCCTCGACCGTCCAAGTGGCTGCCGGTGCGTTCAAGCCGAGTTCGGTGGCGGCGAACGTCATTGCCGTTGCACCAACAATGCGTCGGCGGCGATGATCGACCGTCTCGGGAGCTTTATTCGCATTCATGATGAAGCCTCTATGATGACCAACAAGCGGGAGCGACCAGAACCCGCCGCCGTATCGGCCGACAGGAAATATTGCGCCTATTCCGACGGTGACTGCGACGAATCCAGGATTGTAACCGCTCGGCCAGGAGGCAGTGCGGCGAATTCTGACCGGATGCCGGTAAGGTCCAGCGTTTCCTCGATTTCCCTCCTGAGAAATTCGAGACGTAGGCCGTCCCCGCGCTTGGAAGCGGCTGGATGTAGCATCCGCAGAAACGGCAGCATGAGAATGACTCCTGATCTTTGTAGGGGTGAGAGGATATATTGCGTCTGATCTTATGCTCGGAGCCACCCTCGGCTTTTAGACGAGGCCCTCACGATCCATTGCGATGCGCACGGCCGGTCGCGCAGCCATTCGGGCGCGAAGCGCTTGCAAAGGCGCGGGAACAGGGACGTGGAAGCGGGCCGCCCAAAGCAGCATCACGAAAAGATAAAAATCCGCCACGCTGGGTTTGTCGCCGAACAGATAGTCGGTCTCGAGCCCGTCAGCGACGAACTCGAGTTGGCTCGTAATCGCCGCGCTCGCCTTGGCCTTTTCGGCATCGCTGCTTTGGTGCCACATCGGCTTGAAGCTTCGGTGTATTTCAGTTGAGACGTAGGCCAGCGCTTCGAGAACGCGGGTACGGCCCAACGGCCCCGCCACTCCCAGTGCCGGGTATTGTGACGCAATCCAGTCGAGGACTGCGATATTTTCCGTCAGCGCTTCGCCGCTATCCAGCACGAGGGCTGGAACATAGCCCTTGCGCGTGACGGTGGTGAAATCATCCCCGGAGCTCGTTCGTTTGGTTTTGAGGTTCACGCTTTCGCGCTCGAAGGAAACACCGGCCTCTTCCAATGCGATGTGATCCGCCAGGCTACAGGCGAGAGGGCTGTAGTAGAGTTTCACCGTTTTCCCTTTCTGACCCCGATTGAGTTCCGCAATTGGTCGTCGCCGGGCGAAAACCTGCCCAGCGCCACGCGAGACAACTGCTCCAAAAACTCGCACTTGGCGGGGACGACGACTACGACACCGACAGCTAGGCATGCCTGTGCCGAGGTATGATCGGGCTGAAGTTCGGGATCGCCGTGCGCAATGCCGGACGGTATCTCAGCTCAGTGGCCAACGGTTACCTGGAGGCATTCAGAACCTTCCATGACGGCGTCATCGCCAGCCCGGCCAGTCCTTCGCTCAGGAAATCATAAACGAAAGTATTGGACGCACGCGCCGTTGGCACGATGGCTCACACCCGGCCACGGCCGGCATATTCCGCGCGGCATGAGCAGACTGGAAGGCGAAAGCTGTGGCCTGCTTTTGCTCGATTGCCACCAACGCGATGACGCAGCTTCCAACATAGGAGTCGCCATCATGGCCGACCTTTCCGAAACCTCCACAGCCGAGCACACATTGCACGTCGAAGCGCCCGACGCGATCGAGGTCGACGTCTCCTCGCTGAGGCCAGGAACGTCGCTGATCGTCGACTGGCACGGCAATCCGGTGGTCGTGCGCAACCGCACTGAGCAAGAGATGAAGGACGGCCAGTCAGTCAGTCTCGCCGAGCTCAAGGATCCAATCGCCCGCAACGCCAACCTGCCGGTCGACGCGCCGGCAACCGACGCTAACCGAACTATGCCGGGCAAGGAAGCCTGGGTGGTGATGGTCCAGGTCTGCACCCATCTCGGCTGCATCCCGCATGGTCAGGAAGGCGACTTCGATGGCTGGTTCTGTCCGTGCCACGGTTCACAATACGACACCGCCGGCCGCATCCGCAAAGGTCCGGCACCCGAGAACATGGCGGTACCGGTGTTCCAGTTCGTTTCCGACACCAAGATCCGCATTGGTTGAGGCAGGGGGCATTTCGATGAGCGGCGACAAACACTCGACCTATACGCCCAAAACCAGAATCGCACGTTGGTTCGATGCCCGCCTGCCGCTGCCGCGGCTGGTGCACGACAGCTTCATCGTCTATCCGGTGCCGCGCAACCTGAACTATGCCTATACGTTCGGCGGCATTCTCACGATCATGCTGGTTTCACAGATCCTGACCGGCATCGTGCTGGCCATGCATTACGCTCCTGATACGGGACTGGCCTTCAATTCAGTCGAGGAGATCATGCGCGACGTGAATTCGGGCTGGTTGCTGCGCTATCTCCATTCCAACGGCGCGTCGTTCTTCTTCATTGCCGTCTACATCCACATCTGCCGCGGGCTCTACTATGGTTCCTACAAGGCGCCGCGTGAGCTGCTGTGGGTGCTCGGTTGCACCAATCTCCTGCTGATGATGGCGACGGCCTTCATGGGCTACGTGCTGCCTTGGGGACAGATGTCGTTCTGGGGCGCTACTGTCATCACCAACTTCTTCACGGCCGTCCCACTGATCGGCGACTGGCTCCAGCAGCTTTTGCTCGGCGGGTTCGCGGTCGACAATCCGACGCTGAACCGCTTCTTTGCGCTGCATTACCTGCTGCCATTTGTGCTTGCGGGCGTGGTGACCTTGCATATCTGGGCGCTTCACGTCGTCGGCCAGAACAATCCGACCGGCATCGAGGTCAAATCGAAAACCGATGTCGTGGACTTCACGCCCTATGCCACCGTCAAAGATGCCTTCGGCATCCTCGTGTTCCTGTTCTTCTTCGCCTATTTCGTCTTCTACCTGCCGAACTATCTCGGCCATCCCGACAACAACACGATCGCCAATCCGCTGAAGACGCCGGCCCACATCGTGCCGGAATGGTATTTCTTGCCGTTTTACGCGATCCTGCGGGCCATCACCTTCAATATCGGGCCGATCGATTCCAAGCTCGGCGGCGTGCTCGCGATGTTCGGCTCGATCGCGGTGCTGTTCCTGGTGCCGTGGCTCGACACCTCGAAGGTGCGCTCGGCGGTCTACCGCCCCTGGTACAGGGTGCTCTTCTGGCTGTTCGTTGCCAATGCCCTCTTTCTCGGCTGGCTCGGCTCCCGACCGGCGGAAGGCGCCTACGTCGTCATGTCCCAACTGGCGACGCTTTACTATTTTGCGTTCTTCGTCATCGCCATGCCGGTGCTCGGGCTGATCGAAAAGCCGCGACGGCTGCCGAATTCGATCACCGAAGCAGTTCTCGAAAAAGACAAGGCCAGCGGCCGAGGCCCGATCGCCGGGCCGGAGGCCAAACATTGAACTGTGAATGGCGGTGATCGTTCATGAACTGGTGGAACTCTCCTCTGGTCTACATCGTGTTGCTCGGCCTCGCCGGGATCGTCGTTTGGACCCTCATCCCCAGACGCTTCGCCAATGCGAAGCTGGTCGTCCAACTCAGCTTTTTCCTCGCGATGTCGGCCATGGTTCTCGACCTGCGCGTCGTGCCATACGAGGCCGCAGGGGACAACGAGACAACCGGAGGAGCGATCCTCATGGGCTCGGTCAAGCTGCTCTGGTGGGTTCACCTTGCCTGGGCGCTAATCGGATTTGTCCGTATCTATCTCGTTTTTGAGCGAAAGCCGCGCGAGGCACGTCTCCTGCAGGACGTCGTGGTCGGTATCGTCTATGCTGGAATGTTCCTGTCGATCCTGGCGTTCGTCTTTGCGGTGCCGGTCGGAACGCTCATTGCCACGTCCGGCGTGTTTGCCGTCATCCTGGGACTGGCGCTCCAGAATACGCTCGGTGACGTATTTTCGGGGATCGCGCTTAACCTCGGCCGCCCTTACGTACTTGGAAACTGGATCATTCTGAGCGACGGAACCGAAGGCCGCGTTGTCGAGACCAACTGGCGGTCGACCCAACTCCTGACCCCGACCCACAATGTCGTCGCGCTTCCGAACAGCCTTCTCGCCAAGATCGGGGTAACAAATCTAAGCGGTCCGGACGAGAGCCATGGACTTGCCGTAACCGTCAAGATGGCGCCAACGAAGACGCCGGCGATCATCGTAGACCTCATGCGCACCGTCTTGCTGAGCTGCAATTCAATCCTCCAGGACCCTTCGCCTTTGGTCACAATCAGAAGCCTGGATGCGGCAGCTATCGAGATCGAGTTGTTTTTTCGCGTCGCAAATCTTGACCAGCGAAGTGCCGCTCGGAACGAAATCTTCGATCTCATTTATCGCCATTCAAAGTCGACCGGCATGCTGCTGGCGGAGCCACTTTCGGCTTCGAATGCCATGACCAACCGGCTGAGCGACGAGAAGGCAGCCTCCCAAAGCTTCACCCCGATCGAACTCATCAGGTCCATACCGGTATTCTCGGCGCTAACGGATACCGAGCAGGAGTCGCTCGCCGCAGCGGCCTCGGTTCGCACCTACCATAAGGGCGAGATCATCGCACGACGGGGAGAGATGCTGCCGTCGCTCATGATCGTACGGACGGGAGTTATCGTCCGGCAAATTGGCGAGGACGATGCTCACCTGCAGGAGATCGGCCGGCTTGCACCCGGCGATTTCTTCGGCGAGACCGGCTTGCTCGCCGGCATTGGCGAGATGTCGAGTTTGCGGGCAATGACCCCCGTCGAGGTTTACGAGATAGACCAGGAAAGCTTTGCGCCGCTGCTGCACGAAAGGCCCGAAATGGCTGAAGATCTTGCGGCGATCCTGTCGAAGAGGGTGTCGGCTCTTAATGAAAGCGGCATCGCCGGACAGAACCACGCGAGCTCCAAATTCGCGCTCCTCAAAGCCATTCAGACAGTCTTTCGCGCCGCTCCGTTCAAGCGCGTTCGAGCACCTGGCTGACAAGGCATGCAGAAGGACAGAGATCCATGACCATCCGCCAAAGCGATATCACAGGCATCGATACAATCATCCAGCCGGCTATCCGTGATTTTGCCGACGGACTGAAGATAAGGCGCGTATTGCCCTCCTCGAATCGCCTGATGATCGGGCCCTTCATCCTGTTCGACCATTTCGGCCCCGCTATATTCGACGCAGGTCACGGTTTCGATATGGGACCGCATCCGCATATCGGCGTTGCGGCCGTGACCTACCTGATCGACGGCGAGATCGTCCACCGCGACAATTTCGGTAAAGTGCAGACCATCCGTCCTGGCGAGGTCAACTGGATGACGGCCGGGTCGGGCATCGTCCATTCCGAGCGCACGCCACCGGAAGTCCGGGCGTCGGGAAGCAATCTCTTCGGCGCTCAGGCTTGGATCGCCCTCCCCTCCCGCTATGAAGAAATTGCCGCCGACGTCGCACATTTTGGCGCTCCCGAAATACCCAGGATCTGTGCCGACGGCGTCGAGCTTACGTTGATCGCCGGCGCGTCTGACGGGTTGGTCTCGCCGGTAAGGACGTTCTCCGACATGGTCTATGCCGAAATTGTGCTCACGAGCGGTGCGCGATACCAGGTGAAACCCGAACACCGTGAGCGTGCAATCTACATCGTCGCCGGTGAGGTTGGAATTGTCGGCCAGTTCGGGACGTTTCATGAGGCCGAATTGATAGCTCTGGCGCCCGGCGCTGAGATTGTGCTCCAGGCGCCTGCCTTCCATGCGGCGAGGCTGATGCTGATAGGAGGCGAGCCCTTTTCCGAGCCACGTCATATCTATTGGAACTTCGTCTCCTCTTCAGCCGAACGGATCGAGCAGGCAAAGGCGGATTGGCGCGAACGCCGCTTCTCCGGCGTGCCGGGAGACCACGAGTTCATGCCTCTGCCAGATCGCAGCGTGTGAGGGATAAGGCAGCGGATGGTGACCTCAGCGCCGCGACAGCTTTACGCCGGTGGCGTAGGCAGACCACTACGATATCAAGTAGAGATCGTTCATCGTTTCCTCGTCGAGCAAACCGTCGAACCAGACGTCGAAGATTGTCTCGAGCAGGAACTCGTCGTTGCTTGCTTCGGAAAACAGCGTGAGGGACGCGTGCAACTTCTTCGCATCAACCTCACCGAAGACAGCGCGAGCGCTTAGGCCGGAGAGCCGCTGCAGTGTGCCAACACATTCCCGATAACGGCCTCCTAGGATCGGAAATGAGAGATAAGCGCTGGCTTCGTCGAGCGATGTGATTGAATATGGCTCAGGCGCAGTACCGCTTCGCCTGGTGGCCAACCTTGGGAAGATGAACTCCATATAGGGAGTGCACATCATTCCTTGACGGAGAATAGCCAGCGCGTCGTCGTAGACCGGATCCTGTGCGCTGACGAACCTCTGCAAATCATACTCGTCGTGCATTAGGATAGATCCCTGGGAAACCCTCAACATTCGTGCCCTGACTAGCCGTCGACGACATCTGCATAGTCCGGGTGCTTGGCGAAAAAGCGGCTCATGAAGGGACATTTCAAGATCGCTTTACGGCCGGTTTTGCGGAGCAGCTCGAAGGTGCCCTGCGCCAATCGCGACGCGATCCCTTGTCCGGAAAATTCCGACGGGACTTCGGTGTGTATCAGCGCGACCTTCCCGCCCTCGAGCCGATAGTAGGCCGCCGCAAACATATCGCCGGCGATCGGCAGCTCGAAACGGTCCTGTTCGACGTTTTCAACGACTTGTGCATCCATCTTTATCTCTCGATTGTATGTCACGTTTGTCACCGGAGGGAGATTGGCCGGCCGCTATCGCACCGCAGGCAACCGCAGAGTGACGGTCGTGCCTGCCCCAAGTGTGCTCTGAATATCGATGCTTCCGCCTGACTGCTCGGCAAAGCGCTTCACCATCGGCAAACCGACGCCGCCGAGGCCTTCGCTTTTGGTGGTGAAGAACGGATCGAAGGCGCAGACCATCGTCTCGCTGGTCATCCCGATACCGCTGTCCGCGACACGGATATCTACCTGACCGGCGGTAGAGCTTTCAGAGGCCAAGCCGGCATCGATCGAGATGAAGCCGCCGTCAGGCATTGCATCGCGCGCGTTGAACAGAAGATTCAGAACCGCATTTTGCAATCCAAGGCGATCGCATCTCACCAAAGGCAGGTCCGATCCAACCCGAAGCTCAAGACCGAAATTGGCATCCAAGGCGCTCCGCACGAGGGTTTCGATCTCAGCCAGGCAAGCACCTACGTTTGTGTATTCGATTTCCGCGGGGCTCTCTCGGGCCAGGCTGATGGTTTGCCGGACAAGGCCACCAGCCCGTTCCAAAGCCGTTTTGGCGCCGGCAACTACAGGCCCAAGCGCCGGAGCCGCTTGGATGCTCGGATCGCGGGCCAGGTGGTTCAACGCCGACGAGGCGACCTGAATGAGATTGCCCAGGTCATGGACGATGCCGGCCGTCGACATTTGCACGGACATACCACTTCCAGGACCATCGGATGGGCTGTCGAAGACATCTTCTTTTATGTCCGGACGAAACATTTCATTACCCCGTTGGCTCAGCCGACACCTATTTGCTTCAATACACTATAATTTATGGTATTTATTATCCATTATGTCTAAGAAGACTCCGATACATACTTCTGTATATCCAAACGCGAGACCATGATCTATTGATAGCCGATCCCGCTGATGTAGTTGGCAAGCAGCCGTTCCTGCAGTTCCTCTTGTTTGAAGAGCGCCTTCATCGCATCACGGATATCGAGGACGCCTAGCGGTTTCGAGTCAGCCCCGAGCACCGGCACATTCTGCAGGCCTTGCGCGGCCATGGTCTGCCAGACTGAATGAAGATCATCATCGGGACCACAAGACACGATGGACCGGCTCATCAATGCCGCAATCGGCGCTTCTGTTGGCCCTGAATTCGCTAGATGGCGGACAAGGTCGGACTTGCTCAGCACGCCTGCCGCCTCCCCACTGCCGTGGCACACCACGACCAGGCCTATTGCGGGCCTGGAAAGTGAGAGTGCTGCACTGCGGAGTGGAGCGTCGACGTCGATCACCATGAGACGGGCCGATATTACTGGATGCAGACTGTCAATGCGCATGACGCCCTCCTGAGAGCGCCTCGCGGCCGCGGCCGGGAGGCTGGGATCGGTTCCAGGGTTTGGTCGCCGAGGTCGGCGCCTTTGCCTGGCCGGTCAGAATGGCGCGAAAACAAGCGCCATTCTGACCCATTCCAAAGATTAGCTTAGCGCTGCTTTGCTCAGGCCAAACTTCGCATCCCCCGAGCCCGGGACCGGTTTGAAGCCGATGTTCAGACGGTTCCAAGAATTGACCGCCATGACGACGAAGGTCAGATCGGAGATTTCCTTCTCGGAAAGCTGCGACCTGACCCGATCGTAGACCTCGTCCGGGACACCCTGCTCGGGCAGCTTGGTCAAGACTTCCGTCCATGCCAAGGCTGCACGCTCGCGAGGAACGAACAGGGTCGAATCCCGCCAGGCTGCCAGGTGGTAAAGGCGCAGTTCGCGCTCGCCATGAATCTTCGCCTGTTTGACGTGCATATCAAGGCAGAAGGTGCACCCGTTCAGTTGCGCGGCTCGGACGGCAACAAGGTCGCGGATCGGTTCTTCGATCGACCCCTCTCGCGTCGCACCAAGAAATTCAATAAATTTCTTCAGAAGTTCCGGCGACTGCTCCGCATAACTCGCGCGTTGGGCGACGGCTTTTCCTTTCGGAGCGACCGGTGACGCTGCAATATTCATTACTTATCTCCTTGAGGTGTTTGCAATCCATTGCAGCGTAAGGATGACCGGTGAGCCAAACTGTTGCTATCGTGCCGATGATATGTATTGCCATTCGATCGGTTTGGGGCGCCTAAACCGAAGTATAGGAAGCGGTGGAAATTGGCACCCTGAACGCTGCCCTCGGCAATTCGCTTTGCCGCAGGCATGCGACAGGTGCGCGGCGTTTGGGTCACTTGAAGGGCGAGGCTGAACCGACCGGTGTCGATAGAACCTGGATCGAAACTGCGCTCACTCTTCGAAGGGAGCGTTCATCACAAGATCAACTGCCGAAGTCGCCTTGTAGCCGGAAACAAAGCGCTCGCCGAAGTCCCGGGCAAAGTTGTCGTAGGTGGTTTCCGGCCTGACCTCGGCGATATGGCAAAAGCATCGGGCCATCCGTCGCTTCATTTGGAGGCGTGGAAACTCACCGATGATCTTTGCAATCTCGGCTGACGAAACGAGGCTGTATTGCAAGCCGACGACATCGAGGCAGATGCCGGCTGTGCAAAGCGCCACCTCAGCCTCCTTGTAGAGGCCGATCGACGGCGTCGAGTTGAGGGCGATGCTGTCCCAGATCAATTGGGCGCGCCGCTCGTCGAAGCCGCCTTCCCGAACGAAGGTGCGGGCGAGATCGGCGCCTTCCACTTCGAAACGGCGCGGCCCGGCGAAGTCCTCATTGAGCGTGACGTCATGCAACAGAGTTGCAACGGCAACAACCTCCGCGTCGTGCTGGATATTCTGAATCTGTCCGATCCGGGCCGCGAAAAGCCAGGATCGGACCACGTGGTTGAACAAGTAAGGTTCACATCGCTCGCGAGCATGTTCGATCGCTCGGCCGACAAGCGGTGTATCGGGGACCGAAATCCCCGCAAGTGTGCGGCTGGCGATCGAATTCATGTCACTGACCGTCCCTTCGCATATGCCCCGATGGTCCGGAGGGCCACGATTTCATTTCGCGTTCGTCGTCAGTTCCGTCTCGCTGGTGTCGACGACGAAAATAGCAAGCAGACGAGCGCCTTCCGTCTTGCTGGCGTTTTCGCTGACGGCATGACGGTCGCCCGGGAATTCCGAGAAACTCTCGCCGGCGCTATAAGTCTTCACCGGCCCATCGTTGACCTGGCTTCGGATCGCTCCCTCCAGGACCGTGGCATAGATGAACGCGGATTTGGGATGGGTATGGGCCGGCGACGTACCCCCCGGCGCGTACTCGACGAGCACGGCTTTCATGCTCTTGCCGGGCACGTTTGGAAGGGCCTGGTCGTAGACAAGCTTCACACTGGCGGCGTCATTGGCCATTGCTGCGGTGACGGAAGCGGCGGTGAGCGCGGCGCAGAGAAGTGTTTTGATCATGTCTGGTCTCCTTGTTGTGCGAATGGTGGACTATCCGATGATTACTTATTTCGGTGGTGTGTATCGGCTGAGCCAATCATCGAAACGCACGGCGCCGATGCGCGCGTTCTCGCCGGGCACCAGCGTTCGATCGTCGATTGCCACCTGGCCGTAGTAGAGCGCGCCGGGATCCGGGACGACTTTGCGAGGGTCGTTGGTGGCCTTCAGGAAGCGCTCGACAAGTTCGCTCATGCGAACGCGCTCCGGGCCGGCAATTTCGATCATGCCGTTCAACGGCGCGGCAAGCGCGACGTCCGCCATCGCATCGGCAACATTATCAGCCGCCATGGGTTGGAAGTAGGCCGGTGACATATGAATGGTATCTCCGACAGCGCCCGTGTTTGCGATGGCGGCGGTGAATTCGAAGAACTGCGTGGCGTGAACGATCGTGTAGGGAATTCCGGACTCCCTGATCAGCTTTTCCTGAAGCAACTTGCCGCGGAAATAGCCCATGCCCTGCAGCCGGTCGGTACCGACGACCGACAGCGCCACGTGATGACGGACACCGGCAGCCGTTTCGGCGGCAAAAAGATTACGCCCGGATGCCTCGAAGAACTCCAGGGCAGCCTTTTCCTCGAACGACGGCGAGTTCGCGAGGTCGACGACGACCTGCGCACCGGAAAGCGCGGCGGCCAGACCCTCTCCCGTAACGGTGTTGACGCCCGAATTCGGCGACGCCGCAAGCACGTCGTGTCCTTTGTTTCGCAGTCTCTCCACGGTCTTTGAACCGATCAGCCCGGTTCCGCCTATGACGACGATCTTCATGTCTAGTCTCCTGGTGTTGCGTGTCTATTTTCGTTGCTCGATCGGATGCTGGGCGTTTCCGGCCTGCTACTGACTGACCGATGCAGCAGCATCCTCGATGAGTGACGTGACCTCGTCGGGATGCGAGACCATGAGCGCGTGGGACGCGCCCTCGATGACGACGGTCTTTACCGCGTGCGCACGCTTGGCCATGAAACTCATGACGGCTGCCGGGATGTTCCGGTCATCTGAGCCGTAGATCATGTAGGACGGCAGCGTCTTCCATGAGGCGACGCCCGAGGCTTCAGCCAGAGCTGCCTGCGCAACAGGGCGTTGAGTGGCAGCCATCAGCAAGGTCTGCTCTTCCGGAACGTCGGCGGCGAACTGGGCGCGGAACTTGGCCGGCTGGATGAAGAGGTCTTGTCCGCCGTCCGGCAACGCGACTGGAGCAAGCGCGCTACCCAAGGTGCTGCCGGGAAACATGCTGGACAATGTAAGGCTCGATTCGCCGGTATCCGGCGCGAATCCCGCCACGTAGACCAAGGCCTTCACATTGGGATTGCCATTGGCGGCCTCGGTGATGACAGGCCCGCCGTAGGAATGCCCCACCAGCACGACCGGCCCGGAAACCGACCGGACGATGGCTGAGACTGCTTTCGCATCGCTGGCAACGCTGCGGAGCGGATTGGCTGCGGCTATCGCTACATAACCGTCTTTGCTGAGTTTCGTGATGACTGCGTCCCAACTCGACGATTCCGCGAAGGCGCCGTGCACCAGTACGATCGTCGGCTTGGGCTGAGAATTCGCGGCCTGCGCCATCCCGCCGCCCGACGCGGCAAGCGCCGCAGTGAGCGCCAGGACTCGAGTTATGTTTCGCATTTGCTTTCTCCCGTGTGGCCTGTGGTGACCAATGCTCAGGAGAATGCGCCGATGCGGCCCGCCAACCTATTGTGCGGAAGGGTCTGTCATACAATGCCAAGGTGCAGGGTAGGTCACCAGGGAGATCAGGTGCCTTGCAGCATGATTGAGGTATCTATGCCGAGTGTGCACTGTCGGCAGCCGTCTGAGCAGACACTGAGGGCGCGCGCGGCCGGAGAGTGTTTGCAAGACGCCGCTGCCGCCGTGGCGAGAACCTGGCGCGGTCGATCCGTTGAGCGCTGGTGAGCCGGCCGGATCGAACACGGCGGCAAAGCCTCCTCTCGTCAACGACATAGTTCCTGGCCTTCGGCCCGCATCGCCCAATGCCTTGGTATGGGTCAAACCGCCGGACCGTCTGATCGTGTCGCTGGGTCACGACATTTATATTTGTATGGGTGAATACCATCCAAGCTATTAATGGAGTTACTGAAATGAAAATGACAGTCCTTGCTGCCGTCGCGCTTGTTATTACAGCAGGAAGCGCCATTGCCGGAAGCGACCACTATGGATCAAACGGAGCCCAGCAGCCTGCGACTGCGTCTGACAACATGTATACATCCTCGATCAGAAAAATGAACAGCGATACCGGGGTGCCGAAAACCGTACGCAAGCCGACTGTTCCCAACGATGAATATGGCCAGGGCATCTGGGGTCACTGATCCCGACCTACAGAAAATTGAAGGACCGGGGCGAGACCTCGGTCCTTCAGCCCTATCGGCGAGCCGACTTCTCTCTTGCGCGTCGATCCCTGCAATGCGACTTGCCGCTTACAATTTGCACCACGTCGGCGAAACGTCTCGCCTCCGACCTATTTGGAGGGATTCGTGCGGCAGCTTCCCGGAAAATCGTCGTGAGGAAGACCGATTGCTCAGGCATTATTCGGCCGTCTATTGGCGCGACGACTTCGCAGTCGTGGCTCAGAGCACTGCCATCCCGCCGTCGACCCGCAGATTGATGCCCGTGACGAAACTGCTCGCGTCCGAGGCAAGGAACAGGGCGGCTTTTGCCAGCTCTTCCGGCTGCCCCATCCGGCCCAAGGGTATTGCCTCAGCCATCGCCTTTTCAAACAGCCCGCGCTGCTCAAACGGTATGCCTAGCTTATCGAGAATAGCCGTATCCACCGGACCTGGGCTAAGCACGTTGACCCGGATACCGCGAGACTTCAGTTCGATCGCCCAAGCGCGCGCAAAGGCATTTATGGCCGCCTTGGAGCCCGCGTAAACAGCATGACCGTCCAGAACCTTCTCGCTGGCCAGCGAGCCTGTGAGGATGATTGCGCCGCCGTTCCGCATGATCGGAATCAGCTTCTGGACGCCGAAGAAGACGCCTCGCGTGTTGACGGCAAATTGCGCATCATATTCTGCCTCGGAGACGTCGGCCGAGTGGGTGATGGTGTTTACGCCGGCGTTCGCCATATAGATGTCGAGCGCCCCGAACCTCTGGAGGATCTGCTGCGCCACCTCATCATGGTGCGCCACGTCGGCCACATTTCCCTGAATGCCCAGCGCGCCTGCCCCGATCTGCGCGACCGCTTCCTCGACCGCCTGCCGCCGGCGGCCGGTAATGACGACTTGCGCGCCCTCGGCGGCAAAGATTTTTGCAGCCGATAGTCCGATCCCGCTGTTTCCGCCGGTGACCACCGCGATCTTGCCTGAGAGTGCGCCCATGTCGTTCCTGCCTTCGAAAAATTGTGCCGGTGCTGCTGCGATAGTCGCAACCGCTGGCCAAGAAAATTTCACGCCGAATTGAGACCGCCAAAATGAGCGGCAATCGCAAACGGCTACCGATTGATAAACTCGCGGCGCTTAGCCAGTTTGACGTCTTGGAGAGCGCAGTGGCCTTCAAGGCAGAACAAGCGCGCGGCGGCGACCCCCGACAGCGCGACGTAGTGTCGAACACCGGCGATCGCCTCCGCGCTGCACAGGCGCGGTTGCCCGAATGGCAGCCGTGTCGCAGCACATGTTTCGCGCCTTTGCCAGCGCTCCAGCTCGATGGCGCAGTGGTTCGGTTCCACAATCCGGGACATGAGCCGGCAGAACCAGCATTCAGGCCACCGCTCGGCTATGCGAGCGCACAAGGTTTGACCTGGCGCGCCACCCGAAATGCGGTTCAGGGCGCGCGAAATATTGCCAAAGGTGGTCATCGGCGGCTCCAAGGAATTGCGGAAAACATGCGGTCGTGACTGAGGCTTGCTATCCTTTGATGAAGGCGAGCAGGTCAGCATTGACCTGATCCTGGTGCGTGGCCGTAATCCCGTGGGGTGCGCCGGGGTAATAGATATCCTTTGCGCCTTTGATCAGTCGGGCCGACTTGACTGCCGAGTCCTTGACGGGGACGATCTGGTCGTCCTTGCCATGCAGGACCAAGGTTGGCACATCGAACTTCTTGAGATCCTCGGTGAAGTCGGTCTCGGAGAACGCCTTGACGCTTTCGTACGCGTTCACGAGACCCGCCTGCATGCTCCAGAGCCAGAACTGATCCAGAATCCCCTGGGAAACCTTGGCGCCTGGCCTGTTCGCGCCGTAAAACAACGGTGCGAGGTCCCGGTAGTACTGCGAACGATCCTTGACGAGGCCAGCCCTTATGCCGTCGAATACCTCGATCGGCAGGCCTTCCGGATTGGCCGGCGTCTTCACCATGATCGGCGGAACAGCGGCGATAAGAACAGCCTTGGCCACCCGCTTCGTCCCGTGCCGTCCGATATAGCGAGCAACCTCGCCTCCTCCGGTGGAATGTCCGACCAGCGTGGCGTCCCGGAGATCCAGCGCCTCGATCACGGCTGCAAGATCGTCCGCATAGCCATTCATGTCGTTGCCGGACGTGGCCTGGCTCGATCGCCCATGGCCGCGCCGGTCATGCGCAACCACGCGGAAGCCGTTATGGGCAAGAAAGAGCATCTGGCTGTCCCAGGCGTCGGAATTCAGCGGCCATCCGTGCGAAAATGTGACGACAGGACCCTTACCCCAGTCCTTGTAGTAGATTTCGGTGCCGTCCTTGGTCGTGATGGTGCTCATCGTCTTGGTTCCTTTGGTTGAGGGGGAAGAGGGAAGGTTTTGTTTTCGGCTCGCGGCCGAAGCAGCGCGGGGCAGTCCGGCGGCAACGGTGGCGATCAGGCCGGCCAACAAGACATCGCGGCGAGATCCGCCGACGGAGAAAAGTCCGTCGTTGTTCATCATGTCCATCCATGTGCTTTGAACATCCTGCTCACCATCACGACCGTCGAATCGGCCCGTGCGGTCGCGGTCGGGGAGGAACGAGCGAGGAGCGGTAGAAACGCGACGGTCGTGATGGCTTGCGAGGAACAGGATGCACCGATCCGGGCCGCGAACCTATTCTACGGAAGCATCTGTCATACGATGCCAAGGTGCAGGGCAGGCACGCCGAGGATTGGGGACGGGCCGAGGCAAGCTCTTATAGACATACGTCAATTTAGGCTTGGGTAGCGGCGCGGGACCGACGCGGCATGGCCGGCGTCAGTTGCTGTGCATGAAATGTTGCGAGTTTGTCGGTCAGACCGGCGCCGCAAAAGAGCGCCGCTCAGAGGTAGCGATGTTGGCGCGGGCCTGGCCGCAAAACACCCAATAGGACCACCGATGTACATCAGGACCACCCGCAGCAGCAGGAGCGTGCCGACGGGCAGGAAGGCCTTCGCGCGCTGAAGAAGCAAATTTCCCACAGCCTGAAATGGCCGGGCGCGCTGGGCAATCCTATTGGATGGGGCATGGATCGGCTTGTGCCAATTCTAGACCTCGCGCATCGGCGCGGGCAGCGTTTCCCACGCCCGGATCAGTTCACCGATGGAAGCGGCTTCCATCTTGCGCATGACATTGCCGCGGTGAAGCTTGACGGTCACTTCACTGATGCCGAGGTCGAAGGCGACCTGCTTGTTGAGGCGCCCGCGCGCCACTTCACGCAGGACCTCGCGCTCGCGCGGCGTCAGCGTCTCGACGCGCTCGATGTTGCGCTTGACGATCACGGCATCCGCCCGCCGTTTGGCGTCCACCGCAATGCCCGCGATCACGGCGTCAAGCAGCGTCTGATCCCGCACCGGTTTCGTCAGAAAGTCCACGGCGCCGGCCTTCATCGCCTGGACAGTCATCGGGATGTCGCCATGCCCGGTCAGGAAGATGATTGGTTTGGGGTTGCCGTTTTTCGCAAGATGGTGCTGCAGATCGAGACCGCTCGTCCCTGGCATGCGCACGTCGAGGATCAAACAGCCGGGGCTCTCCAACACGTCGGCGTCAAGCAATTCACGGGTCGAGGTAAAGCACACCGGCAGAAAACCCGCCGACAGGATCAATTCAGACAGCGCCTCCCGAACAGAGGCATCATCATCGACAATAATGACCAGCGGCTGCTCGGCTTCAGCCCTCCGCTGCTGTGATGACGGCGTCGATCTCCGTAAGGGCAATTGGTCAACTCTCATGTTTAGCCTCCGTTTCTGGGTTGCGTAAGGCGTCGCCGATCGCCGCAAGCAGTGCCTGGCCATCGAACGGCTTGCGGAAAAGCCTGCCAATGCCCTTGGCGCGGTGCTGATCCACTATCTCGTGGCGGCCGGTGATCAGGAACACGGGCAGATCCGGACGCGCCTTCTTGACCAAGTCGCGAAGTTCAAAGCCGTCCATGCCGGGCATCCCGATGTCGGTGATAAGCATGTCCAATCCAGACAGGCCGCTGACCAGCAACGACCTCGCCGACGAGAAGCTGCGGGCCACATAGCCGGCGGACTCCAAGAGGTCCTCCAGCGACTCGAGCAGTCTTGGGTCATCGTCGACGATCGCCACGACAGGCCTCCGCTTGCTCACCCTCAGCTCCCCCCTGCCCGGCGCGAGTGCGTGATCGGTATTCCCAATCGCTCGGCGATGCGCACGAGGTCGGCGAGCGACGCCGCGACCATCTTCTGCATGACGTTCCTTCTATGAATTTCCAGCGTAACTTCGCTGATCCCCAGCTCAGCGGCCGCCTGCTTGTTGAGCAGGCCGCTGACCACCAGCGGCAGCACCTCACGTTCGCGCGGCGTCAGTTCGAGATAACGTTGCTTCAACACGCCCAGCTCGGCGCGCTCCGATCGCTGTGCCCGATCCTGGGCAATCGCTGCATGGATTGCGGCCATGAGGTCTGCATCGCTGAAGGGCTTAGTCAGGAAATCCACGGCGCCGTGCTTGATCGCACGCACGGAGGACGGGATATCGCCATGTCCTGTCAGGAAAACGATCGGCGGATGATCGCCCTCGGCAATCTGCCGCTGCAGATCGAGGCCGTTGATATCCGGCAACTCGATATCGAGGATGAGGCAGGCAGGGACGTCCGGCTTGTCAGCGCGGATATAATCGCCCGCCGATCCGAACGCTACGGCACGCATGCCGTGCGCAGCCAGCAGCTCACTGAGCGCCTCCCGGATGCGTTCATCGTCATCTACGATGAAGACAATTTGGCCGTCCGTCGTCATGACGCCGCTTTCGCTTCAATCGGCAACGTGAAGATAAACGTCGCTCCACGTGGTTCGTTCTTCTCGACCCATAAACGCCCGCTGTGCGACTCGATGATCGAACGGCAGATCGCCAGTCCCATGCCCATCCCTTGCTCTTTCGTGGTAAAGAACGGTTCGAATATCCGGTCGGGAAACTCGACGCCCCGGCCGTGATCGCTGACTTCGGTCTGGACAACATCCCCGATATGGCGCACGCGGATTTTGATAACTCCGTCGTCCGCACCAGAGTCCATCGCCTCCATGCCGTTGCGGATGAGATTGACCAGAACCTGCTGGATTTGGACGCGATCGAACGCGACTAGCGGAATGTCGCTTCCGATATCAACGCTGATGCGAACGCCCCGCCGCATCGCTTCCTCGGTCACGAGGTCGCGTGCCTCTGCGATGACACTGCTGAGCGTCGCATTGGTTCTCGTCTCGGTGGATTGCTTGAACAGCGCGCGAATGCGGCCGACGACGTCCGCCGCCGAGTTGGCGTCCCGGATAATGCGCTCGGCCGTAATCTTCGCGCGTTCGACGTTCGGCGGTGCTGCGGACAGCCAACGGTGGCATGCATGGGAGTTGGCGACGATCGCAGCCAGCGGCTGATTCACCTCGTGGGCGATCGAAGCCGAAAGCTCGGCGAGACTTGCAGCCTGAGCCGCTTGCGCGAGTTTGTCGGACGCTTGTCGCAGCGCTTCCTGGGCGCGCACCTCTTCGTCGATGTCGAGGGAAACCCCGTACCATTGCACAACCGCCCCGTCCTCATCACGCCGCGGCTCCACCCTGCACTCCGCCCAGCGATAGCCATCTGTTTCGCGCCAGCGAAACCGCATCGCGGAACCGCCGCCTGTTTCGAAACAATTCAGCAACGTGCTCAGCACCTCGGGAGCATCTTCGGGATGAACCAGTTCTTGCAGCAATTCCTCGATGCGCGGCTCTCCGAGTGCTTCGAAATCAGCGATCACGGAGCGGAAATGGTCCTGGTACCGCTTGTTGAAGTAGACCGGCCCGCCGGTCGGCACCGCGCTCCAGATGCGGACCGGCACAGCGTCGATCATCTGCTGAAGCTGCAATTCGCTCCGCCGCAGGGCCTCTTCAGCTTGCATTTGATCGTCTATGTCGTGACAGAGGCCGTACCACTGGACGATGCGGCCAGTGTGATCGCGCATCGGCTCCGCCCGGCTCGACATCCAATGATAGACGCCATCGGCGCGGCGCAAGCGATACCTCATGGAGAAGCGCTCGCCGGTGGCGAGGCAGTGACTGAGCGTATCGCCGAATGCTGCTGCGTCGTCCGGATGGACGCCGGCCTTTATCATCGCCGCCAGCCGGCTGATGCCCGGTTTGTCCAAATCCGTTACGTCCAGGCCGAGAAAGTCGACCATGCGCTTGTTGAAAAAGGTCGGATCGCCATCGGGCCTCAGGCGCCAAACGTGGCTCGGAACCATGTCGACAAGCTGCGAGAGCTCCCGCTCCCGGTCGCCCAATGCCTCAAGGCTTTCACGCAAAGTGAGCACCGCCGCCTGATGCTGCCGGGATATGGCGGCCACGACGAGCGCCGAAAATGCCGAGATGGCCAGAAAAAGCTGCAGCATGATCTGGTTGTGCTTCTGGGACTCGGGATCGCCGGCAAATTGGCTGGCGCCGGATATCGTGAATACCGCCGTGATCAGAGCGAGAACGGTCAATGCTACGGCGGCGCCTCTGAACTCAAAGCGCACTGCGGCCCAAAGAAGAGGCGGCATGATGATGTAGGCGAAGGGCAGATAGCCGCTCAAGGAAAGGGCGGCGATACCAAGAAAGATCAGCCCCAGGACGCAAGCTTCCATCCACCGCGCTGCTGAGAGCTGCGCCTTGCCGCGCCAGTTCTGGAACACGACCAGCGCCAGTGGCGCTACGATCAGGACTCCCGTCGCGTCTCCGATCCACCACAGCGGCCAAGCCGTCGCAAAGGTTTGCGATTGTATGCCAAACCACGCAAGCGCCGCACTTCCCACCGTCGCGCTTGCGACTGGCGCAATTCCAGCGGCTAGTACGACGAATGCGAGAACGTCGCGCAAGGTTTCCAGCCGAACTGGGCGCTTGCAGGTCTGGTTCACGAGCCATGCGCCGGCCACCGCTTCAAGAGCGTTGCCGGCAAAGATCAGGAAGGCCGCGGGCAGCGGAGTGTGGAACCACAAGAAGTTGCTGAACAGTTCGGCCAGACAGGCCCCCAGCACCCACCACGGCCAGCTATACCTGGAGGCGAAGACAAGCGTAGCGATGAACAGTCCGCTCGGAGGCCAAATGGAAATCCCTGTTCCAGGTATGATTGCGAGCGACTGGGCGAAGCCGCAGCCCAGGACATAGACCGTAATAAAAAGCCCCAGATGCAAGAATTGGGGACGGTGCGACCAGACGCGCGATAACCTGCCTCTTTCAAGATCGCTGATCATGTTGCCGCGAATCAGGCCTGGTTCACTCGTCGCCAAAGATCGGCCACTTCCTTGCAATCCCGGTCCGGATCGGTCGAAGTCATGCTTTAACGCGCCCGTTGCGTTGGAATCGGTCTCGCCAAGTGAGTTGGGCGCTGTCGTCATCGGGTGCCCCTGACGGACAAACAAACTCTGGAGATTGTCGGCGCTTCGTATAGCACTTGCTCTTGGTAGCTGGATCTGGGCTGACGGACTCACACCGTCACCCTAATCCCGCCACGCCCCAACCGCACCTCATGGAAATCCATGCATTGCGCGGGGGCAGCGACGCCCTTCACCGAAAGGAGAATAAACCAAGCGTTTGCTGAGCGCCGCCGGATACGTTCAGCATCGTCCAAGATGAGGACGATTGTCGTCGTCCGGCATCATTGCACAGCTTTCGCTTCAACCGGGAGAGTGAAGATGAATGTCGCTCCATGCGGCACACTGTTCTCCGCCCATAGGCGTCCGCCGTGAGACTCGACGATCGAACGGGAGATCGCCAGCCCCATGCCCATCCCATTCCCTTTCGTCGTAAAGAACGGCTCGAATATCTTGTTAGGACGTTCGATACCCGGGCCGCGGTCGCTGACCTCGGTCTGGATCGTGTCCTCTATCCGGCGCACACGCAGCCCGAGAACCCTGTCCGTGGTGGAGTCCATCGCCTCCATGCCGTTGCGAATGAGGTTGACCAGGACCTGCTGGATCTGGACGCGATCGAAGGCGACGAGCGGAAGATTGCTTTCGACATCGATGTCCATGCGAACGCGACGCCGTATGGCTTCCTCGGCCATGAGGTCACGCGCTTCGGCAATAACGCTGGGGATCGGCGTGCTGGTTCTCATTTCAAGCGAAGGTCTGAACAAGGCACGGATGCGGCTGACGACATCCGCCGCCGAGTTGGCATCGCGGATGATGCGCTCGGCCGTGATTTTCGCGCGCTCGACGTTCGGGGGCACGGCGGACAGCCAACGGTGGCATGCGTTGGAGTTGGCGACGATGGCGGCCAACGGCTGGTTCACCTCATGAGCGATGGATGCGGAGAGTTCGGCAAGGCTCGCCGCCTGGCTCGCACGCGCAAGTCTCTCTTGTGCCAGTCGAAGCTCCTCTTGTGTTCGCACCTCATTTTCGATGTCGAGGCAGATAACGTTCCACTGCACGATGGCACCTTCAGCGTTGCGCATCGGCGCGGCGCGCGTCTCGACCCAGCGATATTCACCATCGAAGCGCCGCAGACGGTGCCGTCGCGCATACGGCTCGCCGGTGGACAAACAATGGGCATATCTCTCTTTGACACCTGTCAGGTCGTCGGGATGAACACCGGCGTCGAGTGTGCCAGCCAGCCGGGACTTTCCCGCTTCGTCCAATTCCTCAAGATTGTATCCGAGGAATTCGCGGAGCTGCTGGCTGCGATATATCGGTTCGCCATCCGGAGCGGCGCAATCGATCATTGCCGGCAGCGTTTCAACGAGCTGCCAGAGCGCACGTTCTCTCTCGCGCAGCGCCTCTTCGACGCGCAGCTGGTCGTCGATGTCGTGCGTAAGGCCGTACCATTGGACGATGCGTCCACCTTGGTCCCGCAGCGGCTCCGCGCGGCCCTCCATCCAGCGATAAACGCCGTCGGCACGCCGCAGGCGATACTTCATGAAGAAGCGCTCGCCGGTGGCGAAGCAGCTGTTGAGTGCTTCCCTCAGGCTGGCGGCATCGTCGGGATGGACGACGTTGGCAATGAAGGCCGCCAGCCGGCTCGTGTCCGGCTTTTCCGCGTCCGCTATGTCCAGGCCGAGAAAATCTATCAGGCGCCTGTTGAAAAAGGTCGGCTCGCCGTTCGAAGACAGCCGCCAGAGGTAGCTCGGAACCATGTTGACGAGCTGCGAGAGCTCTCGTTCGCGGTCGTGCAATGCGGCCTGCGTGGTCACCAGATCATGGATGTCGACGCTCACGCCGTACCACTGGAGGATGCTGCCATCTTCGTCGCGCAGCGGCTCGGCGCGAGTCTCGGTCCAGCGATAGCCGCCGTCGGCCCTCCGTTGGCGATATCTCTGAACGTAAGGCACGCCCGTTGCGAATGAATGGCGGATCGCCTGCCGTGCGGTGTCGATATCGTCTGGATGGATCACGCTCAGGGACGGCGAGCCGTCCGGGGCGGTGATGTCACCGAGCGTGGCCCCGGTTACGTCGGTGAACCGCTTGTTGACGTAGGATGGCCTTCCCTCCCGTGTCGTACTCCAGATCAAAGCGGGCACGGTGTCGATAAGCTGCTGAAGGCGCCGCTCACTTTTGCGCAACGCCGCCTGCGCGCGCACCTCATCGTCGATGTCGAGAGAAACCCCGTACCATTGCACGACCGTTCCGTTGTCATCGCGCCGCGGCTCCACCCTGCACTCAGCCCAGCGATAGGTGCCGTCTTTTTCGCGCCAGCGAAACCGCATCGCGGAGCCGCCGCCAGTTTCGAAACAATTCGATAACGTGCGCTGCACCTCGGGAGCATCTTCGGAATGAATAACCTCGTGCAGCAGCGTTTCGATGCCCGGCTCGCCGAGAGCATCAAAGTTCGCGATAACGGAGCGGAAATGGTCCTGGTATCGCTTGTTGAAGTAGACCGGCCCGCCGGTCGGCATCACGCTCCAGATGCGGACCGGCACGGCGTCGATCATGTGCTGCAATTGTCGCTCGCTTCGCCGCAACGCCTCTTCGGCGTGCATCTGATCGTCTATGTCGTGACAGAGGCCGTACCACTGGACGATGCGGCCGGCGTCATCGCGCATCGGCTCCGCCCGGCTCGACATCCAGCGATAGACGCCATCGGCACGGCGCAGGCGATAGCGCATGGCGAAGCTCGCACCGGTAGCGAAGCAACCACGGAGTGCATCGCCGAATGCTGCTGCATCGTCCGGATGGACGCCGGCCTGTATCATCGCCGCCAGCCGGCTCATGCCCGGTCTGTCCATATCCGTTACGTCCAGGCCGAGAAAATCGACCATGCGCTTATTGAAGAAAATCGGCTCGCCGTCCGGATCGAGCCGCCAGATGTGACTCGGTACCATGTCCACGAGCTGCGAGAGCTCCCGCTCGCGGTCGCGCAATGCTGACTCCGCCCGCTTCTGGTCCTCAATGTCTATTGTCGTGCCGTACCATTGAATGATGCGGCCCTGACTATCGCGAAAAGGTCGTCCTGAGCTTCGAAACCAGCGATAGACGCCATCGGCGCGCCGCAGACGATGCTCGGTGTCATAGTGATCGCCGGTTTCGAGGCAATGCCGCCATCTGGCGGCGACACGATCATAATCGTCGGGATGGACGGCTCGACGCCAGCCGAACTCATCGTCGTCTTCGGAGGTGTTGAGATCCTCATGCGTGTTGCCGAGGAACGCCACGGTGTTTGGGCTCACAAAGGTGAATCGTCCGGCGGCATCGGCTGCCCACGCGTGGCCGGGCATACTCTCGATGATTTGCAGCGCGAGCGTTGCTTCGGGGTCGATTTCGCCAAGTGAGTCGGACGCTGCTGTCATTGGCTTCTCCTGTCGGACAAAGAAAGCCTGGGGACGGTCAGCGCTTTATATAGCACTTGTTTTCAATATCTGGACAGGCGAACTCACCGCCTAAATCTAGTCCCGCGATGCCCCGGCTGCATCTCATGGAAATCCATGCATTGCGCGGAGATATCGCCGCTGCGGCGTCCCGGCCGCTACGGCGCGCCTAACGATCGCCTCGGGCAAGAAGCGACGCGGAAGTTGTGTGCGTCAAGTTCTGCAAAAATGGCGTGGCAGTAGCTGTGACGTCGGCGTGTCCGCCGCGCAGCCCCCGTGTTTAGCG
>NZ_JAMYMF010000047.1:0-45652 GCF_040318415.1 Mesorhizobium sp. M1163 | reverse complement strand
GTCACCGGATAGAGCAGCGGCAACTCTATCAAATCAGCGCGAAAATGGGCTCCGACAATGGCGCGCGCGTTGCTGTTGTTGCCGCGCTTGGCGAAATGCGCAACGACATCGGCCTCAGCCAGCGCGCGCACTGCCTTCAGCGTCAAAAGTTCTGGGTCGCCAGGACCGGTGCCAACGCCGACCAGCCGACCTTTTGCGATCGCATTCATAGGCCCGGCCTCGCCAAAGCGTTGAGCGCGGCGGCGGTCATGGCGCTGCCGCCCAGCCGGCCGCGCACGATGGCGAAGGGCACGCCATAGGAATTTTCGGCCAGCGCATCCTTCGATTCGGCGGCGCCGACAAACCCGACCGGCATGCCGATGATCGCCGCCGGCTTCGGCGCGCCGTCGCGCAGCTTTTCCAGCAGATAAAAGAGGGCGGTCGGCGCATTGCCGATGGCGACGACCGAACCGGCCATGCGCTCGCCCCACAGGTCGATCGCCGCGGCCGAGCGGGTGTTGCCGATTTTTCTCGCGATGTCGGCGGTCCGCGGATCGCGCAGCGTGCAGATCACTTCGTTGCCGGCCGGCAGCCGGGCGCGCGTGACGCCATGCGAGACCATCTGTGCGTCGCAGAAGATCGGCGCGCCGGCGCTCAACGCTGTGAGCGCAGCGGCGACGAAATCGCGTGAGAAAACGAAATGCCGCGCAGCCTCGACCTGGCCGCATGCATGGATCATGCGGATAGCGACGTCGGCCTCGGCTTCGGAAAAGCGCGACAGGTCGGCCTCGGCGCGGATGATGGCGAAGGAGCGCTCATAGATCGCTGTGCCATCATGAATATAGTCGTAAGTGATGGGGTTCTGGGCGGGCATGCTCATTCCTGTCGGTAAGCTTTGACGACGCCGGCCGTGCCAAGCCTTGCAAGGCAGGCGGCGGCAGTCTGGCCTCGGAGTCGTTTTCTGCGGATTGCCGCTGCAATGCCGCCGATGCCGCGCGAGGCATCATCGCCCGGCCTGTATCCGGCAGGAAACATCTTAGCCGTCCCGTCCACGACAAGTCCGGCTCCGTTTTCGCTACCGACCAATGTCAGCGCCGCCGGACCGGGATGGGCGCAGCCCTTGGCGCAGCCGGAGATGTGCAGCGTCAAGGAAGAATCGAAGATGTCGCGGTTTTCCACGGCGATGGTCTCGGCGATTTCGCGCGTCGCGATGCGGCCGGAGGCACAGGCGGGAGCACCCGGGCAAGCGGCGATCCTGGTGCGCGGGTCGGCGGCGTCGGTGACGAAGCCGAGGGTTGCGGCGGCTTGGTGGAGCGGCGGGCAGGCCGCTGGCGCGAGGCCGAGGAAAACCAGCGCGCGGCCCGGCGCCAGGCGGATTTCGGTGGCGCCAAGGGCCAGCGCGCTCTGCGCGAGAGCGATGATCTGGTTCGCCGGCATGCTGCCGAAGGGTAGGCCGATGCCGAGGGCGGTTCCGGCTGCAGCCAAGTCGAAAACTCCGATGGGCCGGCGATCCTTCGCGCCCCCCTCTGTCCTGCCGGACATCTCCCCCACTTGGGGGGAGATCGGCAGCTTCGCCGGTGGCTCACTCTTAGCATGCTTATCGATTGGCGAAAGCTGAGATGAGGGCGCAATCTCCCCCCAAGTGGGGGAGATGTCCGGCAGGACAGAGGGGGGCGCCAAGGATCGCCAATTTGCCAGAGATCTCAGCTGTCTTTCTGTCAAATCCCGCGCATGGGCATCGCGCCCCTTTTCGGCAACCATCCTTAGGATCGCAACGGCGATGTCGCAGGCCGCATCTTCCTCGGCCATGACGAGTAGCGTCGCAGTCTGACCGCCGCCGGCGATAGCCACCTGCCATTGCGTCCCCGCATCGGTCCGCACCGCAGCCAGCCTGGCATCGGCCGTCACTGCATCCAAGGTCAGCTGTCCGCCACCGTCGACAATCACCGAGACCTTCGGGCCAAGACGCTGCGTGACGCCGGCGTCCTCGATTGCCGCCCGAATCCGCTCCGCTAGCGGGCGCGGATCGGCGATTTCCTGCGGGTCGAGCCCGGCCAGCGGACCAGTCTCGACCGGCACGCCGGTGCGAACGGCAATACCCAGCGCATCGACCTCCATCGCCAGCAGCCGGGCGCTTTCGGGCGTCAGGCCGCGTATCTGCAAGCTGCCGCGGGCGGTCACTTCCATAATGCCGTTGCCGTGGCGCAGGGCGGATTCGCAGAGTCCGATCAACGACTTCGGCAACAGTCCTCCAGCGGCCGGATTGAGCCGCACCAGCAGCCCGTCGCCGGTTTGCATCGGTGCCGACAAAGCAGGGCAGGCGCCGCGTCGGGAGAAAGCGTTCATGCCGCCACCCCAAGCGCCTGGGCTTCGGCAATCAGTGCGGCGAGATCGTCATCGATCGAATTGCGCAGCGGATGCCACAGACCGCGCCGTCGTGCCGACATGAAACGTTCGGCCATGACCTTCGCCGCCGACGGGTTCTCGCGCAGGATGAAGGCGCGGACAACGGGGTCGCCGAGATAGGCGTCGTGCACGGCCTCGATCAGCGCGCCAGATATGGCATGAGTGGTCTCGGCAAAGCCGACAAGCCGGTCGACCGTCTCGGCGAATTCCGAGGCGCCGCGCGGCCCGTGGCGCATCTGGCCGGCAATGAAGCGCGGATTGACGGCGCGTGCCCGTACGACGCGGGATACGGCGTCCCCAACCGAGCGTGGCTTGGGCTTTTGCGGATCCGTGGTGTCGAGCACGATCACGTCAGCGTTTTTGCCGAGAGCGGCAAGCGCTGCCGAAAAGCCGCCGATAAAGGCGACGTCGGCCGAGCCTTCGAGGATGTCGCGGCCGGGATCGTCGCCGGTATGAACCAGAAGGTCGGCCTCAGCGATGCGGCCCTCAAAAGCGCCGGGCGCCGAAATGCCTTCGCCCTCGGCGCCGCCATAGGCATGCGAGGTGGCGGCGAGATAGGCGCGGCCGATCTCTTCGCGCGCGGCCCAGTCGCCGCTTGATAGCAAGTCCTCGATGCCGGCGCCGTAAGTGCCGGGCGAGGTGCCGAATATGCGCGGGCTGATCTTGCCGTCTGCACGGGTTCTCGCCGCCAGCGGGTTTTCCGAATCGTCCTCGTCGCGGGTCGCGACGGCGTTGGCGGCGGCATCGATCAGCGCGATCTGGGTTGGGAACATGTCGCGGAACAGGCCGGATATGCGCCAGGTGACGTCGACGCGCGGGCGGCCGAGCGTTGCCGGCGGCAGCACCTCGATGCCGGTGATGCGGCCGGTGGCGGAATCCCATTGCGGCCGGCAGCCCATCAGCGCCAGGCCTTGCGCGATCTCCTCACCGCCGGTGCGCAGCGAGGCCGAGCCCCAGAGGTCGATGACCAGCGAGCGCGGCCAGTCGCCATGCGATTGCATGTAGCTGCGGACGACTTCTTCCGCTGCCACCTTGCCCAGATCATAGGCGGTCGGCGTCGGCATGGTGCGTGGGTCGGCGGTAAACAAATTGCGGCCGGTGGGCAGCACATCGCGCCGGCCACGCGCCGGTGCACCGGCCGGACCGGCGGCGACATGGCGGCCGTCGAGGGCCGCGATGAGTGCTACTTTCTCGGCTGCCGCACTCTGCTCGCGCAAAGGATCGGTTTCGCCCTCAGGCGAGCGACCGTAGATATGCAGGCCGTCCTTGATGGCGAAATCCTTGAGATCGCAGAGCCAGGCGTCGATGCGGCGCAAGGCTTCGTCGGCTGCGTCGGTCCTGGCGACGCCGGCCTCTGAGGCGAGGCCGGTCTTTTCCGCAGTCTCGACGATCAGCTTCGCCAGGCGGTCGCGGCGGCGGCGGTCGAGCCCGTCGGCCTGGGCATATTCGTCAACCAGTCGCTCGAGTTTATGCTGCTCTTCGTCCAGCCCGGCGCCGGTCAGCGGCGGCGGCAGATGGCCAAGCGTGACGGCGGCAATGCGTCGCTTGGCTTGTGCTGCCTCGCCGGGGTTGGAGACGATGAAAGGATAAATGACGGGCAGGGGGCCGGTGACGATTTCGGGAAAGCAGTTTTCGCTGAGCGCCACGGTCTTGCCGGGCAGCCACTCCAGCGTGCCGTGGGCGCCGACATGGATAATTGCATGGATGCCGAGCGACTTACGCAGCCACAAGCCAAAGGCGATCAGTGCATGGCGCGGCGGCAGTGTCGGGTCGTGATAGTCGGCGCGGCGGTCGGCTGAGCGCCCGCGATCAGGGGCGAGGGCTACGGTGATATTGCCGAAGGTGGCGGCGCGGAAGGGGAATTTTGCGGTGGTGGGCGCTTGGACACCCCCCTCTGCCCTGCCGGACATCTCCCCTTCAAGGGGGGAGATTGGCAGTTCGGCTGCCGGCTCTCCCTTAACGCCCTTCGTAGTTGGCGAAAGCAGAGACAACAGCGCAATCTCCCCCCTTGAAGGGGAGATGTCCGGCAGCACAGAGGGGGGTGCCTCGCGCGAACCTGTCTCATGATCCGTATTCCCCCATGCGGCCTCCACCGCAGCGATGGCCGCCGGCGGCAATTCCTTCGAGAAGGTCAGATAATCCTGCAAAGCCAGTCCCTGGTCGGCTGGCTCCAGCACCTCCAGCAACTGACGCGGCGTTTGCGGAATCCCTTCAACGGCGTAGCCCTGTTCGCTCAGGTCGTGCAGCATCGCCAGCACGCTGGACGGCACGTCGAGACCGACGGCATAGCCGGTGCGGCCGGGCGCGCTCGGATAGTCGGGGATCAGGATGGCGAGCTTGCGCTCCGCACGCGGCGTCCGCTGCAGACGCACGAAGGCCTCGATACGGTTCGCGACCTGCGCCACGCGGTCAGGCTCTGGCCGGTTGGCGAAGGCGCGGAAGGCCAATGCCGGATCGATCTCGCTTTCGCTCTTGAAGGAAATGGCGCCGGCCAGGATGCGGCCGTCGAGCTCGGGCAGGACGACATGCATGGCAAGGTCGGCGGGCGCCAGGCCGCGCTGGTTGTTCTGCCAGATGTCGCGGCGGGTGGTCGCGACGACGACCTGGAACACCGGCACTCCGGCGCGGTCGAACAGCGTCTCGACGCCGGGTTCGGCGCCCGAGGCGAAAGCTGTGGCGGTGATGATGGCGGCAGGGTTCAGCGCGGCAAACGCGGTTTCGACAAAGGCGAGCGATGCCGCGTCCTTGAGGCTGGAGACGAAGATGGGGACCGGCGCTATGCCACGCTGCCCGAGCGCCTCGACAAGCGCATCGATGGGCGCGACATCGGCGGCGAGCAGCATCGAGCGGTAGAACAGGATGGGGATGATGGGGGCGGGTTCGGCGGACGGTAGGTTTAGGCTGCGTTCCGTCGCGCCCCCCTCTGTCCGGCAGGACAGAGGGGGGCGCGAAGGAATGCCGACGCTTGATAAGTCCATTCTTTCTATAACGCCGCGTCCCGGCTCGTAAAATCCCGCCTTTGGCACGCTGACAGGTTCAGCGACCGCCGCACCCGATCCGGCGAGACTTGCCAACCTCTGCACCAGCGCCGTCATATTCGCCGGGCCACCTTCGCGGAAATAGTCGAGCAGACCATCAAGTTCCTGGCGCGGCAGCGTCGAGCCTTCAATCAGCCGCAAATCCTCGTCGTGGCTCTCGCCCGGTAGGAGCGCCAGCTTAATACCGCGATTTCGCGCGACAACGGCAAGCTGGTCGCAGCCGTAGCGCCACCAGTCGTAACCGCCGAGGATGCGGACCAGGACGACCTTGGCGTGGCGGGCGACGCTGTCGATCCAGAGGTCGAGGGACATCGGGTGGCGCAGGTCGCGCAAGGCGGCGAGCCGCATCGACGGCAGGCGGTCCGCATCTGCCTTCCACGCCGCCGCCAGCCCGGCGAGGTCGCTGTCGGTGAAGGACAGCGCCACGACATCCGCAGGCGTTTGCCTGAGATCGACAGGCTCGGCGAGATCGTCGAGCGAGGCGGATGTGGTGGTGAGGATGTGCATCGCGGCTCGTACCTGGGATCAGCCGGCGAGGATACGCTCGATCGCCGGGCGGTTCAGCCCTTTCAGGCCGATGACGACGAGGCGCGAGCGGCGATCGTCTTCAGCGGTCCAGGCGCGGTCGTAATAGTGGTTGACGCGCGGACCGACGGCCTGCAGCAAGAGCCGCATCGGCTTGCCGCCGACGTCGACGAAACCCTTGACGCGCAATACGTTTTCTTCCTCCGCCGCCGTGGCGACGCGTTGTGCCAGCTCGTCCGGGTCGGGCACCGACGCAATGTCGATGACGAACGAGTCAAAGTCGTCATGTTCGTGGTCGAGCTCGTCGTCGTGATGGGTCTTGCGGTTCTCGATGTCGTCCTCGACGGCGAGACCAAGGCCGAGCAGCACCGACGGATCGACCTTGCCTTGCGAGGTCGGCACGATCTTCACCGCCCGCGCAACATGCTTGCCGATGACGGCATTGGCGCGCGCCGCGCCGGCTGCGTCCAGCAGGTCGCTCTTCGACAGGATGATCAGGTCGGCACAAGCGAGCTGGTCTTCGAACACCTCCTCGACAGGATCGTCATGGTCGAGCGTCTCGTCCTGCGCGCGCTGCGCCTGCAGGGCGTCCATGTCGTTGGCAACGCGGCCATCAGCCAGCGCCGGCCCGTCGACGACGGCGATGACGCCATCGACCGTGACGCGGCTTTTCACCGACGGCCACTGGAAGGCCTGGACCAGCGGCTTGGGCAGGGCCAGCCCGGACGTCTCGATCAGGATGTGGTCGACCTTCGGCGTCAGCGACAGGATCTGGTCGAGCGCGGGGACAAAGTCGTCGGCGACAGTGCAGCAGATGCAGCCATTGGCCAGCTCGACGATGTTTTCCTCGGGGCAAGTGTCGATGCCGCAGCCCTTCAGGATCTCGCCGTCGATGCCGATATCGCCGAACTCGTTGACGATGATGGCCAGGCGCTTGCCTTTGGCGTTTTCGAGCAAATGGCGGATCAGCGTCGTCTTGCCGGCGCCGAGAAAGCCGGTGACGACGGTGCAGGGGACGCGCGAAACGTTGGCGGCCGAATCTGGGGAAGTCATATCAAGTCCTTCAAAAGGTCGAGGGGAGGGATGCGGGCAACCAAGCCGCGCTTCAGGCAATCGGGACGGCCGCGCCACGGAATGAGGCCGTCCGTCGAAGTAGCGAACAGCTTTGCCCCCGTCACCAGATCGGTGCCGCTGGTCGTGGTCAGGTCGCCGAAGACATAGCTCCAGCAGCCGTCGCGCAGCATCGCGGCGCTGAGCCGGCGCTTGCAATTGCCGAGGCATTCGACGGTGCGGATTTTAATGTTTTCGCTGGAAGCGGCGCGGCGCGTGTCCTCGGCGAGCAGTTCGCCGGCGCGGGGATAAGCGTCCGAACCGGTCTCGTCACGGCAGGACGAGCAGACGATGACGGTAACGCCGGCCGGGGAATCACCATGGCCGGACAATAAATCCGCTGTCTCAGCCGGAAAACTGCTGTCGCGTTCCAAATCAGGCTCCTTGCCCGGAAAACCCGCCAGGCGATCGGATTCTTATGTCCTAGACGGCAGGTCTCCTGGCTCGCGGGTCATCGCCTGGGTGCCGCCTTCCCGGGAATATCCCAGTGGTTTTCGGCCTTGGCTCGTCGCTTACAGTTGCGGGGACAGCCGCGGATTTGAAATCGAGATTTCGCACCGCATTCCCTCTTGGCCCTTGCCGTTGCGGGCAGGGGACCGTCTGGAACGGATTTAGGCTTGTGAAGGCAGTCGTGTCAACGCACGTCTATGACGCGGCGATATCTGCGAGCGGCTGGCCGAGGTCGCCGGCAGCCGTCACCTCGATGCGCTCGAGCCCGAGCCAACCCTGCATCTGCTTCAATTCCTCGAAAAGGGCGGCGGCAGTTTGGGGCGGGGCGCCGGGCTCCGAATAGGCGGCATGGACGCGCAATACGCCGGCCGGGCGGTCGGCCCTGAGGTCGACGCGCCCGACGATGCTGTCGCCGAGCAGGAACGGCAGCACATAATAGCCATACTGGCGCTTTTCGGCCGGCGTGTAGATCTCGATGCGGTAGTGGAAGTCGAACAACCGCTCGGTGCGCGACCGCTCGAAGACGACGGGATCGAACGGCGCAAGCAAGGCGCGCGCCTCGATCCTGCGCGGCAAACGGGCGTCCTTGTGGAGATAGGCTGTTTTGCTCCAGCCTTCGACGCTCACCGGCAACAGGTCGCCAGCCTCGACCAGTTCCTCGATGCGGCCCTTGATGTCGGCGGGCGAGAGGCGGAAATAGTCGCGCAGATCGCCCGCCGTGGCGACGCCATGGGCGCGGGCGGAGATGCGCAGCAGTTCGCGGTGGGCGTCCGCGGGGGACGGAACTGGCAAAGCGAGTACCGTTGGCGGCAGCACGCGCTCCGGCAGATCGTAGAACCGCTCGAAACCACGCCGGTGCGCCGTGGTGATGCGGCCCGCCCAGAACAGCCATTCGAAGGCATGCTTGGCATGGCTCCAGCCCCACCAGCCGCCCGAGCCCTTCTGGCCTTCGAAAGCCGACGCCGCGATCGGGCCTCGTTCAGCGACCTCGCGATAGATGTCCTCAATGTAGGCGGCGTGCTCGCGGCCCCATTTTGCCAGTCCGCTGTACATTTCCTCGCCGCGCTCGGCCCGCCGCATGCGCCAGCGCATCAGCGGATAGGTCTCGACGGGCAGGAACGAGGCTTCATGCGCCCAATATTCGAAGACCATGCGCTTGCGTGTCACCGCGGCGTCGTCGAGCAGCGCCAGCTTGTAGGGGCCAAGCCGCGAATAGAGCGGCATATAATGGGCGCGAACCACGGCGCTGACGGAATCGATCTGCAGCAGGCCGGTACGTGCAAGCACCCGGGCCAGATGCCGGCGGTCAGGCGTGCCGCTGGGGCGCGGGTCATTGAATCCCTGTGCCGCAAGCGCAATGCGACGGGCCAGGGCAAGCGAGATTTTTTCCTTCATGAAGGCGGTATCCGGACGATGTTAGACAGAGAAAATGAGCTGCGATTCCGCCCCATGCTAGCAAGGTTTTGGCGGCATCTATGTCAGGAGAGAAAAGTGGAGTGAAAAGTGAAGGAAATCAAACAGGAGCGGATCGGACCAGTTTTCCCGGATATGCCGTCCAGCACCGCGATTTGAACAAGGTTTGACTTGCTTCGCCGAAAGCGCTGCGCTAACCCTCGCCGCGTTGCAGCATAGAGCCCCCTTAAAACGGTTCAGTGGTTAATCTGTCACGCTTCCGCAAGTGGGTCCGGTGCTGTAATCAGAGTGGATTGGCCGCCAACGGAAAACTGCAGCATGAACGCACTTTTAGGTTCGTACCTGCCCATCGTCCTGTTCATCGGCGTGGCGCTGGTCGTCGGCCTGGCGCTGCTCGCCGCACCGTTCCTGGTGGCTTACCGCAACCCCGATCCGGAAAAGCTTTCCGCCTATGAGTGCGGCTTCAACTCGTTCGACGACGCCCGCATGAAGTTCGACATCCGCTTCTACCTGGTGTCGATCCTGTTCATCATCTTCGATCTGGAGGTGGCCTTCCTGTTTCCTTGGGCAGTGTCGTTCAGTCAGATCGGCATGCTCGGTTTCTGGTCGATGATGGTGTTTTTGGCGGTGCTGACCATCGGCTTTGCCTATGAATGGAAAAAAGGAGCGCTGGAATGGGATTGAACGACAGTTCCGGCACGCTCGTCGCGCCGAAGCCCAAGGGCCTCATCGACCCCAACACCGGCAGACCGGTGGGGGAGGATGATCCGTTCTTCCTGGAGATCAACAACGAACTCGCCGACAAGGGTTTTCTCGTCACTTCGACCGAGGCGCTGATCACCTGGGCGCGCAGCGGCTCGTTGATGTTCATGACCTTTGGCCTCGCCTGCTGCGCCGTCGAGATGATCCACACCTCGATGCCACGCTACGACAGCGAGCGTTTCGGTGTCGCGCCGCGCGCGTCTCCGCGCCAGTCCGACATCATGATCGTCGCCGGCACGCTGACCAACAAGATGGCGCCGGCGCTGCGCAAGGTCTACGACCAGATGCCGGAGCCGCGCTACGTCATCTCGATGGGCTCCTGTGCCAATGGCGGCGGCTATTATCATTATTCCTATTCGGTGGTGCGCGGCTGCGACCGCATCGTGCCGGTCGACATCTACGTGCCCGGCTGCCCACCGAGCGCTGAAGCGCTGCTCTACGGCATCCTTCTGCTGCAGAAGAAGATCCGCCGCACCGGCACGATCGAACGGTGAGCGGCATGACCCAGGCGTTGAATGACCTCTCGACCTATCTTGGCGAGAAGCTGACCGGCCGGATCGGCGAAGCGGTGCTCGCCTATGGCGAACTCACTATCTCGGTCGAGCCGCGCGACCTGATCGAGGTGGTGACCTTCCTGCGCGACGACCCGAAATGCCAGTTCATTTCGATCATCGACGTTTGCGGCGCAGATTATCCGTCGCGGGCAAAGCGCTTCGACGTGGTCTATCACCTGCTGTCGCCGAGGCAGAATATCCGCATCCGCATCAAGGTCCAGGCCGACGAAGAGACGCTGGTGCCGTCGATCACCGGCATATATCCCGGCGCGGACTGGTTCGAGCGCGAGACCTACGACCTCTATGGCGTGCTGTTTTCGGGCCATCCCGATCTGCGCCGGATCCTGACCGACTACGGCTTCGAGGGCCATCCGCTGCGCAAGGACTTTCCGCTGACCGGCTTCGTCGAGGTGCGCTACGACGACGAAGCCAAGCGCGTCATCTACGAGCCGGTCGAGCTCAAGCAGGAATTCCGCAATTTCGATTTTCTGTCTCCGTGGGAAGGTACGGATTACGTGCTTCCGGGAGATGAGAAGGCAAAGCAGTAAATGGCTGAAACCTCCGTTCGCAACTTCAATATCAATTTCGGCCCGCAACACCCTGCTGCGCATGGCGTTTTGCGCCTTGTGCTGGAGCTTGACGGAGAAGTCGTCGATCGCGTCGATCCGCATATCGGGCTTTTGCATCGCGGCACGGAAAAGCTGATCGAGCACAAGACTTATCTGCAGGCCGTGCCCTATCTCGACCGGCTCGACTATTGCGCGCCGATGAACCAGGAGCATGCCTTTGCGCTCGCCGCCGAGCGGCTGCTCGGTATCGAGGTGCCGAAGCGCGGGCAGCTTATTCGAGTTCTCTACTCCGAGATCGGCCGCATTATGTCGCACATCCTCAATGTGACGACGCAGGCGATGGATGTCGGCGCGCTGACGCCGCCGCTCTGGGGTTTTGTCGAGCGCGAAAAGCTGATGGTGTTCTATGAGCGCGCCTCGGGCTCGCGCATGCACGCGGCCTATTTCCGGCCGGGCGGCGTCCACCAGGACCTGCCGCAGAAGCTGATCGAGGACATCGGCAAGTGGATCGACCCGTTCCTGAAGTCGGTCGACGACCTCGACGCGCTTTTGACCGGCAACCGCATCTTCAAGCAGCGCAATGTCGACATCGCTACCGTCTCCCTGGCCGACGCTTGGGCCTGGGGCTTTTCCGGCGTCATGGTGCGCGGCTCGGGTGCGCCGTGGGATCTGCGCAAATCGCAGCCCTACGAATGCTATGCCGAGCTGGACTTCGACATTCCGATCGGCAAGAACGGCGACTGCTTCGACCGTTATCTGGTGCGTATGGAAGAGATGCGGCAGTCGGCGAAAATCATGCGCCAGTGCGTCGACCTGTTGCTCGGTAAGGAGGGCAGCGGGCCGGTGTCTAACCTCGACGGCAAGGTGGTGCCGCCGAAGCGCGCGGCGATGAAGCGCTCGATGGAAGCGCTGATCCATCACTTCAAGCTCTACACCGAAGGCTACCGCGTTCCGGCCGGCGAGGTCTATGCCGCGGTCGAGGCGCCGAAGGGCGAGTTCGGTGTCTATCTCGTCTCCGACGGCACCAACAAGCCCTACCGCTGCAAGCTGCGCGCCCCCGGCTTTGCGCATCTGCAAGCGATGGACTTTTTGTGCCGCGGCCACATGTTGGCCGACGTCACCGCCGTTCTCGGCTCCCTCGACATCGTGTTTGGTGAGGTCGATCGGTGAATCGCATTCTGAGCCTCACGTTAATCGTCATTGCTGTCGCAATGCACCCTGCATATGCAATCGAGTGCGGAGCCTCTATCGATGCTTCCGATCTTGTGAAGCAGCACTTCAAGCTGAGCTACGTCACGCTTGGCATGCAAGAAAGTGCGACAGCAGAATCCGCCGATGTCGATGCTTTCTATTTCAAGAGAGATACATGCGAGTGTAGCGTCGCAGCGCCGGATGGCGCGAGTTTCTCTAAGGCGGAGGTATCGGCAGCCGCTTCCGGCAAAACAGGGTTCGCGCGGCTTGTTGCTCGCTTGGCTGGTAAATCCGGCGTTTGCCCGCCTGTCATGACAAATTCGCCGACTTTCCAATGTTTCGACGGTACGGCGAAACTTTGTAAGGAGGCCGCAGCAAGATGACGAACCTATACGTCTTTGGTGAGGTCGATCGCTAAATGTCAGTCCGCCGTCTCGCAGAAGCCAGCCTCCAGCCAGCCTCCTTCGCCTTCAACCGGGCGAATGCGGCAGCGGCGAAGCAGTGGATCAAGAAATATCCGAAGGGGCGCGAGCAATCCGCGATCATCCCCTTGCTGATGCTGGCGCAGGAGCAGGAAGGCTGGGTGACCAAGGCGGCGATCGAGACGATCTCCGACATGCTCGGCATGCCCTATATTCGCGGGCTAGAAGTCGCCACCTTCTATACGCAATACCAGCTCAATCCGGTCGGCACCCGCGCGCATGTCCAGGTCTGCGGCACCACGCCCTGCATGCTGCGCGGCTCGGAATCGCTGATGGATGTGTGCCGCTCGAAGATCCATCACGACCAGTTCCACACCAACGACAAGGGCACGCTGTCGTGGGAGGAGGTCGAATGCCTCGGCGCCTGCGTCAACGCACCGATGGTTATGGTCTTCAAGGACACATACGAGGATTTGACGCCGGAGCGGCTTGCCGAGATCATCGACCTCTATGACGCCGGCAAGGGTGCTTCGGTGACGCCAGGACCGCAAAACGGCCGCGTCACCTCAGAGCCGGCCAGTGGCCTGACGACCCTCAAGAGTGAAAAGGCGATCCTCAAGGTAACCCGCGACCGGGAAACCAAGGCGGCGACCAAGGCGGGGCCGGCGACTGCCGCCGCAGCACCAGTTCCGTCTGCGGCTTCGACCGCGCCTGCACCGGCGCCGGTTGCGCCCTCGAATGCCAGCAAGCCGAAGACCGACGCGGTCGAGACCAGCCCGGCGCTGAAATCGCCGTCGGCGACAAAAGTCGCGCCCGCGGCGGAAAAGGCGGCGAGCGTTGCAGCGCCGCTGCATTCGGCCGCCAATGCCAACAAGGCCGAGTCGCAGGTCGAGGACGTCTCGAAACAGCGCAAAGGCCCCAAGAACAAGGCCGAGCCGGCGTCTGCTTTCAAAGCGCCGGAGGCCAAGGTTAAACCGGCGAAGGCCGCCGCCAAGGCGGCCAAGCCGTCGCCCGGAAACAAGAGCCGGCCGACCGGCAAGAAGCCGGTCTGAGGAACGAGCAATGCTTCAGGACAGAGACCGCATCTTCAACAACATCTACGGCCGCTTCGACAAGTCGCTGGCCGGCGCCATGGCGCGCGGTGCCTGGGACAACACGCCCGGCATCATCGCCAAGGGGCGCGAGTGGATCGTCAACGAGATGAAGGCCAGCGGCCTGCGCGGACGTGGCGGCGCCGGCTTCCCGACTGGGCTGAAATGGTCGTTCATGCCCAAGCAAAGCGACGGCCGGCCGAGCTATCTCGTCGTCAATGCCGATGAATCCGAGCCCGGCACCTGCAAGGACCGCGACATACTGCGCCATGACCCGCACACGCTGGTCGAGGGCTGCCTGATTGCCGGCTTCGCCATGGGCGCGGTCGCCGCCTACATCTATGTGCGCGGCGAGTTCATCCGCGAGCGCGAGGCGCTGCAACGCGCCATCGACGAGGCCTATGCGGCCAAGCTGATCGGCAAGAACAACACCTCCGGCTACGATTTCGACATCTACATGCATCATGGCGCCGGCGCCTATATCTGCGGCGAGGAAACGGCGCTGCTCGAAAGCCTCGAGGGCAAGAAGGGCCAGCCACGGCTTAAGCCGCCATTTCCGGCCAATGTCGGCCTCTATGGCTGCCCGACGACGGTCAACAATGTCGAGTCCATCGCCGTCGCGCCGACCATCCTGCGCCGCGGTGCCGCCTGGTTCTCGTCCTTCGGCCGGCCCAACAATGTCGGCACCAAGCTGTTCTGCATCTCCGGCCACGTCAACAATCCGTGCACCGTCGAAGAGGCGATGTCGATCCCGTTCCGCGAGCTGATCGAGACGCATTGCGGCGGCATTCGTGGCGGCTGGGATAATCTGCTGGCGGTCATTCCGGGCGGAGCGTCGGTGCCGCTGGTGCCGGCCGAGCAGATCATCGACGCGCCGATGGATTTCGACGCGCTGCGCGACCTGAAATCGGGCCTCGGCACGGCAGCTGTCATCGTCATGGACAAATCGACCGATATCGTGAAAGCGATCGCGCGGCTTTCCTATTTCTACAAGCACGAAAGCTGCGGCCAGTGCACGCCCTGCCGTGAGGGCACCGGCTGGATGTGGCGGGTGATGGAACGGCTGGTGCGCGGCGAGGCGCAGAAGCGCGAGATCGACATGCTGCTCGATGTGACCAAGCAGGTCGAGGGCCACACGATCTGTGCGCTTGGCGACGCGGCGGCATGGCCGATCCAGGGCCTGATGCGACATTTCCGCGGCGAGGTGGAGCGGCGCATCGACGAGTTTTCGCGCAACGCACACCGCGCCGAACCGGTGCTGGCGGCGGCAGAATAGAAGAATTCAAAAATGCGGGCGAATGTCCGAGACGAGGAAACGAGCGCGGGGCAGACGGAAACGACCAGGAGACCACCTATGTCGCTGTTTTCGACACCCGACGATTTTACGCCCGATATGGACCCGTTGTTGAAGATGAACCAGGATCTGACCAGGATGATGCCGAAGGAGATGGCCAATGCCGTCAATCTCCTGGCGCATCCTGTCGCGAGTGCGGCGGCGATGGCGGCACTCGGCATCGGTCTTGCCAACCACGCCTTTGGCATCTGGATGGGAGTGCTTTCGGGCGCGGCCGAGACCTCGCAGCGGCTTTGGCAGCCGGTCGCCGAGGATTTCGAGGCCCGGACGGAACGCTTTTCCGCGACCGGTAAAAGCTCCTCGACAAAGGCGCGCGCAGCGACCAAAACCCTGATTGCCGAGGCGCAGTCCTTCGCCAACGATGTGACCGACATTGCGACGAGCACCGCGGCGCGGAGCTTGGCGAATGCGAGCACCGTTGCAGCGGACGCGTCGGCCGGGCTGATGCCGGAAGATTTCAAGCAGCCCAAGCCGATGGACCGGCCAGCCGAGCCGGCTGATCTCAAGGCGATATCAGGCATCGGGCCGAAACTGGAAAAGGTGCTGAACGGCCTTGGCATCTGGACATACGCCCAGATTGCCGCGTGGACGCCGCAAGAGATCGCCTGGATCGAAGACTACCTGTCGTTGAAGGGCCGTATCGGCCGTGACGGCTGGATCGGTCAGGCGGCCGCGTTGGCCGGGGTCAAAAAGTGAATTCAATATCGTGCGCGGTCTCGGCTGTGTCCGGAAGGAAAGATTGCGGAACGTCCGCAGGGGTTTGAGGCGAAATGGCAAAGCTCAAGGTCGACGGGAAAGAGATCACTGTACCCGACCACTACACGCTGCTGCAGGCGGCCGAGGACGCCGGCGCGGAAGTGCCGCGCTTCTGCTTCCATGAGCGGCTGTCGATCGCCGGCAATTGCCGCATGTGCCTGATCGAGGTGAAGGGCGGCCCGCCCAAGCCGCAGGCGTCGTGCGCCATGGGTGTGCGCGACCTGCGCCCCGGCCCGAATGGCGAGCCGCCGGAAATCTTCACCAACACGCCGATGGTTAAGAAGGCGCGCGAAGGCGTGATGGAATTCCTGCTGATCAACCATCCGCTGGATTGCCCGATCTGCGATCAGGGCGGCGAGTGCGACCTGCAGGACCAGGCGATGGCGTTCGGCGTCGATTCCTCGCGCTACCACGAGAACAAGCGGGCGGTCGAAGACAAGTATATCGGGCCGCTGGTCAAGACCATCATGAACCGCTGCATCCATTGCACGCGCTGCGTCCGTTTCACCACCGAGATTGCCGGCATATCGGAACTCGGTCTGATCGGCCGCGGCGAGGATGCCGAGATCACCACCTATCTCGAAAGCGCGATGACTTCGGAACTGCAGGGCAATGTCATCGACCTTTGCCCGGTCGGTGCGCTGACTTCCAAACCCTACGCCTTCCAGGCACGGCCGTGGGAACTGACTAAGACAGAATCCATCGACGTGATGGACTCCGTTGGTTCGGCGATCCGCGTCGATAGCCGAGGCCGCGAAGTGATGCGCATCCTGCCGCGTACCAACGAGGCGGTGAATGAGGAATGGATTTCCGACAAGACCCGCTTCATCTGGGACGGCTTGCGCACGCAGCGCCTCGACCGGCCCTATGTGCGCAAGGATGGCAGACTGGCGCCGGCAAGCTGGGCCGAGGCTTTTGCCGCGATCAAGGAAGCGGTGTCGAATGCGGCACCCGAAAAGATCGGTGCCATTGCCGGCGATCTTGCCGCCGTCGAGGAGATCTACGCGCTGAAGCTTCTGATGGCTTCGCTCGGCTCGAAGAACACCGACTGCCGCCAGGACGGTGCCGCACTCGATCCGTCGCTCGGCCGGGCGAGCTATATGTTCAACCCGACCATCGAAGGCATCGAACAGGCCGATGCGGTGCTGATCATCGGCGCCAATCCGCGCTTCGAGGCGTCCTTGCTCAACGCCCGCATCCGCAAGCGCTGGCGGGCCGGCAATCTGCCGGTCGGCGTCATCGGCGATGTCGGCGATACGCGCTATGATTACGAGCAGCTCGGCGCCGGGCCGGAATCGCTGAAGGATCTTGCCGACGGCAACGGCAAGTTCTTCCAGCTGCTGAAGAAGGCGACGCATCCGCTGATCATCGTCGGCCAGGGTGCGCTGGCGCGTCCGGACGGCGCGGCCGTGCTTGGCCAGGCGGCGAAGCTCGCCGTCGCCGTCAACGCCGCAAGGGCCGACTGGAACGGTTTTGCCGTGCTGCACACCGCGGCGGCCCGGGTCGGCGGCCTCGATGTCGGCTTTGTGCCGGGCGAGGGCGGCAGGAACGTCGCCGGCATGCTGGGCGAGACCGACGTGCTGTTCCTGCTCAGCGCCGACGAGATCGATATGGCCAAGACCGGCGGCGCTTTCGTCGTCTATATCGGCACGCATGGCGACAAGGGCGCGCACCGCGCCAACGTCATCCTGCCGGGTGCCGCCTATACCGAAAAGTCGGGCACCTTCGTCAACACCGAAGGCCGCGTGCAGCAGACCAACCGGGCCGGCTTTGCGCCCGGCGAAGCACGCGAGGACTGGGCGATCCTTCGGGCACTGTCGGATGTGCTCGGCAAGAAGCTGCCGTTCGATTCGCTGCCGCAATTGCGCGCAAAGCTCTATGCGGAATACCCGCATCTTGCCCGCATCGACCATGTCGCGGCCGGCGACCCGGCCGACATCGCCAGGGTGGCCAAGCTCGGCGGGCGGCTGAACAAGGGCACCTTCACCTCGCCGGTCAAGGATTTCTACCTGACCAACCCGATCGCGCGGGCTTCCGCGGTGATGGCCGAGTGCTCGGCTTTGGCGAAGAACGGCTTCAGGCAGGCGGCGGAGTAGACATGGACACTTTCTTCTCCTTCTATGTGCTGCCGGCGCTGCTGATCCTTTTGAAGTCGGTCGTGCTGATCGTCGTTCTGTTGATCTTCGTCGCCTATGTGCTTTACGCCGACCGCAAGATCTGGGCGGCGGTGCAATTGCGTCGCGGCCCGAACGTCGTCGGCCCGTGGGGCACGCTGCAGGCCTTCGCCGATCTGCTGAAATTCGTTTTCAAGGAGCCGGTGATTCCGTCCGGCGCCAACAAGGGCGTCTTCCTGCTGGCGCCGCTGGTGTCGGCGGTGCTTGCGATCTCAGCCTGGGCGGTCATCCCGGTCAATGAGGGCTGGGCGATCGCCAACGTCAATGTCGGCATCCTCTATGTCTTCGCCATCTCCTCGCTCGAGGTCTATGGCGTGATCATGGGCGGCTGGGCGTCCAATTCGAAATACCCGTTCCTCGGTGCGCTGCGCTCGGCGGCGCAGATGGTGTCCTACGAAGTCTCCATCGGTTTCGTCATCGTCACCGTGCTGCTTTGCGTCGGCTCGCTCAACCTGACCGATATCGTTTTGTCGCAGCAGGATGGGCTGGGCACGAGGATCGGCCTGCCCAATACCTTCCTCGACTGGCATTGGCTGTCCCTGTTTCCGATGTTCATCGTTTTCTTCATCTCGGCGCTGGCGGAAACCAACCGTCCGCCCTTCGACCTCGTGGAAGCCGAATCGGAACTCGTCGCCGGCCATATGGTCGAATATTCCTCGACGCCGTTCCTGTTGTTCTTCCTGGGCGAATATGTCGCCGTCGTCCTGATGTGCGCACTGGCCACCATCCTGTTCCTTGGCGGCTGGCTGCCGCCCTTCAATTTCGCGCCGTTCACCTGGGTGCCGGGGCTGATCTGGTTCGTGCTCAAGGTCTGCCTGGTGTTCTTCATGTTCTCGATGGTGAAGGCGTTCGTGCCGCGCTATCGCTACGACCAGCTGATGCGGCTCGGCTGGAAGGTCTTCCTGCCGATCTCGCTGTTCATGGTGGTCGCCACCGCCGCCTTCCTCAAGATCACGGGGTTTGCCTGATGTCAGCATTGTCCCAGGCCGCCAAGTCACTGCTATTGCAGGATTTCGTCAGTGCTTTCTTCCTGTCGATGCGCCAGTTCTTCGCGCCGAAGGAGACGATCAATTATCCGCATGAGAAGGGGCCGGTCAGCCCGCGCTTCCGTGGCGAACATGCGCTGCGCCGCTATCCGAACGGCGAGGAACGTTGCATCGCCTGCAAATTGTGCGAGGCGATCTGCCCGGCGCAGGCCATTACCATCGAAGCCGGCCCGCGCCGCAATGACGGCACGCGGCGCACCGTGCGCTACGACATCGACATGGTGAAATGCATTTATTGCGGCTTCTGCCAGGAAGCCTGCCCGGTCGACGCTATCGTCGAGGGGCCGAATTTCGAATTCGCGACGGAGACGCGCGAGGAGCTTTATTACGACAAGGACAGGCTTCTGGCCAATGGCGACCGCTGGGAGCGTGAGCTGGCGCGCAACATCTCGCTGGATGCGCCTTACCGCTGATATTTGACGCATGGACGGGGCGAGGGGCCTCGTTTAAGGAACACGCAACTTGCCGACCGGAGGCGGTGGCAAAAAACAGGACGAACGTCCTGTTCGGACAGGAAACCCGGGGAACCCATGCTGAGTGGACTAGAGGCGGCCTTTTTCTACCTCTTCGCCTTTGTCGCGGTGGCATCGGCGTTCATGGTCATTTCGGCGCGCAATCCCGTGCATTCGGTGCTGTTCCTGATCCTGACCTTCTTCAACGCCGCCGGCCTGTTCATGCTGACCGGCGCCGAGTTCCTGGCGATGATCCTGCTCGTCGTCTATGTCGGCGCGGTTATGGTGCTGTTCCTGTTCGTCGTGATGATGCTCGACGTCGATTTCGCCGAGATGAAGGAAGGCGCCCTGCAATACGCGCCGATCGGCGCGCTGGTCGGCCTGATCCTGGCAGCGGAGTTGATCATCGTGCTCGGCGGCTACACATTTGCGCCGAAACTGGCGGCGACGGTTTCGAAGCCCATCCCGGACCTGGCCGCGCGCTCCAACACGGCGGCGCTCGGCGACATCCTCTATACGGATTACCTCTATTACTTCCAGGTGGCGGGGCTGGTGCTGCTGGTCGCCATGATCGGCGCCATCGTGCTGACGCTGCGCCACAAGCCGGGCGTCAAGCGGCAGTCGATCGCCGCCCAGGTCGGCCGCACGCCGATAACCGGAGTGGAAATCCGCAAGGTCAAGACGGGCGAAGGAGTCTGAGATGGTCGTCGGCATCGCGCACTACCTGACCGTATCGGCGATCCTGTTCACGCTCGGCGTGTTCGGCATCTTCCTGAACCGTAGGAACGTCATCGTCATCCTGATGTCGATCGAGCTGATCCTGCTTGCGGTCAACATCAATTTCGTCGCCTTTTCGGCGGCGCTCGGCGATCTGGTCGGCCAGGTGTTCGCACTGTTCGTGCTGACCGTCGCGGCGGCCGAGGCGGCGATCGGCCTTGCCATTCTCGTCGTCTTCTTCCGCAACCGCGGCTCGATCGCGGTTGAAGACGTGAACATGATGAAGGGTTGACGGAACCACCATGTATCAGGCCATCGTCTTCCTTCCGCTGCTCGGCTTCCTGATCGTCGGCCTGTTCGGCACCTCGCTCGGCGCCAAGGCTTCCGAATACATCACCTCCGGCTTCCTGGTGATCGCGGCTGTGCTGTCGTGGGTCGCCTTCTTCTCGGTCGGCTTCGGCGGCGGCGAGGTGTTCACCGTGCCGGTGATGCGCTGGATCCAGTCGGGAGGCCTCGAAGCGTCGTGGGCGCTGCGGATCGACACGCTGACCGTAGTGATGCTGGTCGTCGTCAATACGGTGTCGGCGCTGGTCCATATCTACTCGATCGGCTACATGCATCACGACCCGGACCGGCCCCGCTTCTTCGCTTATCTGTCGCTGTTCACCTTCGCCATGCTGATGCTGGTGACGGCCGACAACCTCGTGCAGATGTTCTTCGGCTGGGAAGGTGTCGGTCTGGCCTCCTATCTGCTGATCGGCTTCTGGTACAAGAAGCCGTCGGCCAATGCGGCTGCGATCAAGGCCTTCGTCGTCAACCGCGTCGGCGATTTCGGCTTCGCGCTTGGCATATTCGGCGTGTTCGTGCTTTTCGGCTCGGTCAATCTCGGCACCATCTTCGCCAATGCGGCGACGTTCATTCCGGCCGAAGGCGCGCAGCAGGGTCCGGCCGTACTGACCTTCCTCGGCTATGCGCTTGATAAGCAAGCCGCGATGACAGTCGTCTGCCTGCTCCTGTTCATGGGCGCCATGGGCAAGTCGGCGCAGGTGCCGCTGCACACCTGGCTGCCGGATGCCATGGAAGGCCCGACGCCGGTCTCGGCGCTGATCCATGCCGCCACCATGGTGACGGCAGGCGTGTTCATGCTGGCGCGGCTGTCGCCGCTGTTCGAGCTGTCGCATTCGGCGCTGACCGTGGTCACCTTCATCGGCGCCTTCACCGCCTTCTTCGCGGCGACAGTTGGCCTCGTCCAGAACGACATCAAGCGTGTCATCGCCTATTCGACCTGTTCGCAGCTCGGCTACATGTTCGTGGCGCTCGGCGTCGGCGCCTATGGCGCGGCGATCTTCCATCTGTTCACGCACGCCTTCTTCAAGGCGCTACTGTTCCTCGGCTCGGGTTCGGTCATCCACGCCGTCTCCGACGAGCAGGACATGCGCAAGATGGGCGGCCTGAGGACGCTCATCCCGACGACCTACTGGATGATGGTGATCGGCACGTTGGCGTTGACCGGCGTCGGCATCCCGGTGACGATCATCGGCACGGCCGGTTTCTTCTCCAAGGACGCCATCATCGAAGCCGCTTTTGCCAGCCACAATGCGGTCGCCGGGTTTGCCTTCATATTGCTGGTCGTTGCCGCCTGCTTCACCTCCTTCTATTCCTGGCGGCTGATCTTCATGACCTTCCATGGCGAGCCGCGGGCCAGCCATGAGGTGATGCACCATGTCCATGAATCGCCGCCGGTCATGCTGGTGCCGCTGTTCATCCTGGCGGCAGGCGCCCTGTTCGCCGGCGTGATCTTCCACGGCGCCTTCATCGGCGAGGGCTATGCCGAATTCTGGAAGATGTCGCTGTTCACGCTGCCTGACAACCACATCCTGCACGAGATCCACGAACTGCCGCTTTGGGTCGAGCTCGCGCCGTTCATCGCCATGCTGATCGGCTTTGCGATAGCCTGGCAATTCTACATTCGCGCGCCGGAAATGCCTCGGAGCGTCGCGGCCAACCATCGCCTGCTCTATGCCTTCCTGCTCAACAAATGGTATTTCGACGAGCTCTACGACTTCCTGTTCGTGCGGCCGGCAAAGCGCCTCGGCAGCTTCCTGTGGAAGACCGGCGACGGCACTATCATCGACGGGCTCGGGCCGGACGGCATCTCGGCGCGCGTCGTCGACGTCACCAACCGCGTCGTCAAGCTGCAGACCGGCTATCTCTATCACTATGCCTTCGCCATGCTGATCGGCGTTGCCGCACTCGTCACCTGGATGATGCTCTGATGACCGCCTGGCCGATCCTATCGCTGGTCACCTTCCTGCCGTTGGTTGGTGTGTTGCTCATCCTTTTCGTGCGTGACGACAGCGACAATGCGCGCCGCAACATCCGCGCCATTGCGCTGTTCACGACCGCCTTCACCTTCGTGGTTTCGCTGTTCATCTGGACCGGCTTCGACAATTCGCAGCCCGGCTTCCAGTTCGTCGAGAAGTTTGCCTGGCTGGATTCCGGCATCTCCTACCATATGGGCGTAGACGGCATCTCCATGCTGTTCGTCATCCTGACCACCTTCCTGATGCCGCTCTGCATCCTCGCTTCGTGGGAATCGATCGAGAAGCGCGTCAAGGCTTACATGATCGCCTTCCTGTTGCTCGAGACGCTGATGATCGGCGTGTTCTGCGCGCTCGACATCGTCTTGTTCTACGTCTTCTTCGAAGCCGGCCTGATCCCGATGTTCATCATCATCGGCGTGTGGGGCGGCAAGCGGCGCGTCTATGCCTCGTTCAAGTTCTTCCTCTATACGCTGGCCGGCTCGGTGCTGATGCTGCTCGCCATCATGGCGATGTTCTTCCAGTCCGGCACCACCGACATCCCGACGCTTCTGACCCACAACTTCCCGGCCAATATGCAGACCTGGCTATGGCTTGCCTTCTTCGCTTCCTTTGCGGTGAAGATGCCGATGTGGCCGGTGCATACCTGGCTGCCGGACGCCCATGTCGAAGCGCCGACGGCCGGCTCGGTGATCCTGGCCGCCATCCTGCTCAAGATGGGCGGCTACGGCTTCCTGCGTTTTTCGCTGCCGATGTTTCCGATCGCCTCCGAAATGTTCGCGCCGCTGATCTTCGCGCTCTCCGTCGTCGCCATCATCTACACCTCGCTGGTGGCGCTGATGCAGGAGGACATGAAGAAGCTGATCGCCTATTCGTCGGTCGCTCACATGGGCTTCGTCACCATGGGCATCTTCGCGATGAACCAGGAAGGCGTGCAGGGCTCGATCTTCCAGATGCTGTCGCACGGCCTGGTCTCAGGCGCGCTGTTCCTCTGCGTCGGCGTCGTCTACGACCGCATGCACACGCGTGACATCGACGCCTATGGCGGGTTGGTCAACAACATGCCGAAATATGCAACCGTGTTCATGATCTTCACCATGGCCAATGTCGGTCTGCCCGGCACCAGCGGCTTCGTCGGCGAGTTCCTGACCATGCTCGGCGTGTTCCGGGTCAACACCTGGGTGGCGTTCTTCGCCGCCACCGGCGTCATCCTGTCGGCGGCCTATGCGCTCTGGCTCTACCGCAAGGTGATCTTCGGCGCACTGACCAAGGAAAGCCTGAAAGGACTGCTCGACCTGTCGACACGCGAGAAGGTGATCATCTATCCGCTGGTCGCGCTGGTCATTTTCTTCGGCGTCTATCCGGCGCCGATCTTCGACGCGACGGCCGAATCGGTCAAGGCGCTCGTTACCAATGTCACTGCATCCATCGGCGCCGCGCAGACCGCGGCGGCGAACTGACTGGGGGTTTTGCGAACCATGACGCCGGACCTTCTCTCCAGCCTGTCGCTCTCGACGCCAGAGCTGATCCTCGCCATCGGCGCCTTGGCGCTGTTGATGCTCGGCGCCTATTCGCGCGCCAACACCACCGTCACAGTGAGCGGCCTTGCCGTCGCCGTGCTGGTGATCGCTGGCGCCTGGCTGATCTTTTCCCCGGGGCAGGGCAACGCCTATGGCGAAGCCTTCATCCAGGATCCGTTCGCCCGCTTCATGAAGGTGTTGGCGCTAATCGGCTCGGCGGTGACGCTGGTCATGTCGGTCCGCTTTGCCCAGGCGGAGCATTTCGACAAGTTCGAATATCCGGTGCTGATCCTGCTCTGCACGCTCGGCATGATGCTGATGATCTCGGCCAACGGCATGATCGGGCTCTATCTCGGCCTCGAGCTGCAGTCGCTGGCGATCTACGTGCTGGCGGCGATCAACCGCGACAGTCTGCGCTCGACCGAGGCCGGCCTGAAGTATTTCGTCCTTGGCGCGCTGTCTTCGGGCATGCTGCTTTACGGCATCTCGCTGGTCTACGGCTACACCGGCAATACCGGCTTCCAGGAGATCGCCGCGGCGCTGAGCGGCGGCGAGCGCCAGCTCGGCCTCGTCTTCGGCCTGGTTTTCGTGCTGGCCGGCCTTGCCTTCAAGATCTCGGCGGTGCCGTTCCATATGTGGACGCCCGACGTCTATGAAGGTGCGCCGACGCCGGTGACGGCTTTTCTGGCGGCGGCACCCAAAATGGCGGCGATGGCGCTGATGGTGCGCGTCACCATGGGCGCCTTCAAGCCGATCGCCGCCGACTGGCAGCAGATCATCGTCTTCATCTCGATCGCGTCGATGGCGCTCGGCGCCTTTGCGGCGATCGGCCAGACCAACATCAAGCGGCTGATGGCCTATTCCTCCATCGGCCATATGGGCTATGCGCTGGTCGGCCTTGCCGCCAACAGCCAGGACGGCGTGCGCGGCGTCGCCATCTACATGCTGATCTACCTGGTGATGACGCTCGGCACCTTCGCCTTCATCCTCGCCATGCGGCGCAAGGAGGGCAATGTCGAGCAGATCAGCGATCTCGCCGGCCTGTCGGCGACCAACCCGATCATGGCGACGATCCTCACCATCCTGATGTTTTCGCTGGCCGGTATCCCGCCGCTCGCCGGCTTCTGGGGAAAATGGTACGTGTTCCTTGCCGCCATCAATGCCAATCTCTACGCGCTGGCGATCATCGGCGTGCTGGCCTCGGTGGTGGGCGCCTATTATTATCTGCGCATCATCAAGATCATGTGGTTCGACGAACCGGTCGGCGGCTTCGTTCCGATGGCGACCGAACTGCGCGTCGTGCTCGGCGTCTGCGGCGCCTTCGTGCTGTTCTATGTGCTGATCGGCGGCCCGATCGGAACCTATGCCGCTGCCGCAGCCAAGACCTTCTTCTGACGGAATGACATTCAGGCTGGCTCCAACCGCGGCTTCGGAAGGGTTCCGGCTCGAGGCGCACGACACGGTCGGCTCCACCAATGCGCTGGCGCTGGAGCACGCGCGGGCCGGCGATCCGGGCAAGCTCTGGGTCGTCTCAAAAAAGCAGGAAGCCGGGCGTGGCCGCCGTGGCCGCGCCTGGGCGACGCCCGAAGGCAATCTGGCAGCGACGCTGCTGGTGATCACCAACACCGAGCTTCGGCTTGCCGCGACGCTCGGCTTCGTTGCCGGACTGGCGCTGGCCGACGCGCTCGACGCTGTCGTGCCGAAGGGCAGGATCGCGATCGGCCTCGATGGTGCGAGCCAAGGCAAGAGCCGTTTCGAGCTGAAATGGCCGAACGATGTGCTTGCCTCGGGCGCCAAGCTCGCCGGCATCCTACTGGAATCGGCGATGCTGGAGGGGGGCCGTTCCGCAGTGGCTGTCGGCATCGGCGTCAATGTGGTGGGTTATCCCAGGGATTTGCCCTATCCAGCGACGTCGCTCAACGCGCTGGGGTCTGCTTGCGATGCCGAGACGCTGTTTCTGGCGCTGTCGGATGCATGGAGCGAGAATGCCCGGCTGTGGAACGAAGGGCGTGGGCTTGCCGCCGTCAGGCAGCGGTGGCTGGCGCGTGCGGCGGGGCTTGGCGGGCAGGTTGCTGTCAGAATTGACGGTAATGTGGTGCGCGGCACCTTCGAGACCATTGACGAGGACTGCCGTTTCGTGATCCGCGACGATGAAGGTTCGGTTCTGACGATCGCCGCCGGCGACGTGCATTTCGGCGCGGTTGCCTCGGCCGGCGGTTGACTGGCCAATACGTTTGACTGGCCTGTATTTGACCAGCTTGAATTTGACCGGCCCAAGAGTTTGACGGGCAAGGAAGGAAAGATCATGGCGAAAGCGGAAAACGCCGAACTTGTCTTCGTGCCGCTCGGCGGTGTCGGCGAGATCGGCATGAACTTCGCCCTCTACGGCTATGGCCCGGCCAATGCGCGCGAATGGATCGTCGTCGACGTCGGCGTCACCTTTCCCGATGCAACCCTGCCCGGCGTCGACCTGGTGCTGCCCGACACGCGCTTCATCGAGGAGAATGTCGCCAATCTGCGCGGCATCGTCATCACCCATGCGCATGAGGACCACTATGGTGCGCTGCACGACATCTGGCCGAAGCTCAAGGCGCCGGTCTGGATGACGCCGTTCAGCGCCGGCCTGCTGGAAGCCAAGCGGCAGGGCGAGCAAGGGGCGCCGAAGATCCCGGTGACGATCTACCGGGCCGGCGAGAAATTCACCGTCGGCCCGTTCGAGATCGAGGCCATCCCCGTCGCGCACTCCATTCCCGAGCCGATGTCGCTGGCGATCACCACTCCGGCCGGCGTCGTCATCCATACCGGCGACTGGAAGATCGATCCGGCGCCGACGGTGGGGCCGATGACCGACGAGTCACGCTTCCGCGCCTATGGCGACCAGGGCGTGCTGGCGCTGATCTGCGATTCCACCAATGCGCTGCGGGAAGGGGAATCGCCGTCCGAAGTGGCGGTGGGCGAGGGCATCAAGAGCGTCATCCAGAACGCCAAGGGCCGTGTCGCCGTCACCAGCTTCTCCTCCAATGTCGGGCGCATCGTCTCCATCGCCAAGGCAGCGCGGGATGCCGGCCGCCAGTGCCTGGTGCTTGGCCGCTCGATGAAGCGCGTCATCGATGTGGCTGATGAACTCGGCTATATGGACGGCTTGCCGGAATTCATCGCCGAGGAAGATTACGGCTTCATCCCGCGCGAAAACCTCGTCATCATCTGTACCGGCAGCCAGGGCGAGCCGCTTGCCGCACTCGCCAAGCTGTCGCGCGACGAGATGAAGTCGGTGGCGCTGACTGCCGGCGACACGGTGGTGTTTTCCTCGCGCACCATTCCCGGCAATGAGAAGGCGATCCTCGAGATCAAGAACCGCCTGATCGATCTCGGCATCAAGATCATTGAGGACGGCGATGCGCTGGTGCATGTCTCCGGTCATCCGCGCCGCAGCGAATTGCGCAAGATGTATGAATGGGTGCGGCCGCAGATCGGCGTTCCCGTGCATGGCGAGGCGGCGCATCTGGTGGCGCAGGGCTCGCTGATGTCGACGTCCGGCATCGGCCAGGTGGCGCAGGTGCGCGACGGCGACATGCTCAGGCTCTATCCGGGTGCGGCTGCGATCATCGACCAGGTGCCGTTCGGCCGCATCTACAAGGACGGAAGGCTGGTCGGCACCGACCAGGCGATGGGCATTCGCGACCGGCGCAAGCTGTCCTTCGCCGGCCACGTCGCCGTCAATGTCGTGCTCGACGACAAATACGAACTCGCCGGCGATCCCGATCTAGTCGCCATCGGCGTCGCCGAGGCCGATGGCAGCGGCGACAGCCTGGAAGACCTGATGATCGATGCGGCAATCGGCGCCGTGGACTCCATCCCCCGCCAGCGCCGAAAAGACCTCGACCTGGTCCAGGAGGCGGTGCGGCGCGCGGTGCGCGGCGCGGCCAACGAAGCCTGGGGCAAGAAGCCGCTGGTGACGGTGTTCGTCACGCGGTAAGGGAATAGGGGAGTAGGGCAGTACGGCAGTAGGGGAGAAAGTAGTTTTCCCTACTCCCATACTGCCCTATTGCCTTACTGCCCTAAGGACGCAGTCAATGCTCGGACGCCTCAACCATGTCGCGCTTGCCGTGCCGGATCTGGCTGCGGCGGCGGCGGCCTATCGGGATACACTTGGCGCCCGCGTGACCGCGCCGCAGGCGCTGCCGGAGCATGGCGTGACGGTGGTGTTCGTCGACGTCGGCAATACCAGGATCGAGTTGCTGGAGCCGCTCGGCGAAGGCTCGCCGATCGCGGCATTCCTCGAGAAGAATCCGTCCGGCGGCATGCACCATGTCTGCTACGAGGTTGACGACATTGTTGCGGCGCGCGACCGTCTCAAGGCCAGCGGCGCGCGCGTGCTGGGCGATGGCAATCCGAAGACCGGCGCGCATGGCAAACCGGTATTGTTTCTGCACCCCAAGGACTTTTTCGGCACGCTGGTCGAACTGGAGCAAGCATGAGCTGGGTCTCTTTCATCGCCCTGTTCTTCGCTACCTGGTGGGTGGTGTTGTTCGCCGTCCTGCCGTTCAGCATGCGGACGCAGGACGATGACCAGGATGTGACGCTGGGTACGGTTCCGAGCGCGCCGCGCGGACCGCATATGCTGCGCGCCGCACTGCGCACGACGATCGCCACACTGGTCCTGATGGGCATCTTCTACGGCATCACGAGAGGGCTTGGTCTCGGCATCGACGACATCCCGCACATCGTGCCGGATTTCAACCAGAGCCCAGCGCATTAGCCGGCTACCCAATGTCCGGCTATCCAAGGCCTATGCCGACGCCCTGAAATCAAGCTCAGCCAGCAAGGTCAGCCCAAGTAAAAGCCGTGGGCCGGATTTGGGCTGACGCAACGTCATGTAGTTTGGCAATCTGTCTTGCTAACCAAATGATTGCACAAAAAAAATGCAAGGCGCGAGGCCTTGCAATTTAAACGCGTCCGATCTGTTTCCGGTGTCCGGCGGCAGCGAGTTACCGCGCCTAGATCGCATCCTCCCAAGACTTTGACCGCGTAGGAGGGCAGATTTTTCTCCGCCCTCTCGGTTATCGGGGCACACTAGCCTAAGGCGGGTGAAAATGTCACGAAGAATTTTGCCCGGAAACAGGCAATCTCGTGCTGCAGTGCACAATAGTACGGCAGGCGTTGCTTGCGAAACGCCCAGCAAGCCGTGTGCGGCAATTGCGGCGTCTGTGCAGCGCCTGGGCCGGGTTTCCATTCCGCCATGAAATGGCTATGAAGCCGGGGCAAGCAAGCCTGCGCTGCGCCGATCCCGGCGCCGCCATCCTCTCTCACGGACCAGTTCATGCGTTTGTCGCGCTATTTCCTGCCCATCCTCAAAGAAAATCCGCGCGAGGCCGAGATCGTCTCGCATCGGCTGATGCTGCGCGCCGGCATGATCCGCCAGCAGGGGCAAGGCAGCTTCTCCTGGCTGCCGCTCGGTAAGCGGGTACTGGACAAGGTCTGCCGGATCATTCGCGAGGAGCAGAATCGCGCCGGCGCGCTCGAAATCCTGATGCCGACCATCCAATCGGCCGAGCTGTGGCGCGAAAGCGGCCGCTATGAAGACTACGGCAAGGAGATGCTGCGCATCAAGGACCGGCAAGATCGCGACATGCTCTACGGCCCGACCAATGAGGAGATGGTCACCGAGATCTTCCGCTCCTACGTCAAGTCCTACAAGGACCTGCCGCTCAACCTCTATCATATCCAGTGGAAGTTTCGCGATGAGGTGCGCCCGCGCTTTGGCGTCATGCGTTCGCGCGAATTCCTAATGAAGGACGCCTATTCCTTCGACCTCGATTATGAAGGCGCCAAGGCCGCTTATAACCGCATGTTCGTGTCCTATCTCAGGACGTTCACGCGCATGGGGCTGCAGGCGATTCCGATGCGCGCCGACACCGGGCCGATCGGCGGCGACCTCAGCCATGAGTTCATCATCCTGGCCGACACCGGCGAGAGCCAGGTGTTTTGCCATCGCGACTATCTCTCGCTTGATGTACCGGGGGCGAATACCGACTTTTCGAATGACGCCGAGATTGCCGAGATCGTCAAGACATGGACGACGCCCTATGCCGCCACCGACGAAATGCATGACGAGGCGGCATGGGAAAAGCTCACCGAAGCCGACAAAGTCTCGGCGCGCGGCATCGAGGTCGGCCATATCTTCCATTTCGGCGACAAATATTCCAAGCCGATGGGCGCCAAGGTGACCGGGCCGGACGGCAAGGATCATTTCGTCTCTGGCGGTTCCTACGGCATCGGCCCGTCGCGGCTGGTCGCGGCGATCATCGAGGCCAGCCATGACGATAACGGCATCATCTGGCCGGAAGCGGTGGCGCCGTTCGACGTCGGCCTGATCAACATGAAGGCTGGCGATGCCGAATGCGACCGCGTCTGCGGCGAGATGCATGCCGCCTTTGCCGCCGCCGGCAAAGAGGTGCTCTACAATGACACCGACCAGCGGCCGGGAGGCAAGTTCGCTACCGCCGACCTGATCGGACTTCCGTGGCAGGTGATCGTGGGGCCGCGCGGCGTCGCAGCCGGCGAGGTCGAGATCAAGAACCGCAGGAGCGGCGAGCGCGAGACGCTGCCGATCGGCGACGTGAAAAAGCGTTTCGGTGCCGCCGCATGAACGAACCGGCAGCAGCCAAACCTTCGGGGGCAGGACCCTTTTCCGGCTTTGAGCGTATGGTTGCGTGGCGCTATCTGCGCTCGCGCCGCAAGGAGACGGTGATCTCGGTCATCGCCTCGATCTCCTTTCTCGGCATCATGCTGGGCGTTGCCACGCTGATCGTCGTCATGGCGGTCATGAACGGCTTTCGCGCCGAGCTGCTGACGCGCATCCTCGGCGTCAACGGGCACCTGATCGTGCAGCCGCTCGACATGCCGCTGGAGGACTATGCCCAGGTCGCCGGCCGCATCAACGGCGTGCCCGGCGTCAAATACGCCATTCCGCTGATCGACGGGCAGGTGCTGGCGCAAGGCAATGTCGGCGGCGGCACCGGCGCGCTGGTGCGCGGCATACGCGGCGAGGACCTCGGCAAGATCACCATCGTCGCCAACAACATCAAGGAGGGCTCGATCGTCGGCTTCGACACCGGCGAGGGCGTCGCCATCGGCAGCCGCATGGCCGAGAATCTCGGCCTTGTGCTTGGCGATACGATCACGCTGATCTCGCCCGAGGGCGACGTCACGCCGCTCGGCACGACGCCGCGCATGAAGGGCTATCCGGTCACCGCGATCTTCGAGGTCGGCATGTCGGAATATGACAGCTCCATCGTTTACATGCCGTTCTCGGAATCGCAGCTTTATTTCAACATGGACGGCCGGGCGCAGACGATCGAGATCTACACCGACAATCCCGACAATATCGACGCGCTGAAGCCGAAGGTCGAAGAGGCGGCGCAGCGGCCGATCAGCCTTGTCGATTGGCGGCAACGCAACAAGACGTTCTTCGACGCGCTGCAGGTCGAGCGCAACGTCATGTTCATGATCCTGACGCTGATCGTGCTGGTGGCGGCCCTCAACATCATTTCGGGCCTGATCATGCTGGTGAAGGACAAGGGCCACGACATCGCCATCCTGCGCACCATGGGAGCGACGCGCGGCGCGATCCTGCGCATCTTCCTGATGACGGGTGCCGCGATCGGCGTTGTCGGCACCATCGCCGGCGTACTGCTCGGTATCTTGATCTGCCTCAACGTCGAGCGCATCCGCCAGTTCTTCTCCTGGCTGGCCAACGAGCGGCTGTTCAATCCCGAGCTTTATTTCCTAAGCCAGCTGCCGGCCCGGATGGATGCCAGCGAGACGATCTCGGTCGTTCTCATGGCTTTGGCGCTGTCGTTCCTGGCGACACTGTTTCCGGCGTGGCGGGCGGCCAGGCTCGATCCGGTCGAAGCGCTGAGGTACGAATGATGGCCGAGGCCATTATCGAGCTGAAGAGCGTCGAACGGCACTATGTGCAGGGGCCGCGCAAGCTGACCATCCTGAACGGCGCCGATTTTTCGCTTAAGCGTGGCGAGATGGTGGCGCTGGTGGCGCCTTCGGGCACCGGCAAGTCGACGCTGCTCCACACCGCCGGGCTGCTGGAGCGGCCGGACGCCGGCGACGTGATCCTGGCGGGGCGCGCCTGCGGTCGGCTTTCCGACGACGAGCGCACGACGATCCGCCGCAACGATGTCGGCTTCGTCTATCAGTTCCATCACTTGCTGCCGGAATTCTCGGCGCTGGAAAACATCATGATGCCGCAGCTGATAAAAGGGCTGGCGCGCAAGGAGGCGGCCGAGCGGGCGGCGCAATTGCTCGACTACATGCAGATCGGCAAGCGGGCGAATCATCGCCCTTCCGAGCTCTCCGGCGGTGAGCAGCAGCGCGTCGCCATTGCGCGCGCCGTCGCCAATGCGCCGCTGGTGCTTTTGGCCGATGAGCCGACCGGCAATCTCGACCCGGTGACCGCTTCCTACGTGTTCGAGGCGCTGGCAGCGCTGGTCCGGCAATCGGGCCTGGCGGCACTGATCGCCACCCATAATCACGAGCTTGCCTCGCGCATGGATCGCCGCGTGACGCTTGCCGACGGCAAGGTCGTCCCGCTTTAGGGTGTGCTAAGACCGAGGTGATGCCGGCCTGCGAACTGGCGTGCGCCGTCCGCTATTTTTCGTGCGCGCTCTCGGCCCGAAACCGTCGGCAATCTGCCTCTCAACCCTTTCTTAACCCTGTCGAAATTGACCGCACGCAATTCCGGCCATGCCGGGATTGCGATCGTTGACATTCGAACAAAATTAGAACAAAATACGAACATACTAACAACAGGAGAGAGTTATGACCGATCTTGTTCAGGATGTCGTTTCGCTGGTGTGCATGAGCACGTTCCTCATTTCCATGGCAATCTGGATCGGCGCGATGTGAGGATGCGCTGAAAGACATGGCTCGAACGCTGACGACCCGTTCTTCGCGGAGGCGAGGGGCGCAGCGTAGGACTACGGTCTTCAGTGAGGTTCTGTCAGCCGACTTTGCGGGCCGCCTCGACCTGCAAAGGCGCTGCCGGGCCGAAGACATCTTCGAAGGCTGATTTCAGCGCCAGGTCGAGATCGGCCATTGTTACGGGAAGGCCGAGATCGATGAGGCTGGTGACGCCGTGATCCTGGACGCCGCACGGCACGATGCCGCTGAAATGGCCGAGATCCGGCTCGACATTGATGGCAATGCCGTGAAAGCTCACCCAGCGCCTCAGCCTGATGCCGATGGCAGCGATCTTGTCCTCGGCGACCGAGCCGTCGGGCAAAGCGGGGCGATCCGGCCGCACCACCCAGACGCCGACGCGGTCCTCGCGGCGTTCGCCGCGTACGTTGAAGGCGGCCAGCGTGCCGATGATCCATTGTTCGAGTGCCGCGACGAAGGCGCGGACATCCTCGCGCCGCCGCTTGAGGTCGAGCATGACATAGGCGACGCGCTGGCCCGGCCCATGATAGGTGTATTCGCCGCCGCGTCCGGCGGCAAAGACCGGGAAGCGGTCCGGCTCGATCAGGTCCTCGAAACGGGCGCTGGTGCCGGCGGTGTAGAGCGGCGGATGCTCGACCAGCCAGACCATCTCGCCAGCCGCGCCGCTGCGGATTGCTTCGGCGCGCGCCTCCATCACGGCGAGCGCATCGGGATAGGCGGTGAGCCCGGGCTCAATGCGCCATTCGACCGGCGCCGAGCCGGGCGAGGGCAGGAACGACGTGGCGATCTGGCTGCGTTCTGTCATGATATCTCGTCTCGCCCCTCATATGGCGGCAATCGGTACAAACGTCCAGTTCCGGGCACGTTCGGCGCTTTGCAGAGTTAAGCCGATATCCGGCCGATTATTGCTGGCCGCGCACTTGTTTCACCGGAAACGATTTGCTACACGCCGCGGGCCGGTTCGTTCTGGCTCCTACCACGTGCGGTCGTGGCGGAATTGGTAGACGCGCAGCGTTGAGGTCGCTGTGGGGCAACCCGTGGAAGTTCGAGTCTTCTCGACCGCACCATTAAATTCGAAAGCGCCCCGTTGAGTTCGAGCACGGCAAAGAGCGTCTTTGTCAGGCGCGAGGCTTTTTTGCCTGCGATCGCGAGTTTGGCCGATGCGAAAACGCCATCGGCGCGTAGCCATATATGCGGTTTGCGTGGATAATTATTCGCGCACCAGGCGTCCGGTTGCCCACCAGATCACAGATACAGCAGCGATCGATACGTAGCCGTCCAGGGCATAGTGCCATCCAGTGTACACCGATCCGTACAGGATCAGGGCTGCAAACGCCCAACCCAGAGCGCCCAGCCAGAGATTGATCGAGGACAGCAGATAGGCGTTCAGTGCGGCAAAGGCGACATGCATGCTTGGCATGGCCGAGATGCCGCCGCCAAGGCTTGGCCGGCCACTCCGGTAAGCCATCAGGAGATATGCTGCGGGTTCCCGCACCATGTAATTATGGTCCAGTCTGTCCAAGGCGGCATTCAATCCGTGGAAGCGATCCACGCCAACAAACTGGTGGTAGTAAACCGGCCCGACCGATGCCAGCGCCAAAGCCAAGACAGTTCCGAGGATGCACAACGTCAGCGCTGCCGCGCTGAGATAGCGGATGCGCGCAATCTCGTCCGACCAGAGCGCCACGAAAAGGATGGTGCCGAACCACTGGTAGAACCAAATGACTTCATAGCTGTTGAAGACGACGAGCGACCACCCGTTGCTGTCGAGCTTATGGGCGATCTCCCACGGCGGCATCCCGTGCAACCATTCATCAGCGTCGGCTAACCAGTGGTCGGCGTAGTATGGGACGACGGACGGGATGGCGATCTTGTAGGTGGAGAACGCGGTCAAGCTGGCAAAGAAGAACAGCAGCACCAACAGACAGCCGCGCCAGCGCCCTTGAACCAAATCCAGGGCGTAGCGAACCGGTTGCCGTCGGCCATGGATGAGCGCGGCACAACAGACGCCACCGATAAACAAGACCGGCATGCCAATAAGAAACTTGTGAGAATAGATTAGGGCTGATGTACGGAATACTTCTGGATATAGTGCAGATGCACCTAACACGTACATTGCCATAAACAAGGAGAGGCGCAATTGCCATATGGCTGAGGGCCTGTGGCGAGAGGCTTCCGTAGTTAGGGCCAAGCCAATTTACCCGTTCTTAATGTTTCGCCGGAGAGACATATACACCGATAAGGTAAAAACCTTGCCGTCAGGTTTACTTTTCCCCGGTGGTCGACACCTGCCGGCTCGCATGCGGTGGATTGATTCCCTGAGCAATCTCGCATCCGCATTGCTGTCCATGCCCCGCGCGAAGGAATTGCCCGGAGCCTCGGGGTCGAACCGGCCGGTGCTTAAACACGGGCCCGCCACTCCCTCGGTTGACCTATCATAAGTTTTAGCTTATCATAAGTCATGGTTTATGATTACGCAGGAATGGTGGCCTTGGCCGATCCGACACGCCGCAAGGTGTTCGAGCTCATCGCCGATCGGCCGCGCTCGGTCATCGATCTGACGCGGGTGCTTCCGGTCTCGCAGCCGGCGGTATCGCAGCACCTCAAAGTGCTGAAGGAAGCCCGACTGGTCCGTGCCGAGCCCAAGGGCGCCAGCAATATCTATCATCTCGACCCGCATGGGCTCGGCGAGATGCGCGCCTGGCTCGATCGCATGTGGGGCGATGCGCTCGACGCCTTCAAACGGGAAGTCGACAACAGCAAGGAGAAGAGGAAATGACGACTATGATCAAGCCCGCACCGGTCAGGAAGTCGGTGACCGTGGAGGTGCCGCTCGACAAGGCATTCGATGTGTTCACGACAGGGTTCGGACGGTGGTGGCCGGCTTCGCACTCAATCGGCAAATCCGCCCTGACGACCGCGGTGATCGAACCGAAAGCCGGCGGCCGCTGGTACGAGATCGGCGAGGATGGGTCACAATGCGATTGGGGCGAGGTTCTCGCCTGGGATCCGCCGTCGAGGCTGACGCTCGCCTGGCGTATCGGGGCCGACTGGCGCTACGATCCGGCATTGCTGACCGAGGTCGACATCCGCTTTGTCGCGCTCGGCGAGAATTCGACGCGGGTGGAACTCGAGCACCGGCTTCTGGAGAACATGGGCGAGACCGCAGAAGCAGCGCGCCAGGCCTTCGAATCGGAGCGTGGCTGGAGTGGTGTCCTTGGCGCCTACGCGGCTGAGGCCAAACGCTACGCTGCCTGATCGGCAGGCCTCTAAGCCCGATATCCAGCGAGACCGTCGCAGCGTCGGCCTCGCCTCATTCCCGGTGCAGCATATGCCGTTCTGCCCGACCACCGGGACTAATGTTGTTGGGCGACCGATTCCCCGACCGGGGCACACCACACCTGGCGTTGTCGCGGACTACCCGGCGGTTGGTCGGCGGCGATGGCAGAGCTGGATTACCGGTGCTTCTCGACGAAAGCCTTGCAGGCGGGTGACAACTGCTCGATCATGCTCTGAAGGTCGCATTTGCCGATCGGTGTCATTGGGCAAAGCCGTTTGTAGTCAGGCTTGCATTCCTTGCCCTGAAAAGATTTGAAGGCCTTTGCATCGGCGGCAATCGGGTTCAAAAGTATTCCCGAACAAACCAGCGCAAGACTGGCAAACAGATACTTCCCCATAAACACCCTCCCTTTATTACCGGTAATTATAGAGATGCTAAATTAGAATCCTCTAATTATCAATCTTGAATTATCAATCTTGGGCAACCGGCAGCTCGCAAGGTCGTCTGATATCCGTCCGTTGCGCACGGAGAGGCCGATTCTCAAGCCAATCGCGCCGCCGCTCCATCTTTGTGTTTGACCATGATCTTTTCGGAAAACCGGTTTCCACTTTTCAGGATCATGGTCTAGACCTGACAGGCACCTTATCCGGAAATCCGATGGCGGGAGGCGCTGGTGGAAGGCCAGGACGAACACATGACCGGCACCAGGGCCGCCGAGGAGCGCCGCGCCGACATCTATGACGAGGACGGCGTCATCCTGTCGTCGTTTCTCACCCAGATCGGTGCCGCGATCGCCGATCGCGATACGCTGACGCTGAAGCGCGAAGTCGACGATCTGCACCAGTCGGAACTCGGCCACCTGCTCGAGGCGCTGCACCCGGAACAGCGCCGCGCCCTGGTCGAATTGCTGGGCAAGGATTTCGACTTTTCCGCGCTGACCGAGGTCGACGAGGCGATCAGGCGCGACATCGTCGACAATCTGCCCAATGCGCAGATCGCCCAGGCCGTGCAGGAGCTCGATTCCGACGATGCCGTCTACATTCTCGAGGACCTCGACCAGGAGGACCAGGACGAGATCCTGTCGCAACTGCCGTTCACCGAGCGGATCAGGCTGCGGCGCTCGCTCGACTATCCCGAAGAGACCGCCGGCCGCCGCATGCAAACGGAGTTCGTCGCGGTGCCGCCATTCTGGACGATCGGCCAGACCATCGACTACATGCGCGAGGACAACAATCTTCCCGACCGTTTCAGCCAGATCTTCGTCATCGATCCGAGCTTTAAGCTGCTCGGCGCCATCGACCTCGACCAGATCCTGCGCACCAAGCGCTCGGTCAAGGTCGAAGAAGTCATGCATGAGACCAGGCATGCCATCCCGGCCACCATGGACCAGGAGGAGGCGGCACGCGAATTCGAACAATACGATCTTCTGTCCGCCGCCGTCGTGGACGAGAACGAGCGGCTGGTCGGCGTGCTGACCATCGACGACGTCGTCGACGTCATCCAGCAGGAGGCCGAGGAAGATCTGCTGCGCATGGGCGGCGTCGGCGACGAAGAACTCTCGGACAGCATCCTTTCGACTTCGCGCTCGCGTGTGCCCTGGCTGCTGGTCAACCTTTTGACGGCCTTCCTCGCGGCTTCGGTGATCGGCCTGTTCGACCGCACCATCGAGCATATCGTGGCGCTGGCGGTGCTGATGCCCATCGTCGCCGGCATGGGCGGCAATGCCGGCTCGCAGACCATGACCGTCACGGTGCGGGCGCTGGCGACGAGGGACCTCGACATCTACAATGCCGGCCGCATCATCCGCCGCGAAATCGGGGTGGGCTTCATCAACGGCATCATCTTCGCCATTCTGATCGGCATCGTCGCGGCTGCCTGGTTCCACGATCGCAATCTCGGCGGCATCATCGCGGCGGCGATGATCATCAACATGTTCGTGGCGGCTCTGGCGGGCATCCTGATCCCGCTGCTGCTCGACCGCTTCAAGATCGACCCGGCTGTGGCTTCGGCGGTTTTCGTCACTACGGTCACCGATGTCGTCGGTTTCTTTGCCTTTCTCGGGCTTGCCACATGGTGGTTCGGCGTAGGCTGAACGGCACCTCAATTGACTTTTACGTAAATGCCATGCGAGGCTTTGAAAGGTGCCTTGTCCGCCGATTCTGGTACGCGCCTGGATGCCGGCGGCGCCGGCCAGTTGGAACTCGCGGCGTGGCCGGGGCATTGGAGTGGCGATGCGGGAATATTATTCGATCACGGAGCTGACCCGCGAATTCGACGTGTCGACGCGGACGTTACGCTTCTACGAGGACGAAGGGCTGGTGCAGCCGGTAAGGCGCGGCCGCACCCGGCTGTTCCGTCCGTCGGACCGGCATCTCATCCGCCAGATCATGCGCGGCAAGAGGCTCGGCTTCTCGATCAACGAGATCCGCGAAATCATCCAGATGTACAGGGAGCCGCCCGGCGAGGTCGGCCAACTCAAGCTGATGATCAAGCGCATCGAGGAAAAGCGCGAGGATCTTCGCCAGAAACGCCGCGACCTCGAGGAGACCCTGGCCGAGCTCGACCAGGCCGAGGAATCCTGCGTCGAGCGGCTGGTTGAACTCGGCGTCACCACGTAAGCGCGGTGTCAGCCCCGGCTCAAATCCAGCGCCGCACCCTTTTCGCGTAGTCCCGGTACTTCTTGCCGAATTTGGCCGTCAGCACCTTCTCCTCGCTCTCGATCGTCAGCTTCTGCGTCAGGAATGCCGCGATGACCGCCAGCGGCAGGAACCAGGCGATCCCCGAGACAAAGGCGAGGCTGACCAGCAGCAATGTGTTGGCGAGGTAGATCGGGTTGCGGCTGACGGCGAAGGGTCCGGTGGTCACCAGATGGTCCGGCACGCCGTTCGGGTTGAGCGTCGTTTTGGCGCGGATCATGATGCGGATCGCGGTGAACCAGAGCGCGGCGACCGCCAACAGCCCCACAAGCCCGGCGGCGAACAGGATGTCGCCGAGAAGATCGCCGATCCACGGCAGTGGATAGAGAAACCCTAGCGCGACGCTGACGATGATGGCGGCGATATAGATCAGCGGCGGCCATGGGATGTGCCCCAGCTTCGGCTGCCCAGGATTTTGCTGCACGGGTTTCGGGTGACTGTCGCTCATTGCTGTCCTCCCTCGATTAGCGCGTTCTCGGTTCCGCCGCCTCGGTTTGGGCGGTACAGGTGCCGGCGAGCTCGCCAATATGCGCCTTCCACTCCGGGGACTGGTCGTTGCTGTAGAGCCGGTCAAGCGAGGCTTCGCCCTGGAGAGTGTCCAGCATGCAGGCACAATAGCTGGAGCAGAACTCGGTGTCGCGCGCCTGCTCGCAGGATATTTGGCAGGATTTCAGAAAGTTCACCTCCCTGCTTTCGACCCGCGCCGGCATGAATTGCGAAAACAGCCAGACCGAGCCGATCAGCAGCGGCTGATGGATCAGATAAAAGGCAAGGCTGTGCCGGCCGATGAAGACCAGCGGGTTTGCCCAGCGGCCTGGCGTCATGGCCGACAGCCGGGTCAGCACGCCGGAGGTGGCGGCGAGTTTGGTAACCGCGATGCCGGCAAGCACGGCGCCGAACCAGGGCAGCAGCGGAACATAGTCGTTGGAGTGCGGATTGGTCGCCGATAGACCGACCCACCACAAAGCCGGATGATCGAAGGCCTCGGATCTGAGGTAGAAGGGCGCCGCGATGACAAACGCCGCGACAAGCAGCGTCAGCAGCGCCGGCAGCCGCAGGAACGCCAGGCCGAGCAGGCTGGCGAGCGCGATCTCGTGCAATATGCCGAAAAAAATGAAGCCGTCGGGCGTGGCGATTCGGGTGACCAGCGATATTGCGAGAGCCGCCCCGGCAACCATGGCGAAGCGCTTCCAGAAGCCTGTCCAGCGGATTTTCTTGCCATGGGCGAGATAGAGGCTGACGCCGACCAGGAACAGGAAGCTCGAGGCGATGCAGCGCGCGTAGATTTTCCACCAGCCGAAGGCGGTGAGGCCGGGATCGGTGTAGCCGAAAAATTCGAGATCCCAGGTGAAATGATAGCTCGCCATGGCAAGCAAAGCGATGCCGCGTGCGATGTCGATGGCGGCGATGCGCTTCGCCTTCGGTTGATCCTGAACGGCGGTGGTCGGCGTGGCGATGCTCATCGGTCTCGCTGTCTTGGTTCAGCCCCGGCAAGACGACTATCACGGTTGCCACCGTCAAAAGAAGCAGTCCTCGCGTCGCGTTGGCGCGGGTCAGCATTAGAACTCGCTTTAGGCCAGAGCCGGAAAGCCTTTGGCCGGCTTCGCTTTTTGCCGTGAAGGCGTCGGTTTCCTGTTACCCGGCCAGGAATCGCCGCGGCAGATTTGTGCTCCAAACCCTGCTTTGGGCGATTCTGCTTCGGGGAAAGCAATGGCTACCCATGTGCGCCATCCTATCTGGCTTGCGGCCTTGCGGCCGGCGGATGCACGCACCTTCGCCTCGCTTTATGCGGTCGAATCGTTCGCGCGCGCCACCGTCTCCAGCGTCATCCCGATCCAGGCCTATGAGATCCTGCACAACGAGCAGATCGTCTCGATCCTCTACACGGTCGTGGCAATGCTCGGCCTCTCGGCGACGCTGTTCATGCCGATGTTGATCCGGCGCTTTGCCCGGCGCTGGGTCTATACCGCCGGTGCCTGCCTGCTGGCCGTCGGCTCGCTGTTCTTCGTCACTCATACGCTTGCTGGCCAAACGGTCGGCATGCTCTGCCGCGTCATCGGCGCCAGCGCGCTGGCGATCACGCTCAACCTCTACATCATGGACCACATCCGCAAGACCGATTTCATGCAGGCCGAGTCGCTGCGCATGGCGTGGTCGATGCTTGCCTGGACCGCCGGGCCGACGCTCGGCATTTTCCTCTACACGCGTTTCGGCATCTATGCCGCGCATAGCGCGGTGGCCGTCTTCGCCATGGCCCTGCTGGCGCTGTTCTGGACCTACCGGCTTGGCGACAACCCGTCGATCCGCCCGGGCAAGACGCGGCCGGTCAATCCGCTGGCCAATATCGGCCGCTTCGTCGCGCAGCCAAGGCTGAGGCTGGCCTGGCTGATCGCCTTCGGCCGTTCCTGCTTCTGGACGACGTTCTTTGTCTATGGGCCGCTGTTCATGGTGATCACCGGCGAGGGCGAGCTCGCCGGTGGCCTCTTGGTTTCGGCCGGCAATGCGCTTTTGTTCATGGCCATCTTCTGGGGCAGGGCGGGAAAGCGTTTCGGCGGCCGGCGCACCATGACGTTTGCCTATTTCGCCATGTCGGCGACGCTGCTGGCGGCCGGCGCCGTCGGCGAGGCCGCGCCGCTCGTCACCGGCGCGTTGCTGCTTTGCGGTGCCTTCTTCACCATCGCGCTCGATGCGCTGGGCTCGACCGCGTTCATGCGCTCGGTGCGCTCGTATGAGCGGGCGCAGATGGCGGCGGTCTACCGCACCTATCTCGACTTTTCCGAGCTGACGCCGCCGCTGGTCTATTCAGTGGTGCTGGCGTTCTTCGGCCTGGGCGCGGTTTTCGCGACGCTCGGCCTGCTGGCGGCGGTCTGCGGCTTCGTCACTTGGCGCTATCTGCCCAAATCGCTTTGATGTTCAAGCGCCGCATGCCGCTCGCGCACCCAGTTGTGGAAGCGGTGCAAATCATATTCCTCGGGCATCAGCACGCCGGCCTTATGGCGCATCGAGCGCAGGCCCTTCTGGTTGACCTCGCAGATATCAGCGTCTTCCTCCAGCACCTGGGTACCGAAGGCGACGATGTTGTCGATATCCGCAGCCGGATCGACGAGCGCTTCGGGCGAAAAAAGCCATTCGGCGGTGAGTTCGGTCTGCTCCGGCCCAAGCGGCACCAGCCGCACGGTCCTGACATAGTCGACATGGCCGACGACGAACATCGACGGCAAGTTGGTGGCATAGGTCTGCCCGGCAGCACGCTCGGCCGGCGTCAGGCTCGAAAAGACCGAGCCGTGGACGCGCCCGTCGCGCGACCAGGTTTCGGCCCCGGCCCGCAAGCCGCCGGCAAATTCCGGCGCGTCATTGTCGGCGTGGCGCGCCCATTCGGGGTCGTCGTGCCGGCCCATCAGGCCGCGGCCATAGATCGGCACCAGCCGCGACAGGTCCTTGTGGACGCCAGGGCAGTGCAGGCACTCGTTGAAGTTCTCCCAAAATATCTTCCAGTTGCAGTTCATAACCTTGCGCAGCACATGGCCGCTCAGCAGCGTTTCCAGCGGCCAGTTGGCGAGGTTGCCGGATGCCGGATCGAAGGATGTTTCAGCCGAACCGGCAGCGTCTTGCGCGAGGTTGACGAAAACGAAACCGCGCCACACCGAAAGCGCGACGCGGTAGAGCGGATGATCGGCCTTGTCGAAACCGTCCGGCAGCGATTTCGACGGCACGCGCACCAGATCGCCGCGCAGCGAATAGGACCAGGCGTGGTAGGGGCAGGTGATGAGCCGCGCCTTCAGCCGTCCTTCGCTCTGCTGGCAAAGCTGCGAGCCGCGATGGCGGCAGGTGTTGTGGAAGGCGCGCAATTCGCCGGTCTCGTCGCGCAGCACGACGATCTCCTGCGTGCCTATGCGAAACGTCCTGAATGCCAGCGGCTGGGCAAGGTCGGCCTCGCGGCAGACCAGCAGCCAGTTGCGATACCAGATGGCCTCGAGATCGCGCTGATAGCCTGCGATGTCCCAATAGGCCGATGACGGCAGCGTCGGCTCGGCCCGCGTCAGGCCGTTATAGGGACCGCGCTCATTCGGGCTGGGTTGCATGCCGGCTTCCTCCCATCCGCCAGCCGACACCCGGCTGTGAGAATTGTCAATTGCGGCGCCGGCCGGCGAGCTTGGCGAGGCGGCGCATTCGCCACACGATCCGGCGGAATTTGGTTTGCCGGGCGCGGCGATTCTGCCTATAGTCGCTGATGTCGTCGGTTCCGTTTGGAACCAAGAGGGAATGCGGTGCGGGCGAAATTCTTGCCCAATGCCGTGGCTGCCCCCGCAACTGTGTGCGGTAGTCCTCTCCATATGCCACTGAAGATTTTCTTCGGGAAGGTGGGGAAGGGCGCTGATCCGCGAGCCAGGAGACCTGCCGGCGACAGGAAACTGACTTCTATGCCCTCGGGTGGAGGGCGAAAGGACAAGACATGAATACCGCTTCCGTCTCGCTCGGCGCTTCCGTCTCCTCGCAGTCGCGTTTCATGCAGCTGGCGCTTGCTGCATTCCTCGGCATTTTCGTCATGGGCTTTGTCGGCTTCTCGCACATCGATGCGGTCCACAATGCCGCCCACGACTATCGCCATTCGATGGGCTTTCCCTGCCACTGACAAGGGGCTGACATCATGACACTGTTTCGCAACGTCGTGTTCATCGCGGCGATCGCAGGGCTCGTGGCCGGCGTCGTTCTCGCCTGCATGCAGGCCTATGCCACGGTGCCGCTGATCCTGAAGGCGGAAGTCTACGAGCAGGCCGGCGGCGGCCATGACCATGCCGCGGCACCTGCGGCACCGGTCGAAAACGCCGGGGGCACGATGGCTATAAGCAGCGCCGCGCCGGCACCGGCTGAAGCAATGGCTCCGGCGGAGGACGAAGGCTGGGCGCCGGCCGACGGTTTCGAACGTTTTGCCTTCAGCGTCGTTGCCAATATCGTCACCGGCATCGGCTTCGCACTGATCCTGGTTGCGGTTTCGGAATTCGCCGGCGGCATCGGCAATTGGCGCCAGGGCCTGTTCTGGGGGCTTGCCGGCTTTGCCGTGTTCACGCTGGCGCCCGGCCTCGGCCTGCCGCCGGAATTGCCGGCAATGCCGGCGGCCGACCTTGTCCAACGCCAGATCTGGTGGTGGGCAACGGTGGTGGCGACCGCCGCCGGTCTCGGCCTGCTCGCCTTCCGCAGATCGCTGCCGCTGGCGGTCCTTGCGGTGGCGTTGATGGTGGCGCCGCATATTGTCGGCGCGCCGCAGCCCGACAGCTTCGAGACGACAATCCCGGAAGGCCTGCATCATCAGTTCGTGGTGGCGGTGACGCTGACCAATCTGGTGTTCTGGCTGGTGCTCGGCGCGGTCGTCGGCGTGGTGCGCGGCCGCTTCACCGGCACGGCGACCAGCCTGCGCGACAGCTTTGCCTGACCGCGCTGCCGGGGCGCTGACCCTGATCATCGGCGGTGCGCGCTCCGGCAAGAGCGTGCATGCCGAGAGGCTGGTGAGTGCCTGTCCGGCGCCATGGAGCTATATCGCGACGGCGCAAGCCTATGACGAGGAGATGCGCGAACGGATCGCGCTGCACCGCTCGCGCCGCAGCGCCGGCTGGACGACCATCGAGGCGCCGCTCGACCTTGCCGGCGCGATCGAGGCACTGCCTGACGGCCAGCCGGTGCTGATCGATTGCCTGACGCTGTGGCTGACCAACCATATGCTGGCCGAACATGATGTCGAGGCCGAATGCCGAAGGCTGGCAGATGTGCTGTCGCGGCCGCGTGGACGCTGGTTCGTGGTGTCCAACGAGGTCGGCCAGGGCATCGTGCCGGAGAATGCGCTGGCAAGACGGTTTCGCGACGCGGCCGGCCGGTTGAACCAGGACGTTGCCGCCGTCGCTGACACCGTGCTTTTGATGGTGGCGGGGCTGCCGCTCAGGGTGAAATGACATGGCTGATACTATCGACCCCAAGGACGAGGAGCGCCACCGCGCCAAGATGGCCAAGCGCAAGGCGGTGCAGGACGCCGAGGTTGCAGCCAAGACGGTCGAGAAAGGGCTGTTGATCGTCAACACCGGTCCGGGCAAGGGCAAGACCACGGCCGCCTTCGGGCTGGCGCTCAGAATGCTCGGCTACGGCAAGCGCGTCGGCGTCGTCCAGTTCATCAAAGGCAAATGGCACACCGGCGAGAAGGATGCTTTTGCCTGCTTCGGCGACCGCGTCGTCTGGCACGCCATGGGCGAGGGCTTTACCTGGGAGACGCAGGACCTGAAACGCGACATCGCGGCGGCCGAGGCCGCCTGGGCCAAGGCACTCGAGCTGATGGCCGAGCCGTCGATCAGCCTGGTGGTGCTCGACGAACTCAACATCGCGCTGCGCTACGACTACCTCGATCTCGAAAAGGTGGTCGCGGCGCTGAAGGCGCGTCGCGAAGGCCTGCATGTCGTCGTCACCGGCCGCAACGCCAAGCCGGCGCTAGTCGAGGCGGCCGATCTGGTCACCGAGATGGGCGTGACCAAGCACCACTTCTCCGCCGGCGTGAAGGCGCAGCAGGGGATAGAGTTCTGAGGGGTTTGGCGATCGGGGAAAGGCGTTTCGGAGCAGGCGGCGCCGGCGAAGCTGCCGATCTCCCCCCTTGTGGACCTGTTGCGCAGTCATGAGCAAAAGCTTGCGGCGGCGGGGTTGCGGCGGTTGTTCGCTTGTTTGCGGGGGATTTGACGTCTTGTTTGGGGTTTCAGGCGGTCGTCCGACCCTGTATGGGCGGAACTCAGGCGCACCTATCCCGCGATAGCGGCCCATCGGCGCATGTTGAAGGCGATCGCCGCCATCGTCACCTGGGCGGTCGCCTTGGCCAGCCCGACATAGCGGATCGTGG
>NZ_JAMYMF010000046.1:0-48619 GCF_040318415.1 Mesorhizobium sp. M1163 | reverse complement strand
CTCCGCTGTATCATGCTCACGGTTGATGAGGACCTCCTCGCTTGGTAGCTGGTTGCTCCTGTCCTGTGCAGCGATCCGCTCGTCCAGCGCGCGCTGGTCGCCGTCGCGCCAGCTCAGGGGACGAAAGGACCCTGCGGGATCCGAGGCTTGGTGATGGTGCCCAGGCACGAAAGACGATGCCACAACAGCGTCGTCTTCATTAGCTTCCCCAAGGGGGAGATTCTCCGGCCAACTGAATGTCTCCTGCGGCCCGCTGCGCTGCGCAGCGGCGTCCCCCGTCCCAACGGGGCTTTCCTTAACCGCTTCTCGGGCGTGTCGGTCCATGAGTTCAAAGTTCGTGAGATAATTTGCCGTTCCAGATGTATCGTCACCCATGAGTCGGGCTTGTAGTGCCTGCCGATTGACGACGAGGTTGTTGAGGTTCAGGTCATCTGGCTGCCATCTTTGCAATCGCCCAACCAGCGCCCGCGTGCCGTCCACCACGTAGACTCCGCAATCCCACCTGTTGCTCTGCTGGGCCATGCGGGGTGAGTCCAGGCGGGCGCCCAGCCTTTTTGCGAACTCTTTTGCAAGCTCTTTATTGTATTCCCCGGCGGAGTCATAATGATGGGCAACCGGCCGTGCCCGGTCGCGGCGATCAACGAATAGCAGCGACCAATGGGTGCCGCGCTCCTCACGAGTCGTACCGGCATCGCTCACTGGCACGAACAGGAAGTCGGCTGTGTCGTTACCGTTCTGATTATGGACGATGCGCTGGAATGCGCTTAGCCTGTCGCTCTCGGAGCCGAAGCGCAGATGAGAATGGGCTACGAGGGGATCCACGAACCGCGTCCGGGCGGCGAGTTCTGGATTGTTCCCCTGCAACTCCTGCTCCAGGAGCTGGTAATCCCTCTGGATATGTTGGTCGCCTAGCAATTGCAATGCGCCGAGCACCCGCCCGTCTTCATTAGCTTTCCCAGGGAGCTTCTCTGGCCGACCCAATGCCTTCTGCGGCCCGCTATGCTGCGCAGCGGCGTCCCCAATGGCACGAGCCTCCATGCCGACTGCGTCTTCCGGACGAGCAGCAAGGGCAATTTCGCGCCTGAGTTCGGACTTCCGGAGATGAGCTAGTGCACTGATCCCACCGGAGTTCATATAGCGCTTGGCATCTTCATCCAGCGACCCCTCGTGAAGCCGAGCCGCAATCCCCGGCTTGTTGTTTTCAACCAGGTATTGACTAAAACGTCTAAGAGCAGATCCATAGGTCTGAATGGTAGCGGGATTCGGCTCGGTCGCAGACGCTGCCTTGTACTCTTTGATGAGAGCCGCTGTGTATTTTCTGATGAGCGCGGCGTCGGCAGGGTCGGGAGTCAGGACAGCGCGGCCCAGCACTGGCGCTCCGCCCGCCCACGTCTTGAGACGACCCACTGCTCTAGCCACGTCCGAGGGGCCACGCCTGCTCTCGTACTCCGAGGGGCCGACCCTGCTCTCGTACTCCTTGAGATCCTGATCCAGCGCGTCAAGCCGAGCAGCAAATCCCGGCCTGTTATTATCAAAGAGCCAACGACCGAAGCCGAGAAGAGAATTTACATGGCGCTTGACCGAGCGCTCCCCGACCTTACCGGCATAGAGTGCTGACCTCAGCCCTTCGACAACAGTCGCATCGTTGGAATAAAGAGGACGCTTGTCGTGACCGGAGACCACTATTGAAGGATCTGGCTGCACCGCCGCCGGCACAGAACGAGCATGGTCACGCAACTCGACCGGTGCGGGATTCAGATCAACCACTGACGAATCCGGCGCATGAAGATGGCGCGCCGTTGAGTGACCCGGCTGCAGCACCGAGGCACCTAGCATCGACCCACTGCCTCCGGCGTACGGCGCCGCGGCGTGTTCTTGTCCGCTCCCTTGCATCATGGGCTGCGCTTCCCATGGGGCCGCGGCTTCGATGAGGCTCAGGTCTCCCTGAGACGGATGAGGATGGAACGGGTCTGGCAGAGCCGGAACGCCGGGGGCCGGAATTTGGGCAGCGGCTCGGCGCGCCTCGCCCAAGCGCTGCTCAAAGCCCGCTTGCCCGGCCTGTGCCGCTTGCTCTTGAGATGCCGGGGGCTGCACCTGCCGCCAAGCTGTTACATTGGATAGGTCAAATTTGTGCCGGTTCACGCTAGCCTCACGTCCACAGATCAGCTGAGCAACCTACTCGGGCATACTTACGAGAAGCTGACGAGGTCCGCGGTCCCGAAGCGGGTAGGCCTAATTTTCTGCGCGCCGATTGCGCTGGCGCGACGTAGCCCGGCCTTTTGCCAGCTCGGCAGCTACGGCTCGCAAAGAGCGTCGTAAGGCTTGCGGAGCCGCCCCTCAGCTCCCGTCGAGGAGCAATCCACAATTCACATATTGGAGATGGCTCGCTGGTTTACCGGTGTCGCTTTTACTTCCCGATTTCAAACAGGGAAAAGTTAGGTGTTGTTTAGGTTTTAGCGCTACGACAGCCCCGATTTTCCGCTAACGATTTCATTGGTCATTTGCCGAACCGATTACACAACCGAAAAGCAACTCCTTCCCCATCTCTCTCCGATGAAGCATGGTCCGCGGCACGTCGTGTAGCCCGCGAGCTGGATAAGATCCTCGATGGTGCGGGGCCCCGTCAGGCGCCGATCGAGCGGGCCGCCGCGGAGCTGCGCCCGCCAGATCTACAATCTGCTGGCGCGCTACCGCATCGACCGGACCGTGACGTCGCTGCTGCGCGACGGGGAGGGGACTCGGAAAAAGCGCCTTGACCAGGGTATCGAGGAGATCATCGTGAAGACGCAGTGGCTCGTGCTGGAGGCTCCGCCGCTCGCTCCCGTCGTGGCCGAGGTCCGGGCTCGCTGCGAGGAGGCCGGCCTGGCCACTCCATCTATCTCACCGTCGCGCGTCGCATACCCTCGCTGTTCAGCCCCGAGTAGATCGCGAGGAAAAGATCAGCGAACCCGAAGCATCTTCAACGGCTCAAGGCGCGGCCGGGTTACATCCATGCCACGCACCCGCTGGATGTCTGCCAGATCGATCACACACCCACCGACATCAACTTCGTTGAGGTCGTCGACGGTGGTGGAACCTTCATCGGCCGCGCATATCTTACGATCGTTAGCGACGTGGCCACGCGCTGCATTCTCGGCTTCTGCCTCACCCTTGAGAAGCCATCGGCGCTGTCGGTCGCGCTCTGCCTCGCGCAGGCCATGTGTCCAAAGGAGGCATGGTTGGCCACGCATCCTGGTCGATGGCACGCCACAACCAAAGCTTTTTGCCGGGCGATGGTGACGACCACTTCGTTCAGGTACCAGACATCATTCCGGCACGGCGGCTTGCGGCGCAAGCAGCGAGCGCAGTCCGGCCCGAACTTGATGCCCCAACGGCGACTTGTCTCATACGAAACCACGATGCCGCGTTCCAGCAGCATTTCCTCAACCAGGCGCAGGCTCAGCGGAAACCGGAAATAAAGCCAGACCGCGTGGGCGATAATAGGCGGCGGAAATCGGGGGGCGTGTAGCTGACGGCGGGCGTATTCATGCCCCCCGGCGTCCATGTCGCAAATCTTGACGATTGCTTTGTGTGTCAAGCCGCCGCAGGTCCCAACGCGTTCATATGCAGACATTGTGAAAATCGCCCTATTCCGCCTTTTTTTTACCGCCCCTTAAGTCCCCCGCTCGCATGCTTGTCGATGCCATTGAACTCATAGCCATCGGGCAAGGATTTTGGAAAATATGTTTCCGCTCGCAGCAGAAAACGTGAGAGTCGCTGTAGGCCTAACGTTAAGGGGAGAGAGCGGTTTGAATTGGACGAAATGTGTACCGGAGTACCGAGTCATGAAGCCCCGAGGTAGTCTGGTCCGACTGAAGCAATTTCAGGTGAATGAGAAGCGGCGACAGTTGCACCAGCTAGACATGATGATTGCCGATTTCGAACGCATGGCGCGAGAACTGGACTTCCAGATAAACGCCGAGGAAACGAAGGCCGGCATCTCCGATGTCAATCATTTCGCTTATCCGACGTTCGCCAAGGCCGCTCGCCTACGTCGTGACAACGTCAAGAATTCGCAATCGGACCTTCTGCGGCAGAGAACCGCAGCCGAGCCATGCCTCGCCGAGGCTGAAGCAGAGCTCTCCAAGGCGCAAATGCTAGAATCGCGCAGCGGCAGAGGCCACGACCTCGAACCCGGCAACCGAAGCGCCATGATCGGCTGAGCCGGACGGCTTCAGCGCGCCTCAATTCGCGACACCGACTGGCCGTTGGCGCGCGAGAGGCGTGCGGGCAGTGTAAAGATATCAGCGTCTTAATGCAGCGATAGCTGGCCGGGACGGCTGTCATGCTGCGGCGACATACGCGATTTTGTTCCAGATTTGCATAGCGGCGTTACGCAGGTATTGGGAGATAGTGGAACTGGTTGGCAATCGGATCATCGGTGGAGACGAACCGCTGCCGGCGGATCGGCGCCTGGCGGCAACGCCTGGCGCTTTCGGCGGCGGCGGTAACGGCAAAGCAGGCTGGCCGCGTCGAGGATGAAGCGCCTGCGCGATGCCGTTCTGCTCACGGCCGGGAGACGGGGTCGGCCCCGCCGGCCGGATGCTGCTCGCTTGGCGCGGCACCGTAAAGTCAACCGACAGCTTATGAAGATGTGCGTACATTGGGCCATGTCAGAAGTTGCTCGTGGTCCGCTCTATGGTCGCCACGGCTTTCCCCCGAGATCATTGCGCACGCGGTATGGCTCTACTGCTCTACTTTCGCTTTCCGCTCAGCCTGCGCATGGTTGAGGGCATGCTGGCGGCCCGCGGCATCATCGTCACGCATCAGACCGAATTCGGACGGAATTTCGCCCGAGAGATCAAGCGACGGTCAGCCGGCTGCATGGGCGACAAATGGCATCTCGACGAATGTGTCGTGGCTATCAGTGGCAAGAAGCAGTGGCTCTGGCGTGCCGTCGATCAGGACGGCTTCGTCCTCGAAGTGCTGGTACAAAGCCGCCGAAATTCCAAGGCGGCAAAGCGTCTGATGCACAGGTTGAAGGCTCAAGGGCAGACACCACGGATCATGATCACCGACAAGCTCCGATCCTATGATGCCGCCATGCGCGACCTCATGCCCGGCGTCGAACACCGGTCGCACACAGGCCTGAATAATCGAGCGGAAAATTCGCACCAGCCCACCCGACGACGCGAAAGGATCATGAAACGCTTCAAGTCGGCACGCCAGCTTCAGCGGTTCGTTTCCATCCATGATCCGATTGCCGACCTGCTCCACTTTCCCTGCAATGCGCTGTCATCGGCTCAACATCGAGACCTGCGTAACGCCGCCATGCATTGTGTCGCTACAGCGTCACAGCCGTCCCGGCCAGCTATCGCTGCATCAAGCCGATGAAACTTACAGTGCCGGGCGCGCTGCTACCTGATTTTCCTTACCGCTCAATCAATGTGACAGCACCGATTCTTCTCAACCGCAGCATGCCCTAAATCGTCAGTTGCGTTCCGATCTCGACGACGCGTCCGGTCGGGATCTGGAAATATTCGGTCGCATCGGCGGCCGTGCGTGCCAGGCCAATGAACAGCTTGTCCTGCCACACCGGCATGCCCGAATTGGGCGAGGCTTTGAGCGAGCGCCTCGACAGGAAGAAGGATGTCGTCATGATGTCAAACTTCCAGCCTTGCTTGCGGCAGGTCGCCAGCGCGCGCGGAATGTTGGGCTGCTCCATATAGCCGAAGGTCAGCGTCACCCGCATGAACAACTCGTTGACCGTCTCCATCTTGACCCGCTCGCTGTCGGGCACCAGCGGCTGCGGTGCGGTGACCACCGACAGAATGACGTTCTGCTCGTGCAGCACCTTGTAGTGCTTCAGGCTGTGCATCAGCGCTGTCGGCGCGCTTTGCGGATCGCTGGTCAGGAACACGGCGGTGCCGGACACCAGCTGCGGCTTCTTCTTCAACAGATTGCCGGCGAGGAAATCGAGCGGGATTTCGTTGCGGCGGGTCTTGTCGAAGAGATAGCGGCTGCCGCGCACCCAGGTCCACATTGCCAGAACGATGGTGAAGGCCACCGCCAGCGAGGCCCAGCCGCCCTCGAACACCTTGACGATGTTGGAGGCAAAGAAGCCGATGTCGATGAACGCGAACAGCGCCGTCATGGCGACCGCCACCCACAGGCGCCATTTCCAAATGCGCGTCATGACGACGAACAGCAGCACCGTCGTCACCAGCATGTTGCCGGTCACCGAGATGCCATAGGCGGAGGCGAGCTTGCTCGATTCGCCGAAACCGACCACCAGCAGCATCACCGCCAGCGCCAGCAACAGATTGATACGTGGCATGTAAATCTGGCCCGACTGCCGTTCCGAGGTGTGCAGGATTTCGAGACGCGGCAGCATATTGAGCTGCACCGCCTGCCGGGTCAGCGAGAAGGCGCCGGAGATCACCGCCTGGCTGGCGATAACCGTCGCGGCGGTTGCCAGCACCACCATCGGGATCAGCGTCCAGCCTTCGTTCATCTCGAAGAATGGGTGGCCGACGTGACCGTTCTTCGCCAGCACGAAAGCGCCCTGCCCGGCATAGTTGAGCAGCAGGCAGGGAAACACGATCCACAGCCAGGCGACCACGATGGGCCTGCATCCGAAATGGCCGAGATCGGCATAGAGCGCTTCTGCGCCGGTGACGGCAAGGAAGATGGCGCCGATGGTGACGAAAGCGACGTCGGGCGAATTGATCAGGAAGGCGACAATGTAATGCGGGCTGATCGCCCACAGGATTTCCGGGTCGGCGATGATCTGGTTGAGACCGGAAAGGCCGATCGCCAGGAACCATACAGCGGTCACCGGACCGAAGACTAATCCCACCCCACCCGTGCCAAAGCGCTGCACCGCGAACACCATGGCGAGGATGACCAGGGTCAGCGGCACCACATAAGGCTGGAAAGCAGGCGTGACGACGTTCATGCCTTCGACGGCCGAAAGCACCGAAATCGCGGGCGTGATGACCGCGTCGCCGAAAAACAGCGAGGCGCCGACGATGCCGATGCCCAGGATCACCGCCGACCGCTTGGGGAAACTGCCGCGCGCTAGCGCCATTAGCGACAGCACGCCGCCCTCGCCGCCGTTATCGGCGCGCAGCACGAACATGATGTACTTGATGGTGACGATAATAGTCAGCGACCAGATGATCAGCGACAGCACGCCGAGGATATCGCCGCGCTCGGCGACATTGCCGCCCGACGACGCCACCAGCGCCTCACGGAACGCGTAGATCGGGCTGGTGCCAATATCGCCATAGACAACGCCGAGCGCGCCTAGCATCAGCACCTTGGGGCTTTGCTGTTCGATTGCCGGATGGCTCGACTGTTCGACGGGTTCTGCCTCGCTACCAGTATTGGTAAGGACCATGGACGACACTCCGATAAGGGGCGGCCCTCTACCTTTGCTGCACTGCAATATCAAGTGCCGCAACGTAATGGCTCCGTATGCGGACCGCATTTGTTGCCGCACCGGCGGATTGTCTCATACGAAACCACCATCCCGCTCCCGGGCCATTTCCTCGACGAGACACAGGCTCAAGGGGAACCTGATGGAGGGCCAGACCGGATCAGCGATGATCTGCGGCAGGAAACGATGGCGCTGCTTGTAGCTGACGGCATATCTTTCTCCTGTGTGTGTCTGCCAGACGAGCGGGCGGGCACGGAAGTGGTCGCGCTCTACTGCCAGACATACTCGTCGAACCTGATGAAAACCTGACTTGTACACCCAGCCCAAACAGGTGCGAGGGGTCGGTCTATTACCAAAGGCTCTGAGGGCTGATTCTCTAGGGTTCCCGCCTCGATTGATCCGTGACCCTTCTTGTGTACCGCCCCGGGTTGATCGGAGGCTCCAACTCCTGAGAAGGTGGAACCATGACAAGCAAGGCGACCAACAAGTTCTCTCCCGAGGTCCGGACCCCCGCGGTGCGGCTGGTTCTGGATCACGAACGCGAGCATACGTCGCGGTGGGCGGCGGTTTCATCGATCGCCGCCAAGATCGGCTGCACGGCGCAGACGCTGCATGAGGGGTGAAGAAGGCCGAGCGCGACAGTGGCGTGCAAGTCGGTGTGCCTACGGATGTGGCGACGAAACTCAAGGCTCTGGAACGCGAGAGCCGTGAGCTTCGCCAGGCCAACGAGATCCTTCGCAAGGCTTCCGCGTATTTTGCCCAGGCGAAGCTCGACCGCCGGTTCAGGCCACGATCGCGTTCATCGACGATCACCGCAAGGCGCATGGGGTCGAGCCGATCTGCAAGGTGCTGCCGATCGCCCCGTCGACCTACCACGACCATGTCGCCAAGCGCGTCGACCCCTGCCGGCTGTCGGCTCGGGCAAGATGGGATACAGCCTCGAAGGATGAGGTCCGACGGTTTGAGGCGAACTTCCGCGTCTACGGCGTTCGCAAGGTCTGGCGGCGGTTGCGTCGCGAGGGCTTCGACGTCGCCCGCTGCACGGTTGCCCGCTTGATGAAGGCCATGGACCTCGAAGGCATCGTCCGCGGCAAGCCGATCCGCACTACGGTGAGCGACAAGGCCGCACCTTGCCCTCTCGACCACGTCAACCGCCAGTTCCATGCTCCGGCGCCGAACATGCTGCGGGTCTCCGACTTCACCTGCGTCGCGACCTGGACGGGCTTCGTCTATGTGGCCTTTGTCATCGACACCTATGCCCGTCGGATCGTCGGCTGGCGGGTGAGCCGGACGGCGCATGCAGCCTTCGTTCTCGATGCCCTGGAACAGGCTCCATGATCGGCGGCCCGTGCAGGGAGGCGGGCTCATCCATCACAGGGATAGAGGCAGCCAAGGCGGATTCAACCGGTCGTCGCAACACCGGCATCATACTGTCCCCCAAGGAGCTGGTCGAGGACTTCGGCAGGTGTTTTACAGCCGAGCGTTTTGCGCGGTCTTGTGTTGATAGCATGGGCGACTGCGTCCAGTTCCCGGGCTGTGTGCCGACTGAGATCCGTGCCCTTTGGAAAGTACTGTCTCAGCAAGCCGTTGGTGTTTTCGTTGGAGTCTCGCTGCCACGGGCTTGGGGATCGCAGAAGTAAATCTCGAGCCCGGTGTCGATGCGCAGGTCGGCTGCTGCGCCATTTCCGCTCCATGGTCCCAAGTCAGCGACTGACGCAGTTGCTCGGGAAGTTTGCCCATGGATCGGGCTATGGCTCTGCGGACTGCTTCAGCGCCGTGGCCGGCAAGTGGTGGACCGTTCTTGATGCGCAGGCTCTGCTGATAGCCATGCATGCGCGGCAGGTGAAGCAGCATTGTGAAGCGTGAACTTCGTTCTACGAGCGTGCCGATCGCCGAGCTTCCGAAAGGATGAGGTCGCCTTCCCAATGTCCGGGGACAGCCCGATCGGCAATTTCGGCCGGACGGTCGCTTATGATAACGGCGTCTCCAATGAAGGGCTTGTTGCGCACTCGGGCCCGTTCGCGCGGTACGCGCAACGCTCGGCCTGAACGCAGACATGCGGTCAGTTCTCGGCGCAATGCTCCGCGTCCTTGAATGTACAAGGACTGATAGATCGTCTCGTGGCTGATCCGCATGGTTTGATCCTCTGGATAATCGATCTGAAGACCGATTTAGCGATCTGCTCGGGGCTCCAGGGCTGCCGACCACCTCCGGCTCTGCCGGTGAACAGCCCTCCGCATTTTCCATACCCACCTTGGGGCCCTCGAATGAGGCGCCATGCGGGTTGGTGACTTTGCTAGCCAAGCGCTCCTCAACATATTCACGCAGAGCCGGATTGACCGCCAGCTTGCCAGGAGGCCGCCGGGACGCACGATCGGCGTGCCATCAGGCGGCACTGGTCCGGTAATCCAGATTGCCGCTGCGCGTCGCGGCATTGCGCCTGACCTCCCGCGAGATTGTGCTCGGCGGCCGACCTAGCTTACGCGCAATGGCCCGGATGCCGATTCCCCGGCAAGCTCAAGCGCAATATCCTCGCGCTCCCGAAAGAAGGATATCGCCCCGAAGGCGGCTTTGCCCACGGCGCCAAATGCGTTGGCGGCATCCCTCCTGCACTCCGAAACCAGCGCGGACCAAGAGGCGTTGATATACCGGCATCCAGTGCGGCCTCCTCGCTCGAACGTCCCAAGGCAATAGCTTGCCAGAACCGGAAGCGATTCTCACGCTGTCAGGCAGGCGGACGCCCGGGCGAATCTAGCTTCTTTCGAGTGCACCGATCTGAAGCGCGTTGGTGAACCGTCATTGCAACCTCCAATCCCTTGGTGTTGCGACGACCGGTTGAATCCGCCCAATAGTCAGCATTCGATACACCGAGCGCTTGGCGGAGGCCGGCGTCGAACCCTCGGTGGGCAGTGTCGGCGACTCTTTCGATAATGCTCTCGCCGAAACGATGAACGGTCTTTACAAGGCCGAGGTGATCCATCGACGCGGACCCTGGCGCTCATTCGAGGCCGTCGAGTTCGCCACGCTCGAATGGGTCGACTGCTTCAACAATCGCCGGCTGCTGGAGCCCATCGGCAACATCCCGCCGGCCGAAGCCGAGGAACGCTACTACGCCATGTTGGATGAACCAGCCATAGCCGCGTGACTCAAACGAAACGGCCTCCGAAAAGCCCGGGGCGGTTCACATCGCATTTGATGCCAACTTCATCGTATTTTCTTCGTCTTAGACGGGCTTTTGGCAGACCCACAGAGCTGGGAACCCTTTGCCATACTACAACTGTAACATCATATCGGTTTAGCAGGTCAAGCTTCGGTGGTACCCTCATTGGGTAGAATAACTACTTTGGAGGCGAGCAATGGATCGCGATAACAAACGGGCACGCGCAGCTGCAAGATCATCTCAAGGCGTGGGGAGCAGTAGCCTCCGTGACGTTCCAGAGGGGCCATTGAGCGATGTTGCAGAACGGCTGGTAACCGCTAACCCGCGCGATACAGCGCGAAATCTTGGGGGCTTCAAAGGCCTCGGGACGCACGAGCGAACAGCCGTTCGGGGCACTCAAGCCGGGCCAGAAACTGACCTCGCGAGATTTGAAAGGCGGGCCAATCAGCTTGGACGATCAGCCATCGATCTGGCCGAGAAATTAACAGCCGGATTGGGGTACACCCCGGATGACGTAGCGTTGCAGCAAGTCAGAGCGGTCAGTAATGTATGCCATTACCTAACGCCAGGGATGCAAGATGCTATTGTTAATCGCATTGGCAACATGGAGCCGTCGTCGCAAGCTCTCGGAGCTCTTTACGTTGCGCCACACTTCAGTAAGTTTAATGACGAAAATAAATCTCGCATTCTTGATCAGGCCATTGGATTGGCTTCTGATCCGGATGTCAATGTCAAGCTGACAGCATCCAATGCTATTCTCAACGCGTATCACCAGTTCGACGCAAATCAACAGGCCCAAGCTCACTCAGTTCCCGGCATGCAACACATCTTGCCGCACATGCCGCCGCCGCAGCATGCAGCAGAGGAACGGAGCGCGAATCTGGACGGCCACATAGCAGGTATTGAGGCTGCAGTCCGTGATACAGTAAGCCCGCAAACCTCCTATGAACAGCTGCAGCGGGGTGCTCAAGTCGGGCAGTCCATAAGCCACACCTACAATCACGCCCGAGAGGACCTAATGGAGGCCACCAGAAGCAGAGATCGCTCCGGCCGTTGAGGTCTCGGCCATGGTACAGTGACGCTTTCTCTCCCGAATTCCGTTTACGGCCTTGCCGTTTCCAATTCGCTGGCCGTTGAGGTACCTGCTTAGTGTAACTTTCAAAAACCACGTCTGCCGGGTGATGCGCTGCAAGCATCGCACCACCCGCTGCGGCATCGATCTGTCGAGCGGCGACATCGCGCGACGTCGGTTCGGTCTCTGAAGCACGCGCAGCATTAGCTACGGCTAATCCGGCAATGGAACAATGCTTTCAACAAAAACGACGCCCCCCAACATAGCCATTAGCATCGCGTGCTCACTCGCCGTGGGCTTCTGTGCGGCAAGTCTTTACGCAACCTTCCGCCACGGCGGTAGCGGCGAGGCTCTGATGGCGTTTGATGTCCGTGCCTTTTGGTTTGAGACGCCCTTCTATTTGGGTTTCGCAACCCCCGTTTTCTATCGGGGCGCGGCTATCGTGCTCTCGACGTCCGCGGTCGTCTTGCTGATTCAGCAGATCGTATTGCGCCGCAAGCTCGAACACCACGGGACGGCTCGTTGGGCTCGAGTGGATGAAATGCGACGCACGGGATATCTGCGACGATACCGTGGCGTGACAGGGCCGGTGTTTGGGAAGACAAGTGGCCCTTTCTGGCCTGGCTACTACCTGACCAATGGCGAGCAGCCTCACAGCCTCATCGTTGCACCGACCCGCGCTGGCAAGGGCGTCGGCATAGTCATTCCAACGCTACTTACATTCAAAGGCTCGGTGATAGCTCTGGACGTCAAGGGGGAGCTCTTTGAGCTCACCTCGAGGGCGCGCAAAGCCGCAGGTGACGACGTGTTTAAATTCGCGCCGCTGGATTCGGAGCGGCGCACAAACTGCTACAATCCGCTGTTGGATCTTATAGCGCTGCCTCCACAGCAGCAATTCACCGAAGCCCGCCGCTTGGCCGCAAACTTGATTACGGCCAAGGGGGAGGGCGCGGAAGGTTTCGTCAGCGGCGCTCGAGATATCTTTGTCGCGGGAATCCTTGCCTGCATCGAGCGGGGCACGCCAACAATCGGCGCCGTCTATGACCTCTTCGCCCAGCCGGGGGAGAAGTTTAAGCTCTTCGCGCGACTCGCCATGGAGACCCAGAACAAAGAGGCACAACGCATCTTCGACGACATGGCGGGGAACGATACCAAAATCCTAACCTCCTACACTTCCGTGCTCGGCGATGGCGGGCTCAACCTGTGGGCGGATCCCGCTGTAAAGGCGGCTACAAGTCGCTCGGACTTTTCGGTATATGATCTTCGCCGTCGCAGAACGTGCATCTATCTTTGCGTTGGTCCGAACGACCTTGAGGTGATCGCGCCTTTGATACGCTTGTTTTTTCAGCAAATCGTTTCAATTCTGCAGCGGTCGCTGGCCCGCCGGGATGAAAAGCACGAGGTTCTCTTCCTGCTCGATGAGTTCAAGCACTTGGGTAAGCTGGAGGCGATCGAGACCGCAATCACGACTATCGCGGGCTACAAGGGGCGTTTCATGCTCATCATCCAAAGCCTTTCGGCACTGACGGGGGCTTATGGAGAGGCTGGCAAGCAGAATTTTCTCAGCAATACCGGACTGCAAGTGTTCATGGCCACGGCTGATGACGAGACTCCGAACTACATTTCCAAGGCCATCGGTGAATACACGTTTGAAGCCAAATCGATTTCCCACAGCCAGGCGCGAACGTTCGACTGGAACATTCAGAATTCACATCAAGGTGCACCGCTATTGCGTCCCGAACAGGTTCGGCTGCTCGATGACGACTACGAGATTGTTCTCATCAAAGGTCTGCCACCATTAAAATTGAGGAAGGTGCGTTATTTCTCGGATCGCATTCTGAAACGCATCTTTGAAAGCCAGACAGGCGCCCTCCCGGAGCCGGCGCCCTTGATGGGAGCAGAGGAGGCGCTCTCCGCAGAATCTCAACTCGATGACCCGCTGTGTGAATTGGCGCAGGACTTTGACGATACAGTTTGATGTGAGGCTAGTATGGACCCGCGAAATAGTAATCCATCCCGTGTAACAGCTTTGTCGCAGGTGCAGGACGCCGGCTTGGAAGACGGGCAAGCGGTCCAGGCCCGGCGAGTGGGCTTTGAGCAGCACGTGTCCGAGGCGCTCCGGCCGCTGTTCGATGGTCGAGCTGACGAGCCGCCAACCGATCCAGAGGAGCTTCTGCGACTGGAACAGGGGTTTCGCGAGGTGCTTCAGCGAGGGCAGGATCATCAAGCCGCCTCGTCTTTTTTCAGCAACCCAGGGATGCCCGCTGGACGGGATGACCTCAACAGAAGCGTGTCGGAGGCTTTCGCAAGCTCTGGGACGCCGGAGTTCGGGCCGCCGCCCCCAGTCTTGGCTGCCAGCGAACAGCAGATCCGCCCTTCGCCGGATGCGCTTGACCAGGGCAACCACCTGCCACCCGAGTGAGTCGTCCCAACAATGAACATTCCCCAGCGCTGTTGTGGCCAGCGGAGACGCACAGGGCCCTGAACACGCCGCAAGCCGTCGCCATTCAGCAGCAGCTGAGCGAAATCGGCAATTCAGGCGGCCGCGTGCCTATGCAGAGAGGGGCTGATGCGATCTCCGGACCGGTAGCTCTCGCCGTAATTGATCAGGCTGGTACTGTTGGAAGACTTGATCAGCCTCGTCACCCCAATCTCCAGCATAGCTCACTGTCACGCGGCCAACGTGCCTCCGTAGCTAACGTCTACGTCAGCGTTGAAGAAGTACCCTTCGCCACGGGATGTTTTGACCAGGCGAGGGTTGGCCGCATCAGCCTCCAGCTTTCGGCGCAAGCGCATGATTAGGACATCGATACTTCGATCGTACACCTCTTCTCCACGCACACGGCTCGCGAGCAAAAGCCGTTCTCTGGATAGCACGTTGCGGGGGTTCTCCAGAAATGCGATCAAGAGATTGAACTCACATGCGGTAAGCTTGACCTCGCCACGCTCCGCACAGATCAGTCGCCGCTGCTTCACGCTGAGCTTCCAGGCCCCAAAGCGAAATGAGCGCTGCTCTCTGGTTCGTGGACTAGAAATGCGCTGGCGTAGCGCTACTCGAATGCGGGCCAAGAATTCGCGCATCCCGAAAGGCTTGGGAATGAAATCGGTTGCGCCGAGCTCCAGTGCAACCACTTTTTCCGCCTCATCAAGCCGGTCGCCGCTGATCACTATGATAGGAACATCCGATTTTGTCGCCAGATTGCGGACGATCGCAAGTCCATCCTCCCGGCCTAGGTTAAGGTCGACAACCACGAGATCGACTGGCTCACGTGAAAGAACATAGTCAAACTGCTTGCTATCGTGGACTGCGGTTACCTTCAGGGCATGCATCGTGAGATACTCGGCGATGAGGCGCCGCATTGCGGCATCATCGTCAATGACAAGAACATGTTTCAACGGCACACCTTCAATCTTGAATCCCCTTGTCTAAACCTCTTGAGCAGCGCGGCGTTTGGCTTGATCGGATAGGCGGTCGGCGGAAGAAGACCGTGATTCGCTGCAGCGGCCTTGTGCCAAATAGTATGTCTCCTGCCAAGCCGGCTTCGTCCAAGGTGGCCGGCGGCCTCAAATGCTGTTCGGGCGACCGGCAGGTCGCCGGTTGCGGTGAACGTCCGGGCTAACATTTCTCAGTTACTGCAACTCCTCCATCTTGAGCGTGTCACTATGCTTGTCCATTGCGCCGTCGGACTCCGTCAATGACGTGCGGATTTCTGCCGATGGGACTGTGCATGATCCACCCTTTGACGGCGGGAACAGCTGAACCAGGCTCGCACCAGGATGGGCTGCGCCGCCACGTCTTCCCAGTTGACCCTCTCCCCCGCGGATTTGCGCCTTCGAGCCAGCTTCGCGGACGAGCTCGCGTCTCAAGCAATGATCTGAGTGTGCAGGGCCGCGCATGGCTGCTCTTTGAGGACCGGCAGCATACCGGCAAAGTTGGGCTGCTTTATCGCCTTCGTCGATTCCCCACGGTGATCCCGAGCCTGAACAAACCCGCCAAGCTCCCCATTTTTGTCCTTGGCTTGGCGCTGACAGAAGTACCATCCATGACGCCGAAGTCGCGGCCCACACTCCAGGAGCAACGGACGGCCGGGACGAGCAATCCTGTACAGGAGTCATTGTACCAAGATGCTCCGGATGTCGCTGGCTGATCGGGCCCGCGCCACCCACGCATGCGCAAGATGCTCACCCACGCTGATACGAACACGGTCTTTGCTTCAGTTGAAACCGAAAAGCTGAACTTGAACATCACACAGTAACAAACCTCCCCGATAAGCGCGTGCCGGACAGGGCCAGAACCCGTCCGGCGGCTTGGAAAGGTAGGTGATAGGGAATGTTTATTGCAGCTTGGCCGCTGGCCATCGTCCTGATGACATCCATGTCACTCCCAGCCGAGCCCGCGCCACTTTCTCCGCGTGAGTTCCGCAGCCTGTCGCGCAAATGCGCCCCCTGGGTTGCGCCGTCCACCCTCGCCGCGATTGCCAAGATTGAAAGTGGCTTTGAAACGCTGGTGGCTCATGACAACACCACAGGTGAGCAGCTTCGCTGGATAGACCACCTGGAAGCCACGCGGGGCATCAAGGAACGCCTCGAAGCACAACATTCTGTCGATGTTGGATTGATGCAGATAAACAGCAAGAACTTTGCCATGCTCAATCTCACGCCGGAAAGGGCTTTCGAGCCCTGCGCCTCGCTTTCGGCTGCCGCCCACTTGCTTGAAAGCCGGTATGCCGGCGGCACCACTGCTGTGGCACAGCAACTGGCGCTTCGCCGTGCCATCTCGGCCTATAACACGGGCGACGTCACGCATGGCTTCGCCAACGGTTATGTACGCAAGGTCGAGTCGGCCGCAAAGGACATCTCAAGTCTCCTTGAGAGAACGCTGGAGCCGACTGCTCGAGATGTGCCGCACCTTGAGGCACCCGGTCGGAAAGCCGTGCCGCCTCTGCTCCAGCAGAGCCAACAGGCCAATAGAAAGAAGCAGCCCAACCAAGATTCTTGGGACATCTGGGGCTCGTATCAGCCGGACCGCTCCGGGGCCGATCCCTCCGATCCGACAGGCAGCCAGGCTGCGAAAGCACGGGAACCCGCGAACCCGAACAAACTCGTATTCGATTGAAACATGGAGATGCAATGATGACGCCACTCAAGATACTTCGTGCGCTTAAAACGCGTGTTCCTTCGCCTTTTTCCATGCTGCGCATGGCGGCTGAATATGTACCGGCCGCTGCTGCAGGCGCGGCGTGGACGGTCTTCTACAGCGGGCCAGCCGCGGCTCAGGTGACCGGAGGGACGGATCCTGCCAAGATGGTCCAGAATATCTGCACGTTCATACTTGGCCCCTTTGGACAATCACTGGCCGTGCTCGGGCTCGTAGCCATCGGTATCTCTTGGATGTTCGGTCGTGCTTCACTTGGCCTGGTTGCGGGTGTCGTTGGAGGGATCGTCATCATGTTCGGGGCCAGCTTCCTGGGCAAGGCGCTCATAGGCGGCGGCTGATGAGCGACCGGTTGGAAGTGAGCACCCTCTATGTGGCGGCGACGCGCCCCGCACTGTTTCTGGGGGTGCCGCTGACGCTGGCCGGATTGCTCATGATGTTGGCTGGGCTTGTTATCATTATCCTTCAGAACCCGCTCTACGAAATCGTTCTCGTGCCACTCTGGTTCGGAGCACGGCTGGTTGTTGAGCGTGACTATAACGCGGCAAGCGTCGTGCTGCTCTATTTGCAGACGGCCGGCAGAAGCGTGGACGGGCCGGTCTGGGGAGGCGCAAGCGTCAGCGCCAATCCGATCAGAGTGCCGAAACGCGGAAGAGGAATGGTGTAATGTTCGGCGCCAGCGGCCGGACCGAGAGGTCTGGCGAGATCTACCTTCCGTATGTTGGTCACGTAAGCGATCAGGTTGTCCTTCTGGAAGACGGATCGATCATGGCCATGGCACATGTGAACGGTGTGCCCTTTGATTTGGAAGACGCTGAGATGCGCAACTCGCGCTGCCGCGCGTTCAACACTCTCTTGCGCAACATCGCCGATGACAATGTCTCGATATACGCTCATCTTGTGAGACACAACGATGTGCCGGCGCCGGCGCCGCGCCAGTTTCAAAGTGCATTCGCTGGCAGTCTGAGCGAGGCCTACGAGCGTCGTGTGCTGTCGGGAAAGCTCTTTCGCAACGATCACTTCCTCACTTTGATCGTGTCCCCCCGCACCGCAATCGGCAAGATCGGCTTGCGGATTGCCAAGTCCCGCAGACGGAATGAGCACGATCTAGCCACCCAAATGCGGAGCCTGGAAGACCTCTGGCACATCACTGCTGGCGCACTCGGCGGTTACGGTCTGCGCCGGTTGGGCATTCGTGAGAAAGGCAACGTGCTCTTCACGGAAATCGGCGAGGCGCTTCGGCTCATGATGACTTGCCGGTTTCTTCCGGTTCCGATGGTTACCGGCTCACTTGGCGCCTCGATCTACACTGACCAGGTCATCTGCGGGAAGCGGGCGCTTGAGATTCGAAGGCCCGGGGATAGCTCCGTCGGATCATTGTTTTCGTTCCGTGAATATCCGGCGACGACGCGGCCGGGCATGCTAAATTCCTTGCTGTCCGCCAACTTCCCGCTTGTCCTGAGCCAGAGCTTTTCCTTCCTCACTCGCCCACAAGCTCATGCCAAACTAAGCCTTAAGTCCAGCCAGATGACGAGTGCCGGCGACAAGGCTCTCACCCAGATCAATGAACTTGCCGAGGCAGAGGACGCACTGGCAAGCAACGAATTCGTGATGGGTTCGCATCATCTGAGCCTGTGCGTCTATGCCGACAGCCTCAATAGCCTTGCAGATCGCGCAGCAAGTGCCCGCGCACGGCTGGCCGACGCGGGCGCCGTTATCGTCCAAGAGGGCATCGGCATGGAGGCCGCATATTGGTCCCAACTTCCGGGGAACAACAGGTGGCGCACGCGCCCGGGGGCGATCACCTCACACAATTTTGCCGGGCTCGTCTCATTTGAGAACTTCCCAAGCGGTTCCAGTTCCGGCCACTGGGGCAATGCTGTTGCGCGCTTTCGCACAAACGGTGGAACTTCTTTCGACTACATCCCCCATGAGAATGACGTCGGCATGACGGCAATATTCGGGCCCGTTGGCAAAGGCAAGACGACGCTGATGACCTTTGTCCTCGCGATGCTTGAGCAAAGCTTGGTCGATCGCAATGGTGCGATCGTCTTCTTCGACAAGGATCGGGGTGGTGAACTGCTGGTGCGAGCCACGGGAGGGACATATCTTGCGTTGCGCAGAGGCGCTCCGAGCGGCTTGGCCCCTCTGCGTGGACTGGACAACACCTCCGCCTCCCGGGACTTTCTGCGCGAGTGGTTGATGGCCCTGATCGAGAGTGACGGCCGTGGTCCGATCTCGCCGGAGGAAAGCCGTCGGCTGGAACGCGGCATTGTTCGTCAGCTTTCGTTCGAACCCCCTATGCGCTCACTTGCGGGCCTGCGCGAGTTCCTATTGCACAGCCCCTCCGAGGGCGCAGGAGCACGGCTGCAGCGGTGGTGTAGAGGGGGGGCGCTTGGATGGGCCTTTGACGGCGACGTGGACGAAGTAAGGCTGGATGCCTCCATTACGGGCTTCGACATGACGCAGCTCCTGGAATATGAGGAGGTCTGTGCACCGGCCGCCGCATACCTTCTGCATCGAGTGGGCGCTATCGTCGATGGTCGTCGGTTCGTCATGAGCTGCGACGAATTTCGATTCTATCTACTCAACCCCCAATTCTCGGCCGTTATCGACAAGTTCTTGCTCACGGTCCGCAAAAACAACGGCATGTTGATACTCGCAACGCAGCAGCCTGAACACGTTCTGGAATCGCCTCTCGGAGCTAGTCTCGTTGCGCAATGTATGACGAAAATTTTCTACCCATCACCGACGGCGGACCGCTCTGCGTATGTCGATGGCTTGAAGTGCACTGCGCAGGAGTTCGAGGCAATCCGCCAGGGAATGGCAATCGGCAGCCGCAAGTTTTTGCTCAAGCGCGATAGCGGGAGTATTGTTTGCGAATTCGATCTTGGGCAGATGCGCGAGTACGTAGCCGTACTCTCGGGGCGGGCCAACACAGTGCGCTTTGCCGACCAGCTTCGTAACCAGCACGGAGACGCCCCAAGTGGGTGGCTCGACAAGTTCATGGCCCGGTACCACGAAGTTCAAGACTGACGGAGGAATATTCATGAAATTTGCCAAACTTGCAGTAACGACCCTTGCTGCTTCCCTTCTGCTTCACGGACAGGCCCGTTCGCAATTTATCGTCAGCGACCCTGTAACAGAAACACAAGCGACCTTAACAGCGCTTTCCAATGCGGCGATCCTTGAGAGGTCAATCGAGACGCTCGCTACCACGATTGAAATGGTGACAATTCTAACGTCGTCATTCGCTGTCACGGGACTGCTAAGCTCACTGAACCAAGGAAATCACTACCCGTCGAGCAATAAGCTGGAGGAGCAGATGTTTGATGCTCGGGCGCCAGCTTCGATTATGGCCCGTAACATTGCGAAGGACCCAAATCGGATAGTCAACGGCACCGATTCAGAAGCGAAACTGTTACAGGGACAAATCGCCGGGGCCGCCAATGCCGCAGCTATTGCAGCCGACACTTTGGGCATGATGGACAAGCGCCTTAAGGATAACGCCGGCACGCTTGGTCAGCTTTCCCGCTCGGGAAATATTATGCAGGCCACCGTGACCAACGGTCTGGTCCTCAAGCAGATTCACGATGCGATGATCCAAAATGTCCAGGCCACGAGTCTGCTGACAATGGCCACTGCACAAGGGAGCCTTCACGCCGTGGAGGAGGCCGCCACGCAGCGTCGCGAACATCAGGACACCGCTAATATGTTTAGCATCCTCCCGTAAACCACACAGAGTTCATCAGGCTCAGCTGCGCTGATCAGGGACACATCAGGCTCACGCCATGAATTTCAAAATTCCCGCGCCATTCACGACTATACACACGATCTTTCATGGGGCCTTCACGTCCGGGCTGCACAAAGTGCTTGAAAACGTCCAAGCGGCGGTCAGTGCGCCTCTGGTTGCGTGTGTCACGCTCTGGATAATAATCCAAGGCTGTCTGGTCATGCGTGGTCAAGTCGATGCGCGCGGGGGTATCTCGCGCGTAATCATGGTGTCGATTGTCGTCGCCCTTATCTTAGGGCAGGCCAACTATCAGCAGTACATTGAAGCGCTCTTCGACGACACGATTCCGAGGTTGGCTCACGACATCAGTGGCAGCGACTTGCCCTTCATCGGAATCCCCCAGAAGCTCGATCTCATGTTTGCTTCAAGCCAGTATGTCTTTCAGCTGATTGCTTCCGAAATTGGGCCTATGAACGGCCAGGACATACTTGCTTTCGAGGGAGCGCAATGGATTTTCTACGGCGCGCTGTGGACAGCGTTCGAGATCTACGATGCCGTTGGAATTCTGACGAAGGTGCTCTTGACGATCGGCCCCCTGGTCCTTGTAGGCTACCTTTTTGATCACACTCGAGACATAGCCACCAGATGGATCGGCCAACTGCTCTCGTACGGGCTGCTGCTTCTCCTCCTCAACATCGTTGCAACGATAGTAATCGCTGCCGAAGCAGTCTCGCTGGCAGCCATGCTTTTGATGATCAAATTCTCGGGCACGACAGCAGCCAAGATCATCGGGCTTTACGAGCTCGACATGCTTTTCCTAGCTGGTGACGCTCTGATCGTCGCGCTTCCGACGATCGCCAGCAGCATCGCCGGCGGCTCTTGGGGAGGTGCGAACCGACCTCTTAACAGCCTCAATCGCCACTTTGCCAAAACGGCGGGTGGTTAATCAATCGACAAGCTCGGTGCCAAAAACATGAAATATTGCCTACTTCTGTCAATCCTCGCTTTGGCCGCCTGCAAGACGAGCCATGGGCTTGCGACATGCGCGGGTGCCCCATTCCAACTGAACGTGGGACAATGGGAAACCACCCCTGAGGATCTTCAGGTCGAATGCGCGGAAGAGCCAAAGTGAAAGTTCCTGAACATGCCCTTCTGGTGGAGAGAGAAACGCTAGCCGCCCACTATAAGAAGGTGGAAGCGTTTCAAACTTCACGAGCGAAGTCTGCGCGGCGCCTGTCAAAGGCCCTGATAGCCTTTGCCGCAGCGGCGGTCCTAGGAAATGTTGCCCAGGCATTTACCATTGCTGCCATGGTCCCGTTGGCCAAGCTCGTACCTGTGTTCCTCTGGGTCCGGCCGGATGGGACCGTCGACAGCGAAGTGTCAGTCTCTCGACTGCCGGCAACCCAAGACCGAGCCGTCATAAATGCTTCGCTGTGGGAATATGTACGCCTGCGCGAGGGGTACACAGCAGATACAGCCCAATACGCCTATGACCTCGTATCCAGTTTCAGCGCGCCGGCTGTGCGACAGCAATATCAAGATTTCTTCAACTATCCGAATCCCACCTCGCCGCAAGTCACGGTCGGCAAACGCGGCAAGCTCGAGGTCGGGCATATTTCTTCAAACGACATCAGTCCGGACGTTCAACAGATCCGTTACAAACGTACGCTTGTTGTCGATGGGCAGATGCCGATAGTGACCACCTGGACAGCTACCATCCGCTACGAGCGCTTGACGGGTCTGCCTGGGCAATCGAGGCTCACCAATCCGGGAGGTCTACTCGTCACTTCCTATCAAAGCTCGGAAGATAGCGTATCGAACCTGGGCTATGTGCAGCCATGACAAAAAGAGCGTTTCTCGCGCTGGTCTGTTCACTCTTCTTAACGATGGAAGCGTCCGCGGAAGACACACCACTTGCCGGCAAGCATGATGCGCGCATGCGCTACCTGGCTTACCGTCCTGACGAAGTGGTGCGCCTGTCTACCGCAGTGGGGGCAACGCTGGTTGTCACATTCGCGGCCAACGAGACAGTCGCAGCCGTGGCCGTTTCCAATAGCAAAGACCTGGCTGCGCTCCCGCGCGCCAACTATCTCTTTTTTAAGGCTAGCCGGATGCTCCCGCCGCAGCCGGTCATCGTGCTGGCCGAGAGTGAGTCCGGTACACGGAGATACGTCTTCAGTATTTCAACGAGAGCGATGCCAAAACTCGATGAGCAGCAACCTGACCTATACTACAGTGTGCAGTTCACCTATCCTGCTGATGAGGCTGCTGCTCAGAGAAAGGACGCAGAAAGGCGCTCGATTCTTGGTCAGGCCCGGGCGAAAGTGCTGCGCGACGAGAGAGTTCAGGATTTGTTGAATCGGCCCGCCGCAACTACCAGTCCGGACGAAAGCAATTTTCACTACGTCGCAAAGGGCGATCGATCGCTGGCGCCGCTGGAAATTTTCGATAATGGCTTTACCACCGTATTTGGCTTCGCAAGCAATTCCCGCATACCCTCCCTCTACATTATCAATCCCGACGGCAAGGAAGCCGCTGCCAATTACACGGTCAAAGGAGACTATGTTGAAGTATCCGCAGTCGCCCGGGAATGGCGTCTGAGAGATGGCAATACGGTCTTGTCCATTTTCAACAGGGCTTATGACCCTGTGGGACGAGCGCCAGTGACCGGTACAGTGACACCCGACGTGTGGCGCGTTTTGAAAGGCCCGGCCGATGAATGAAACCGGCCCACAGTCGGGACATGATGTCCATGCCTCAGGATCGATGGTCTCGGAGCCGGCCCGCCGGCATGTTTCGGGATTGCAGAAGTTGGCCGTCGCTGCTCTTGTTCTCATCTCATCTCTATCGCTCATCTGGCTCGGCGGTCGTCCCAGCACACAAGACGAGCCAACTCAGCCAAAACCTCCAATTGTCGCCGACGCCGAGCCATTCCGCCCCGTGCCGATTGAGATTGCTCCCGAAGCTCCAGCACCCGTACAGGCGGCGCAGGCAGGAGATCCTGCGCCATCCACGCCGCCTCCGGCGCCAGCTGATCCGCCGCCGGAGGAAACACCAATTTTCGCCTACAGTGGCAGCGGTCAAATGCCCAACGACGGTCAGCGGAGCGAAGACAACCATAGGGATGCTCCCGCGACCTCGCATGAGATTTCAGACGCTGGCGATCTGACGGGGCGATTGAAGCCAGATATACAGGAGCCAAGCCGGGCCACACTTTTGCCGCACCCTGATCTCGTGATTACCCAAGGAACGATAATTCCCTGCATTTTGCAAACGGCAGTCGACACAAATTTACCGGGTTATGTGAAGTGCGTCTTACCTAAAGACGTCCGCGGCGCCACCAACAACGTGGTGCTTTTGGATCGCGGGACGACCGTGATTGGCGAGATCCAGCGTGGTCTCCAACAGGGGGATGCGCGTGTCTTCGTGCTGTGGACGCGCATCGAAACGCCTGACCATGCCCTCGTTTCGCTAGCGTCGCCGGGCGCTGACGAGCTCGGCCGCTCCGGAATGCCTGGCACGGTGGATAATCACTTCTGGCAGCGCTTTGGCGGAGCAATGCTCATGAGCGTCATTCAAGGCGCGTTTCAGGCCGCCGGTCAATACGCTGGCAGCTCAGGTGGAGGAAGCGGCATCAACAGCTTCCAGAGCAACGCCGGACAAGCCGTTGACACGACCCTTAGAGCAACGATCAACGTTCCGCCAACTCTGAAGAAAAACCAGGGAGATGCTGTATCGATCTTTGTGGCTCGGGACCTCGATTTCTCAGATGTATACGATCTTAGACCGATCGCCGTGGCGCCAGCCCCCCAACATCGCCAACGCCGGAGAGACAACAATGCGACCGGAGGCTGACCCTCAATTGCGTTTGCTTCTCAACCCTGTTTTGAAATGGCTTGAGGAGCCAAGGACCGAAGAGGTCGCTATCAACCGGCCTGGGGAAGCCTTTGTCCGACAGGCCGGCGTTTTCACGAAACATCCGCTACCGCTATCTTATGACGATCTGGAGGACATCGCGATCCTCGCTGGAGCGCTGCGCAAGCAAGATGTCGGACCGCAAAGCCCCCTCTGTGCGACTGAGCTGCCGAACGGAGAGCGGCTGCAGATCTGTTTGCCGCCCGCTGTTCCCTCAGGAACAATAAGCCTGACGATACGGCGTCCCTCAAGTCGTGTGACCGAACTCAAGGAAGTTTCTTCTCGCTACGAATACTCGCGTTGGAATCAATGGCGGTCACGAAAGGAGCGCCAAGAGCGGCAGGACGAAACGATTCTTCAGCACTACGACCATGGTGACTTGGAGCAATTTTTGCGAGCATGCGTTTGCGGGCGGCTCACGATGCTGCTTTGCGGACCTACTGGAAGCGGCAAAACGACAATGAGCAAGACTTTGATCAACGCTATACCCCCGCAAGAGAGGCTGATAAGTATCGAGGACACGCTCGAACTTGCAATCCCGCACGAGAACCATGTCCGGTTACTCTATCCGAAGGACCGAGCAAGCGTAGGTGCGGTGACAGCCGAGCAACTGTTGCAAGCCAGCTTGCGCATGCGCCCTGATCGAATATTGCTTGGCGAGATGCGCGATGATGCTGCTTGGGCCTACCTTAGCGAAGTCGTCTCCGGCCATGCGGGATCAATATCAACGATTCATGGGGCGGATCCGGTCCAAGGCTTTAAAAAGCTCTTTTCACTCGTCAAGAGCAGCCCGCAAGGAGCTGCTGTGGAAGACCACACGCTTCTTGACCTGCTGTCGGCTGCCATTGACGTCATTGTGCCGTTCAGTACCCACGGCGACGTGTATGAGGTGGGGGAGGTGTGGCTCGCCGCCGATGCCCGGCGACGCGGAGAGACAGTAGCCGACCTTCTTAACAAGCACTAAGGCTAGAGCACGTCGGGGATCGGTAAGTCGTTTGTGATACGATGGCGTAATTTGTTCAGATTGAACGTCCACTTTGATTTGAGGGAGGTGGATAATGGGAGGAGGACTGGGCGTAGACCTTCGGTCACAAGTCTGAAGTCTTCGGGCGCCCTGTCGGCGCGGCAAGTTGCGGCACGATTCGACTGGGTGTATCGAGCGCGTCCGCTGAATTGCGCGGGCGACGCTCACCGAGCTGGTGCCGATGCCTGCTTCAAAAGCGGCATCGACACCCGGCAGGTCGTACCCTTGATTTACCTAGCCGCGCTCAATGAGTGTCTTCAAAGCCGCCGAACGTGGTTCGGAATGACCGGTGGTAAATCGGGAAGTGCCCTATAGGGAATCCTCCTGGTATTGCCTCCAGGGGGTCCTCTCAATGAACAAAGCCGCAACCTGCCCTTGCGACCTCAGCTGGAGTTTGCGACGCAACCCATAGGAGGATCGATGCGCAGAGAAATCGCAGGCAGAGTCGGTGGCATTGTGGGCTGGCCGACCGACGGTTTCAGCCCGTCAACAGGTCTTCACGTGTTCCATCCCCGACTATTGCAGGCGTGCGGCTTGCATGCTCCCGCGATCACCCATCGGAAAGAGCGTTACGAACACTACGAAGAGTTGCGCGACTTCCGCTGTCGCCCCGGTCTTACAGCGGACGGTGACCTGTCCGACCTTGATAGGACGTGAAATGCGAACGCTGCTCATTGATCATCATGTGGATCTTACGCGCGCTGTGCGAGTTGCGCTCGGGGATAGCGGTTTTGCCGTTGATGTAGTTGGCAACCTGGAACAGGCGTCGAGGGCATTTTGTTGCGCAACCTATGAAATTCTCCTGCTGGAGTTGGCTCTGCCAGATGGCGATGGCTTGGGCTGGCTGAGACAGCTAAGGAGCAACGGGCATTCAGTTCCAACCCTCATTATGAGTAGCATCAACGATCTCGAGAAGCGGATTGCAATTTTCAACGGTGGCGCGGACGACTTTCTGCTCAAGCCCGTCTCTTTCGATGAGCTCATCGCCAGAATGAGAGCCATTCTGCGCCGGTCGACACAGGTGACCGACCCCATCGTTGTATTTGGCAATCTCAATTTCGATCCGATCGGCCGACAGGTTTCCGTCTCGGGTCATCCTCTGAAGATCGCACGCCGCGAACTATGTATTTTAGAGCATCTGCTTATCCGTGCAGGCCGCATCGTGCCTCGTGCGCAGTTGGAAGATCACCTCTATTCGTTCAACGACGAGGTATCTGCCAACGCGCTTGAAGTCGGAATCTATCGCTTACGTGGACACCTGAGTAGGTCAGGTGCAACGCCACGTATCACGACCATGCGCGGCATTGGTTACATTCTTGAATTGACTGAGGCGGCATCCGCATCATAGTTGGTCTAAATTGAAAGAACAGACTGCCTGCCCGTCGTCAGGTTGAGCTTGTGGCCATAATGGACATCGCGGCCGCCCTTGACGATGGTGTCGGCATGCGGTTCGAACGGCTCTGTCGCAAACCTTTTTGTAAGCGAGCATGGCAAGAAAAACGCCTCAGCTGTGGAGGAGCACGTGATGTTCAAGGGCCGCCATTTCGACCAGTCGGTGATCCTGCTGTGCGTGCGCTGGTACCTGGCCTACACTCTGAGCCTGCGCGATCTGGAAGAGATGATGGCCGAACGCGTTGAAGGTCGACCACTCCACTGTGCATCGCTGGGTTGCCCACTTCTCGCCGCAGCTGCTGGAGCGCTTCAACCGGCGCAAGCGTGTGGTCGGCAGCAAGTGGCATTGGACGAGACGTACATCAAGGTCCGCGGCCATGGATGTATCTCTACCGCGCTATCGACATCCTCGGCGATACGGTCGAGTTCTTCTTTAGCGAAAACCGTAACCTGGTGGCGGCCCAACGCTTCCTCCGCAAGGCGCTGACGCGCCATGGCCGGCCGGAGCGCATCGTCATCGACGGCAGCCAGACCAATTACGAAGCAATCCTTTCCTGCGACGCTGAAAGCCGGCTGCGGCAGCGATCGCGGCGACCGCTGAAGCCGATCCGCTCCGCAATAGCCGGCATCTCAACAATCGGATCGAACAGGATCACCGGCGTATCAAGCCGCATTCGATCCATGCTCGGCTTCAAGTCGCATGCGAACGACGTGGTTATCCTCTCCGGCATCGAGATGATCCACATGATGGGCAAGCGACAGGCGAGGTATGCCTACAAGTCTGTCGATCGCTGTTTCGATCTCCTCGCTGCCTGACGGACAGGCCGAAATGGCCGTTCACAACCCCATTTCCAGGTTTGCGACAGAGCCTTTTGTCGGCGTTGCCGGCTTCGAAGGGCCGGTGCGCGCCGAGCGGATCAAGATCACCCCCGGCCACCTTGCTGCGGCCACTCGCCGAGTACGAAGCGGTGGCCGGAGGGAGCTGGTGATGACGACCCTAGATCATGACCTGCTGATCGCAATCCTGGATCGGCTGAAGTTGACGGCGATCTGCGACCAGCTCGACACGCTCATGTCGAGCAAGATCGCGCAGTTCCCGTTTGTCCGCGAACTCGACGGCTTCGGCTTCGACGCGCAGCCATCGGTCTGCTTCAGCCAAACGTATTCATAGGTATGGGACAGGCTGCTATGTCCGCCACCCACGCCTGCTCCGAGGCCCTCCAGGGCAATGGTCTGAGACCTGGGCTCAAGCCCTTCGGCGAGGAGGATGAGACGCCGCTGGAGCTCGGGTGCAAGCGCTGCCACGCCCGCTCCGAGGCCCCACAAGGCCGAAGCGCAGTCGTCGGGGTCACGAGGCCCCTCGGCCACGACGACGAGACGCTGCTGGAGCCCGGTTGCAAGGGCTGCCACAGATGGCCTGAACCTGAATCCGCCTTTCTTGAGGCGTTGCGATTATCATCGCGGCGACACGCAGCTCTTGATTTGTGTGCGAAATCCTCAGCAGATCCATCGGGCTGAGCCGCTCAGCAATATCAACGAGAATGTCCAGCGGCAGATCAAGGATACTCAGAGGAGGAAACGCTTGATCTTGAGGCTCAGAGCGCGTCTGCTCCACTATAGAATAGAACAGGATGATTCACCGGGTCCTTCAACGCCAGCCGCCGGTTCCGATGAGAGAATTGTCCCTGATATCACGCTCGATGGAGTTAAATGCCGAGATGGGCACCTTGCCACGCTCCTCAATGCCCCTCATGATTCACCGCCTATAGCTACCAACTGAATGAAGCATCGTGATTGTCGCGCAGCGGAATCCTCAAGGATCGGGCAGTTCGTAGGGGGCGCCGGTTTGACCAGGTTGAGCCCGCGAATTGCTCGATCGGACAAGATCCTAATTCTCGACCATGCGGTGAGGCTCGAACGAGATCCTCGGGACGCACTCCAAGGTTTCGATCATGTTCGGCACACAAGGAAAGGGCGGCATTGCTGCCGCCCTGTCCGCTGTAAGTTGATAGGGGCTGGATTAAAAATCCATACCGCCCATGCCGCCCATACCGCCGCCGCCCATGCCGCCAGGCATGCCGCCGCCAGCTGACTCCTTCTTCGGAGCCTCCGCGATCATGGCTTCGGTGGTGACGAGCAGGCCGGCGACCGAGGCCGCGTCCTGGAGGGCAGTGCGCACGACCTTGACCGGATCGACGATACCCATGGCGATCATGTCGCCATATTCGCCGGTCTGGGCGTTGTAGCCGTAGGTCGCGCCCTTGTTGTCGAGGATCTTGCCGGCAACGATCGAAGCTTCCGCACCTGCGTTCGAAGCGATCTGACGGGCCGGAGCCTGCAGTGCACGACGAACGATGTTGATGCCGGCAGCCTGGTCGGCATTGACGCCGGTGACCTTGATGTTGGCCGAAGCGCGCAGCAGTGCGACGCCGCCGCCTGCAACGATGCCTTCTTCCACGGCCGCGCGGGTCGCGTTGAGGGCGTCGTCGACGCGGTCCTTCTTTTCCTTGACTTCGACTTCCGTCGCGCCGCCGACGCGGATCACCGCGACGCCGCCCGCGAGCTTCGCCAGACGTTCCTGCAGCTTCTCCTTGTCGTAGTCCGACGTGGTCTCTTCGATCTGCTGCTTGATCTGGGCAACGCGGCCCTGGATCTCGTCCTTCTTGCCGGCGCCGTCGACAATGGTGGTGTTCTCCTTGGAGATCGACACCTTCTTGGCGCGGCCGAGCATGTTGAGGCCGACATTCTCGAGCTTGATGCCGAGGTCTTCCGAAATGACCTGGCCACCGGTGAGGATGGCGATGTCTTCCAGCATGGCCTTGCGGCGATCACCGAAGCCCGGCGCCTTGACGGCGGCGATCTTCAGGCCACCGCGCAGCTTGTTGACGACCAGCGTGGCCAGAGCCTCGCCTTCGACGTCTTCCGAGATGATGAGCAGCGGCTTGGAGGTCTGCACGACGGCTTCGAGAACCGGCAGCATCGCCTGGAGGTTGGACAGCTTCTTCTCGTGCAGGAGGATGTAGACGTCCTCGAGCTCGGCAACCATCTTGTCGGCGTTGGTGACGAAGTAGGGCGAGAGATAGCCGCGGTCGAACTGCATGCCTTCGACGACTTCCAGCTCGGTCTCGGCGGTCTTGGCCTCCTCGACGGTAATGACGCCCTCATTGCCGACCTTCTGCATCGCTTCAGCGATCATCGAGCCGACCGAAGCATCGCCATTGCCGGCGATCGTGCCGACCTGGGCAACTTCCTCGGAGGTCTTGATCTTCTTGGCAGCGTTGCCGAGAGCCGCGACGACTTCGGTCACGGCCAGGTCGATGCCGCGCTTCAGGTCCATCGGGTTCATGCCGGCGGCAACCGCCTTGTTACCTTCCTGGACGATCGACTGCGCCAGAACGGTCGCGGTCGTGGTGCCATCACCGGCGATGTCGTTGGTCTTCGAAGCAACTTCGCGGATCATCTGCGCGCCCATGTTTTCGAACTTGTCGGAAAGTTCGATTTCCTTGGCGACGGTGACGCCGTCCTTGGTGATGCGCGGTGCGCCGAACGACTTGTCGATGACGACGTTGCGGCCCTTGGGACCGAGGGTCACCTTCACCGCATCGGCGAGGATGTTGATGCCGTGAAGCATGCGCTCACGGGCATCGCGGGAGAATTTTACGTCTTTGGCAGCCATTTTTTAGCTCCTGGCAGGGGCTTGCGATCAAGCCCGAAATTCAGTTGACGGTGAGGCCGATAATCAGCCGATGATGCCCATAATGTCGGATTCCTTCATGATCAGAAGGTCTTCGCCATTGAGCTTGACTTCGGTGCCCGACCACTTGCCGAACAGGATGCGGTCGCCGGCCTTGACGTCCAGCGGGACCAGCTTGCCGGCTTCGTCGCGAGCGCCGGAGCCGACGGCGATGATCTCGCCTTCCTGCGGCTTTTCCTTCGCCGTATCCGGGATGATGATCCCGCCGGCGGTCTTGGATTCGGATTCGACCCGGCGTACGACCACGCGGTCATGCAGCGGCCGGAAATTCGACTTTGCCATTTTTGGATTTCCTTGGTGCGGATGTTGAACGGTGCTCCGTTGCCGGAGCATGCCTAGCACTCAGCCGAAGCGAGTGCTAACGCGGCAATGAGATAAGCCGCAGGCTCCTGCTAGTCAAGACGGAAGAGCAAAGAGCAAAGAGAAAAGAGAAGACAGCAAAGAGCAGCCAGCAAAGAGCGTGTAAGCATCGAGCCTTTTATGTGAACAATGTCGGGTATCCGACATATATGGGGCGGCTCACCCTTTGTAATTGAGCTTTATTCAGATGGTACGATTGGTGCAACGGGTGTTGCATTTGAACTCATCCAGAGGCTCGCACGGGTGGTGCTGCGTCAGCTTGGTCATGTCGAGCTTCAGAAGGCCATTTTGGCATTGGTTCTGTTGCTCCTATTGCCATTCATGACCAGTCCTGCGCGCGTTAGCCGGCCGGCTAGATTCCAACCACGAGAGCGCCGCCGCTGAGACCCGCACCCGCCGCCGCCAGAAGGATTTTCTCTCCTGGCTGGAATGGCTTCATCTGGTTGGCGAGCGAGAGCGACAGCGGGACCGTCGCGGCCGAAGAGTTGCCGTATTCGGCAATCGTCTTGACAATTGCTTGGTCCGCAATGCCGAGGTTTCTTCCGACCGCGCCGAAAATCCGAGTATTGGCCTGATGCGGCACAAACCGGCCGACATTGTGTGGCCGCACTCCCGCAGTGGCTAGCGCGGTTGTCGAGCAATCGGTCATCATCTCGACGGCCTTTGCGAACACTTCGCGCCCGTCGGTCATCGTCATCCGGGTCTGCCCGAGGTCGAGGTCGCCATGGAACGGCGTGTTGCTTCCTCCTGCGGGAATCTGGATCAGCCCGTAGCGCGAGCCGTCCGAAGCCACCGAGGCACCGAGAATGCCCCGATCAGCATCATCGCACTGACCGATCACCAGGGCGCCGGCGGCATCGGCGAACAAGACTGAGCTCGCGCGCTCGGCTGGATTGATGCGGCGGCTGAGGATGTTGGCGGCGATGACCAGCGCTGGTTTGCCATGCAGGCGGGTGAACCCGTCCGCAAACATGAGCGCATAGATGAAGCCGGCGCAGGCGCCGGTCAGATCGACCGCGCCTGCGCGGCCAAGGCCAAGCTTGTGTGCGACCAGCGGCGCGCTTGGCGGCAGAAGATGGTCGGGCGTCGAGGTGGCAAGCAACAGCAGACCGATGTCGTGGCGCGCAATACCGGCGTTCACCAGCGCCATGTCGCCAGCCCGGGTGGCAAGACCCGACAGCGTGTCTTCGTCCGTTGCCCAGAACCGCGAACGGATTCCGGTACGCCTTTCGATCCAGCCCGGCTCGAGGCCGAGATTGCTCTCGATCTCGGCATTGGCCACCTTGCGCCCAGGCACGTGATGGCCAAGTCCGAGAATGCGCGACGACTTGCTCACGGCCTGGACCCGAAGCGTTCCCCGGCCTCCTCGATGGCGTCATAGAGTCGTTCGAGCTCGTCGCCTGCGATGCAATAGGGTGGCAGAAGGTAGAGGACATTGCCGAGCGGGCGCACAAGCAGGCCGCGCTCGAGGAAGAAAGCGCGCAGCTTCGGACCAATCTCGGCGAGATAACCTGCGGAACCGGTTCGCAGGTCGAGCGCCGCGATCGTTCCCGTGGCTCGACAGTCGGCAAAATATGGATTGTCCCGAAAGCGTTGCAGCCCGACGGCCTGCATCACGCTCAAGGCCGTGATCCGCCCGGCCACTGGCTCGTCGCGCCAGATCTCGACATTGGCGAGTGCTGCCGCACAGGCAATCGGATTGGCGGTGTAGGAGCTCGAATGGAAAAACGTCTTCTTCCGGTCCTCGGAATAGTGCGCCCGGAAGATGGCATCGGTGACAAGCGTTACGGCCAGCGGGATGGTGCCGCCGGTCAAGCCTTTGGAGGTGCACAGGATATCTGGAGAAATCGATGCCTGCTCGCAGGCGAACATGGTTCCGGTGCGTCCCCAGCCGGTCATCACCTCGTCGGCGATCAGCAGCGAGCCGGAGGCCTCAGTGATCTTCTTCAATTCGGCGAGAACCGATGCTGGATACATCAGCATGCCGCCGGCGCCCAGCACCAGCGGCTCGACGATCAAGGCTGCGGCTCGTCGATCGCGGGTCACAGCCTCGAAACGATCCAGCGTCTCCTGCTCGTGCCCCGCGGCCGGAAAGGGGATGATGTCGACCTCGAACAGCAAGGGTTCGTAGGCGGCGTTGAACACGCCACGCGCACCGACGCTCATCGTTCCAATCGTGTCACCATGATAGCTGTGCTCCATGACGACGATGCGCGAGCGCGGCGCGCCGATGTTGCGGAAATAACCGAGCGCCATCTTCAGCGCGACTTCGACTGAGGTCGAGCCACTGTCGGAATAGAACACCCAGTCGAGTCCAGCGGGAGCGAGGCCGACAAGCGCCTTGGCCAAGCGCTCTGCCGGCTCGTGCGTGAAGCCCGCAAAGATAATCTGGTCGAGGCTCGACGCGGTTGTCTCGATTGCCTTCATGATGCGGGGATGGCGGTGGCCATGTGTGACGACCCACCAGGAGGAGATGGCGTCCAGGATGCGGGCGCCGTCGGCCCTGTGGAGATAGGCGCCCTCAGTCAGGACGATTTCTGGGATCGCAGGCTCGAGCGCGTGCTGGGTGAAGGGATGCCACACATGAGACTGCGACATCAGTCACCTCCAGTAATCGAGGCGAAGGCGAAGCCGGCAACCATTGCGTCCCTCAGTGTTTTGCCCGTCAGCACATCGAGGTGCGGCAGCCTGCCGAGCTGCGGCGCACCGCTGAATTCCACGATGGTCCGTTGCGTATCGGCCATCTCATCGCCGATGAAAGCGATGCCCGCCAACGGGATGGAGCGGGCGCGGAGCGCCTCGACCGATAGCAAGGTGTGGTTGATGGTGCCGAGTGTGGTGCGGGCGCACAGAATAACGGGCAGCCGCCATTCAGCGAAGATGTCGATTAACCTTGTGCGCCGGTTGAGCGGCACCATCAGGCCGCCGGAGCCTTCGATGACGAGCGGCGTCGGTAGGACGGGAAAAGCAAGATCGGCAGCCTTGATCGCCACGCCGTCGATCTCGGCCGAACGATGCGGCGACAGCGGGCTCCGCAAGCGGTAGGCTTCCGGCAGCACGCGCTCTGAGGGCAAGCCGGCAAGCCGCGCGACAACCTCGCTGTCGGTCTCGCCGTCGAGACCCGATTGCACCGGTTTCCAGTAAAAGCCGTCCAGCAAACCGGCGAGCCCAGCCGCAAACACGGTCTTGCCAACTCCGGTATCCGTTCCGGTGATGACGATGCGTTGGGTCATATCGCCTCCGGTGATGTTTGGGCCAACACCTCGACCAGCGCCTCGACCATGGCGGAAATGTCGGCTTCGCCGATATTGAGCGTCAGTGAGATGCGCAGCCGCGACGTGCCCTCGGGCACGGTCGGCGGACGAATGCCGCGTATGTCGAAGCCGCGGGCCTGCAGTGCCGCCGCCACCGCCATTGCGCGGCTGACGTCGCCGATGACAACTGGCTGGATCTGCGAGCCGCTGGGCTTTACGCCGCAGCGCTCGACCAACTGGCGGCTCGCGAAAGCGACCCGCTCATGCAGCTGAATACGGCGCATGGGCTCGTCGGCGAGCATTGCGAGCGCTTCGCGCGCCGCGACCGCCATCAGCGGCGATGGCGCAGTAGCGTAGATGAATGGCCGGCATCGGTTGACGAGATAGTCGCACAGCGTTCGCGGCGCTGTGACCAGCGCGCCGGAAGCGCCGAGCGCCTTGCCGCATGTATGGAGCGCTATGATGTTGTCCCGGCCCTCGAAAGCGGCGGCAAGGCCGCGGCCATCCGGTCCCCAGACACCGGTGGCATGCGCCTCGTCGACGACGAGGAACGTCTCGTGCCGATCGGCAAGCGCGACGAGGCTCTCCATCGGCGCGCGGTCGCCATCCATGCTGTAAAGGCTTTCGACCGCGATCCAGACGCGCCCCATGCCGCCTTCGGCGCGCCAGCGGGTGATGACATCCTCGACAGCGTCGACGTCGTTGTGCCCGGCCAGCCTGGCCTCGGCGCGCCCGGCCTGTGCACCCTCACGCATGCTGGCATGGGCAAGTTCGTCGAGGATCAGCAGGTCACCCTTCTGCGGCAGGGCGGTCAGCAGAGCGAAATTGGCTATGTAGCCGCTGCCGAAGAACAGCGCGCGCTCGGTCCCGAAGAATGCCGCCGCGTCTGCCTCCAATTCCTCATGCTCCGGCGCGTTGCCACGCAACAGCCGCGACCCGGTGGCGCCAACCGACGTGCCCCGCGCGATCGCCGCCGCAACCGCTTCGCCAAGTCTTTTGGAGGCGGCAAGCCCGAGATAGTCGTTCGACGAGAAGTCGAGGCCGGCGCGCGGCTTCAGCGTCCGCAGCCGGTCCTTGCGCGCCAGTCCCTGCAAGGTCGCCTCATAGCGGGCAAGCGGTGCCCCGTTCATTGCGCCTCGAGTTCCATCGGCTCGATGCCGAGGCGCCGGAACAGCAGGGTATCCTTGTCCTCGCCGGGATTGTCCGCCGTCAGCAGCGTGTCCCCGACGAAAATCGAATTGGCACCGGCAAAAAAGCACAGCGCCTGCATCTCGTCGGTCATGGCGGTGCGGCCGGCCGAAAGTCGGATATGCGATTTCGGCATCATGATGCGCGCCAGCGCGATCACGCGCACGAATTCGATCGGCTCGATCGGCTTGGCGTCGGCAAGCGGGGTGCCGGCGATCGGAATCAGCATGTTGATCGGAACGCTTTGCGGATGTTCCGGCAGATTGGCCAGCGTCACCAGCATGTCGATCCGGTCCACCGGCTCCTCGCCCATGCCGACAATGCCGCCGCAGCAGACCTTGATGCCGGATTGGCGAACGTGCTCGAGCGTCTCGAGCCGGTCGGCAAAGCTGCGCGTGCTGATGATCTCGCTATAGTAGCGTTCCGACGTATCGATGTTGTGGTTGTAGTAGTCGAGACCAGCCTGCTTCATTCGAGCGGCCTGCTCAAGATCGAGCATGCCGAGCGTCATACAGGTCTCCATGCCCAGCGCCTTGACGCCTTCGACCATCGCCACGACCGCATCCATGTCGCGCGCCTTGGGGTTTCGCCAGGCCGCGCCCATGCAATAGCGGGTTGCGCCGGCGTCACGCGCTTTCTTCGCCTCGACGATGACGCGCCTGACCTCCATCAGCTTCGACGCCTTCAGGCCGGTCTCGTGATGCGCCGACTGGCTACAATAGCCGCAATCCTCCGGGCATCTGCCCGTCTTGATGCTGAGCAGCCGGCTGAGCTGGACCTTGTTGGGATCGAAATTCTGGCGGTGCACGGTTTGCGCGAGGAAGAGGAGATTGTTGAAGGGGGCATCGTGAAGTGCCCGAGCCTTCTCCAGGGTCCACGCTCCAGGGTCAGGGGATTGAGCCTGTGGCGATGTCTGCGTTGGACTCGCTGTTTGCATGTCCATGCTGTTCCTCCGGTTCTGCCTTGCTTTGCTGTCTGATTGATGACGATCGGAAAGGACAGTTGATTCGATCCTGTTCGTTCCTCAGGCGATCATGAGCCCCAATAGTCGAGGCCGATATCCAGGATCGGCGCGCTGTGGGTCAGTCGGCCGACTGAAATCAGATCAACGCCGGTCGCGGCAATCGCTCGCGCTGTATCGGATGCGATCCCGCCAGAAGCCTCGGTGATAGCACGGCCGCCAACGATTGCGACGGCGCGGCGAAGATCGGCGAGGGACATGTTGTCGAGCAGAACCGCATCGGGAGCGAAGCCAAGTACCTCCTCCAACTGGGCCAGCGTATCGACCTCGACCTCGATCTTGACGAGATGACCGGCCCGTCTTCGTGCTCGCTCGAGCGCCGGGCGAACGCCGCCTGCGATGGCGATGTGGTTGTCCTTGATCAGAATTGCGTCGTCGAGGCCGAAGCGGTGATTGGATCCGCCACCTGCGCGCACCGCATACTTTTCGACTGCCCGCAATCCGGGCGTCGTCTTGCGCGTGCAGACGATCTTCGCGCCATATCCACGAACCGCAGCGACGATCGATGCCGTTGCTGTAGCGATGCCGCTCAGATGGCACAAAAAATTGAGTGCCGTCCGTTCGGCTGTGAGAATGGCCCGGGCAGGGCCAACCACTGATGCAATGACCTCTCCATCCATGACATTGGAGCCGTCTGCCCGCTCCACCGAGATTTCGATATCAGGATCAATCAAGCGGAAAGCGAGCATCGCCAGATCGAGGCCGGCGACAACTCCGGACTGGCGCGCCGCCAGCACGGTTCCCGCTTGGCGTTCCTTCGGGACGATGGCCTCCGTGGTCAAGTCGCCGGCTCTGCCAAGGTCTTCAAGAAGAGCTGCCCTTACAAGCGGCTCAAGCATGACCGTGGGAAGCGGTGAGAGCGTCATCACTTTGCCCCTTCGAGGCTTGGCGAGTGTCCGAGTTCCCGCGCAGCGGCCAAGGCGGCTTCGAGGGTGATTTCGGACCGTCGGGCGACAGTCGCATGATGAGGAAAGTCTGTCCGGTAATGAGCGCCGCGGCTTTCTTCGCGCAACAGGGCGGCAACCGCGATCATCAGCCCGGCAGCCGCCGGATCCGAGGCCGCGTCCTTGCTATCGGCGAGCGGCAATAAGGCACGTGCGGCTGCTTTTAAACCTTCACCATCCCGGACGATGCCGAGTGCGCGCGACAGGAAAACACGCACCGGAATCGGAGCGGGCGATGGGTAAACGTCCGCAAACGCAGGCTTTGTTCTGCGAGCAGGCGTTCCGGCGACACTTTCAGCGACCCAGCGCGCGCACACGACGGCCTCGGTCAAGGAATTGCTGGCGAGCCTGTTGGCGCCATGCAGTCCTGTCGAAGCGACTTCGCCGCAGGCCCACAGCCCCTTGACGGACGTCCTACCGGAGCAGTCCACGGCAACGCCACCCATGTGGTAGTGTTGGGCCGGACGAATGGGGATGAGATCGCGCGCGGGATTGATGCCGGCTCCACGACAGGCTGATGCGATTGTCGGGAAGTGTCGAGCAAATTCCGGGCCAGGCCGTTGCCGCGCGTCGAGAAAAACACGGTGGCCGTTGGCAAGATGGTTCCAGACGGCGCGCGCCAAGACATCACGAGGCGCAAGTTCCGCCCCTGGCACGCTCTGGAGAAAAGCCTGGCCGGTTTCGTCGATCAGGGCAGCACCTTCGCCGCGGACGGCCTCGCTGATCAGCACCATAGGGCGTTCCGGGCCGTCAAGCGCGGTCGGGTGGAACTGGATGAACTCGAGGTCGGCAAGGACAGCTCCAGCGCGGGCCGCAAGCGCCAGGCCCTGTCCGCAACTGCCCCAAGGATTGGTGGTGTCGAGAAACAGTCCCCCGATCCCACCGGTGGCGAGGACGACCCGCCGTGAGCCGAAGAAGACAGGTCCTGTCGAACCGCTCGCCCAGACGCCTCGGATCGCATTCTCTCGCACCGCCAGCCGGCGCGCTTCCACGCCCTCCACGACAACAATCGACGGAGTGGAACGCACAGCCGCGATCAGGGCACGCATGATCTCACGCCCGGTGCCGTCACCATGCGCATGAACGATGCGACGTCGGCTGTGTGCGGCCTCCAATCCGAGGCACAGTGAACCTTTCGGCGTACGGTCGAAAGGAACCCCAAAGCCCGCAAGCCCCTCTATCGCCTTGGGCGCGGCTTGGAGGATGCGGCTCGCCACGTCTGTGTCGCAGAGACCATCCCCGGCGGCAAGCGTATCGGCCAGGTGCAGTGCTGGATCGTCGTCTTCGCCGAAACTTGCAGCCAGACCACCCTGTGCCCAGGTGCTCGAATTGTCAGCTCCCAGCAGCGTCCTGGACAGAAGAAGCACCGGCTCCGGCGCCAGTTGAAGCGCGGTCATCAGTCCGGCGATGCCGCCGCCGACGATGATGGGCCGCCCGAAGAAGCTGCGGATATCGGCGCTCAAATTGCCAGCATCCGTTCGACCGCAAGCCGCGCGCGCCCGGCGATCCCGGGTTCGATGGTTACGACATGGTGGTTCTGCTCGAGCGCCATGCGGATGTTGGCAAGCGTGATCCGCTTCATGTGCGGGCACAAATTGCAGGGCCGGATGAACTCGACCTCTGGGTGCGCTAACGCGACGTTGTCGCTCATCGAACATTCCGTCATCAGCACGACACGTGCCGGCCTTTGCCTTTCGACATAGTCGGACATGGCAGCGGTCGAGCCGGAAAAATCTGCTTCAGCCACGACGTCGGGCGGGCATTCGGGATGCGCGAGCACGATCACGCCGGGATGGCTTTCGCGCAACTCGCGGATGTCGGCCGGTGTAAAGCGCTCATGCACCTCGCAATGCCCTTTCCAGGCGATGATCTGCACATCGGTCTGGGCGGCGATATTCTGGGCCAGATATTCGTCCGGCAACATGATCACCTGGGGAACGCCAAGGGATTGGACGACCGCCTTGGCGTTGCCGGATGTACAGCAGATATCCGACTCGGCTTTCACTTCGGCCGACGTGTTGACATAAGTGATGATCGGCACGCCGGGATAACGCTGGCGCATCAAGCGCACGTCTTCTGCCGTGATCGATTCCGCCAACGAACAGCCTGCCCGCAGGTCGGGAATGAGCACCGTCTTTTGCGGATTGAGCAGCTTGGCCGTTTCGGCCATGAAATGTACGCCGGCCAGCACGATGACTTGCGCCTCAATCGTCGCAGCCTTGCGGGCCAGTGCCAAACTGTCGCCGACGATGTCGGCCACGCAATGGAAGATCTCGGGCGTCTGATAGTTGTGCGCCAGGATGATGGCGTTGCGCTCGCGCTTCAATGCAAGGATCGCCTCGATATCCTCGACGAAAGCCGGCCATTCGATCGGCGGGATCACTCGTCGGACGCGCTCGTAGAGAAACGCGGCCGTCGGCAGCATGGCGCTCATCGACCCCTCCAGCTTATACTCTAGTTGAAAATAACCAGCATATACTTGCTGTGAGTATAAGGGATGTCAACCCCGCGCCAGCGGCAATTTTGTCCCGGCGATGACCCTCTCGTCGAGAGCGGCGTGGCGGAACCGGTAAAGCTTCGCTGGCCGGCCGCCGGTCTCCGTGGTGGCCTCTCCGGTCTCTTCGACCAGCTCCTGCTGCTCGATCAGGCGGCGAAAGTTCGGCTTGTGGATGAGCCTGCCGGCGAGCGCCTCCACGGTTCGCTGCAGCTGCAAAAGCGTGAAGACCGGCGGCATCAGCTCAAAGACGACCGGCCGGTATTTGATCTTGGAGCGCAGCCGCGCAATGCCGGTCGCCACGATGCGGCGATGATCGGCGACCATAGACTTGCTGGGCACCAGCGGAGGCGGCGTAGCGTCCCGTCCGCTTCCGGCCTCTTGGACCAGGCCTGCTTCGTAGACCAACTCATAGCGTTGAAGCGTGAGTTCCTCGTTCCAAAAGCGGTCGTCGAAGCCGAAGGCTATCGTCGCCCGCTGCCAGCGTTCACGTCGCGCGGCCGCGTCGCTGACGCCGTCTGCCCATTCAATCAGGCGCGGTCGCAGAACGTCCAGCACGACCGGAGGCGTGCCCGAGCGGTGGTCCTCCCATGGAAAATATTCATACCAACTCTGCCAGCCGCACTTGGGCGAGCCAGCTGCCTGTTCCTTGCGGGTCAATGCGAGATAGCTGATGGAGATGACGCGCTGCTGGCGCTCGGCGCCGATGCGATCCCGATCGGCGAAGGTGTAGAGTTGCTCAATATACCCCAGCGGATGGCCGGTCTGCTGCTCGACCCACCCCCTCAAACCGGATTGCAGCGATCGGTGCTCAAGCGCAAATGGTCCGGAGGGCAGGGTGTCCGCCTGGCCGATGGTGAGGACACAGGGTTCACCGTCGTTTACGGCGACGACAAAGGCGATCAGGTCCACTTTGACTTCGTCGGCCTTGACGGCGGCTCTGTCTTTCCTGGGTCCTTTTGCCTGATCGTCCATGTTCGCGAAAGTGGTTGGCCAGCTCGGGGGCGCCTGAATCGATTTAACTGTAAGCGCGCCTGTCCGCACGTCAACACCGCAAAGCTGCACGGCCATTTTTAGCTCTTCGCACTTGCACAAAAATGTGGCAAACGCGACACCCGCGGTTGGTAACGTTGGGGAAGGAGGTTCCATTGAGTGCGTTTGGTGACACCAAGGCGATCACACCGCCGGATATTCATTCGCGTAAAGGTGGGACGCCGCTCGTCTGCCTTACCGCCTACACGACGCCAGTCGCCCGGCTCGTCGATCCCCATTGCGATGTGGTGCTGGTCGGCGACAGCGTCGGCATGGTTCTCCACGGCCTGCCCTCCACGCTCGGTGTGACGCTGGAGATGATGATCACGCACGGCCAGGCCGTGCGCCGTGGCCTCGAGCAGGCGCTGATGGTCGTCGACTTGCCGTTCGGTTCCTTCGAGGAAAGCCCCGAGCAGGCTTTCCGCAATGCCGCGCGCGTCATGGCCGAGACCGGCTGCGGGGCCGTCAAGCTCGAAGGCGGCGAAACGATGGCAGAGACGATCGGCTTCCTCGCCGCGCGCGGCGTGCCGGTCATGGCCCATGTCGGCTTGACGCCGCAGGCGATCAACACCATCGGTGGCTACCGCGTGCAGGGCAGAGGCGGGGATGCCGAGCGCATCAGGCGCGACGCGCTTGCGGTGAGCGAAGCGGGCGCCTTTGCGGTCGTGCTGGAGAAGGTTCCCGAGGCGCTCGCCCGCCGGATTACCGGGGAGGTGGCGACCCCGACCATTGGCATCGGTGCCTCGGCAGCCTGTGACGGCCAGATTCTCGTCGTCGACGACATGCTGGGCCTCTTCGGCGACTTCCGGCCCAAATTCGTCAAGCGCTACGCTGAACTGGGGGAGGCCGCTGCGGCTGCGATCGCGGCCTATGCGCGGGAAGTGAAGGAGCGCCAGTTTCCGGCCGCCGAGCACGTGTTTGCCGATGCGCCCAAGCCCGCCGACGCGGACGCCACCAAGAGCGGAGAAGCAGCGTGAGCGTGCCGATTGTCAGGAGCGTTGCCCAGCTTCGCCAAATCGTCGCCGCATGGCGCCGCGAGGGCGTGAGGATTGCCGTCGTGCCAACGATGGGCGTCCTGCATGAGGGCCATCTCAGCCTGGTGCGCGCGGCACTCGTGAAGGCCGACCGGGTGATCGTGACGCTCTTCGTCAACCCGAAGCAATTCAACAGCCAGGCCGATCTCGCCGCGTATCCGAGCACTGAGGACGAGGATGCCGCCAAGCTGGCACCGCTTGGCGCGCACCTGCTTTATGCGCCGGATGCAGAGGAGATGTATCCGGCGGCCTTCGCCACGACCGTTTCGGTCTCCGGTGTCAGCGAGGGTCTGTGCGGTGCCTTCCGGCCGGGACATTTCGATGGCGTGGCGACCGTCGTCTCCAAGCTCTTCCTGCAGACCAGCGCTGACTTCGGCTTCTTTGGCGAAAAGGACTTTCAGCAGCTTCAGCTAGTCAGGCGTATGGCCCGGGACCTGGATATTCCAATCACCATTGTTCCTTGTCCGACAATCCGCGAAGCCGACGGTCTTGCACTATCATCGCGCAATGTCCGGCTCTCGCCAGCAGAGCGTGCTGTTGCCCCCGAGCTACCATCGGTCTTGCTCGAGACGGCTGAGCGGCTTGCCCGCGGCTCGCCCGTCCTGCCAACGCTTGCCGAAGCGCGCGCAGCAATTCTGGCTGCAGGCTATCGCGAGGTCGAATACCTGGAACTTCGCGACGAGGCAGATCTGCGACCGATGACAAGCCTTGACCAACCGGCACGCTTGCTTGTCGCGGCCTGGCTCGGCGGCACACGGCTCATAGACAACGTCAGAATATCACGGGTTTCACCAGATTAACGGGGTCCTCGGCACGCCCTGTATCGGTCCGGGATTGTTTAAAACAAGGTCTCTGCCTGGCATCGAGCGATCACGGAGGTTACGCAAAGCTCAAATGCATCGCGTGTTTGAGAACTTCGTCGAGCAACTGTCTGCAAGTGTTGATGCTGCCGATCTCCGTGAGGCAATGGCATCCGCTGCAGCCGGCTTCGATTTTCCGCTATTCGCCTATTTCACTTACCCGTCGGCCTCCGGCGACGCCCCGCAATTGATCTCAAACTATCCATCATCCTGGACATCACGTTATCTGCAACAGCGGTACCACAGTCTTGATCCGGTCATCCTGCGCGGGCTGCAAGGCTGGGATACCTTCGATTGGGGTGTGGATCGCGCTCGGCACTGTCTGCCGAATTCGCAGCAACAAATTTTGGAGAGTGCGGCTGAGTTTGGCAGCCGCGGCGGCCTGACGATGTCCATGCATGATCATCGCGGCCGGTTTGCTGCCCTGACCTTTGCTTCCGACGAGTCCCGTCCGCCTCTGTTGCGGTCACTGGCACGTTACGAAAAAGCATTGCAGCTGGTGGCCATCAACTTTCATATCCATGTCCGACGCAGGCTCGCCGACGATCGCGTGGTGGATGGTGTAACGCTCACCCCGCGGGAGTTCGAGTGCCTGAAATGGGCGGCGCGCGGCAAGTCGGCTTGGGTTATCAGCCAGCTTCTCGGCGTCTCAAAGCGCACCGTGACCTTTCATCTGGAAAACGCCAAGGCAAAGCTTGGCGTTCGAACGATCAACCAGGCCGTTGCACGACTGGTTGCCTCCGGCCAGGCGAGATCCTGATTCTTCTGCCACGATAGCTGTAAACCTCTACAGGCTGCATCGTTGCCAGCTTTGCCCTTCGATGGCGGGAACACATCCCGCACGGAGGCGACCATGATGCAGCTGATAACACCAGACCTTTACAACGAGTTCGCAAGCGAGCTCAAAGAGATGCACGAGCTCAGGTTTCGGGTGTTCAAGGAAAGGCTCGATTGGGAAGTTGATACCGAAGACCAGATGGAAACAGACCCGTTTGATGGTCTGAAGCCTGTCTATCTGCTCCTCAAGGGATCCGACTGGCGAATTCGCGGTTGCGTGCGTCTTTTGCCCAGCACCGGACCCACAATGTTGCGCGACACGTTCCCGGTGCTGCTGGGTGCTGACGTCATGCCCTCGACTGCCGACATATGGGAGAGCAGTCGTTTCGCGCTCGATCTCCCTCCGTCGGCGCCCAAGGCAGCGGGCGGGCTGGCCCAGGCAACCTACGAGCTCTTCGCGGGCATGATCGAGTTCGGCTTGGCCAAGGATCTGACCCGGATAGTAACGGTGACGGATACGCGCATGGAACGGATCCTTCGCCTCGCGACGTGGCCATTGTCGCGCATCGGACAACCCAAGTCCGTCGGCAAAACGGAGGCGGTGGCCGGGTTTCTCGAGATTTCCCGCGCGAGCCTTTTGCGCATCCGCAGCAGGGGACGTCTGAGCCGACCGGTACTGTGGCAACCGGTTCTAGGCCCGTCGGCATTGTGGACACCTGAGCCGTGAAGGATGCTGGTCTGCCCAAGGAAGCGACGGTCGGTCTTGAATGCTGGCCGGACTGGCGTCGTCACGAAGCTTACCACTACGCCAGACGATTGCCGCGCACTGCCTGGGCCTGGGAGTTTCTTCGGCGCAATCCACAATTCCAGCGCGACCACGCCAAAATGGCACCGTCCGCCTGCATTGTCGGAGCCCAGGCCGACATGAAGATAATCGAGTTGACGACAGGATCATCTTTCCTAAGACAATGGAGCCTCCTTTTTCGCGGACGCGCCACAGTCGGACGCTACGTCGGCAAGGGTCTTTTGGGATCCGCGCGACTGCGCCCGTATCCTACGAGCGGCCGCGGAGCCGGTTGGGCTCGACCACGATTTTGAACCGCTTGATCTTTCTTCGCTCTCATGCTGCAAGGACATCCTGCTGAGACCTGCCGGCGTGCAGCACGTGCTGCTGAGGGAGGACTGCCGGAGTCTGCAGATCGCCCTTTCCGGTGCATCCGTTCTCCGCCCGTTGCGGCTATATGTCGACGCGATCGTGCAGCCGCAGCACCTGAAGTTCCATGTCGCTGCCCTTCAGTTCCTGAACGACATCAATGGTTGCGGCCGCCTGGCAGCTGCTTGCTTTCCGCCGGAGCCCCGCGGAGCGCGTCTGCGTCTCGTGCTCCAGGCTTTGGATGGCTCGCTTGCGGGAGCATCTCATCAGGAGATCGCCATTGCCCTGTTCGGGAGACGCCGTGTCGAAGAAGATTGGTCTCATCCAGGTAGCCATCTTCGCGATCAGGTGCGTCGCGCCATCCAACGTGGCCGCTACCTGATGGGCGGCGGCTATAGACAATTCCTGATGTAATTCGGGTGACAGCTTAGTGATTGTCTTATTCGAAAACGCGCAGGCATCAATCTCCATTTCTCACTGCTATTGTGCCTTATACAAAACGTGACACGCGCCTAGCTAGCTGAACCCTTCTAACCCTATCGGAGAGGGCGCCGCGCGGACTGGCTCGGCCACATAACCACCGACGGGAGTTCCCCACCGTGGCTCCGCCCCCGGCGCTGTGCCGCACGTTGGTTCGAGACCGCTATGATGGTGAAACCTCTCGCCCGATGGTCCACAAGAAGGGGCCATCTCATGCACGATCTCGGCCATGACCACCGGTGGCTTCTTGCCGGCAGCACTCAGGCGACTATAACGGGCGCAGAGCCGACCCTGCGGCTTCCAGACATTCGTGTACAGCTTCAGACCCTCAAGCCGAGCCCGCAGGGCCTCGCTTACCTTTTACGGGGCGGCGGTACGTCCAAGCCGCTTCAACAGTTAAGAATTTCGCAAAGACGATACCCCCGGATCGTCGAGCTTCCGCTGCCACCTCCCGCATTCGCCGAGGCGGTCAATGACCCGCCCTTCACAATAGTTATCCGGCAAGCATCTGGATGCGAGAGATAATGTTGCCGGAGGCATCTCTCGTGGCTTCTACACCTGCCTGAACGCCAGAACCGCGTTCGTGCCGCCAAAGGCGAAGGAGTTGCTCAGTGCCACGCGCACCTTGCGCTCGCGTGCCACATTGGGCGTGACGTCGAGATCGCAATCGGGGTCCAGCTCACGATAATTGGCAGTCGGCGGCACGACGCTCTCGCGGATAGCCATCACGCAGGCGATCAACTCGAGCGCGCCGGACGCGCCGAGGCAATGCGCGTGCATGGACTTGGTAGAAGAAATGGACATTGAGAAGGCGTGCTGACCGAAGACGCGCTTGATCGCCGCCGTCTCGATCTGGTCGTTGGCCTTGGTGCCGGTGCCGTGCGCGTTGAGATAGTCGACATCCTCGGCGTCCAGCGTGGCATCGGCAAGGCAGGCCCGCATTGCTGCCTCCGGCCCCTCGACAGTCGGCGCGACGATGTCGGACGCATCGGCGGAAAGGCCGGCACCGGCAATTTCGGCAAGGATGGTGGCGCCCCGAGCCAGGGCATGCTCGTAGCTTTCCAGCACCGCCATGCCGGCGCCTTCACCAAGCGACAGGCCCTGGCGATCGGCCGAGAATGGCCGGCAAGTATCGGGCGAAAGCACGCGGATCGCTTCCCATGCCTTCAGCACACCCCATATGAGCGGCGCTTCGCTGCCGCCGGCAAGCATCACGTCGGCCCGGCCGAGCCTGATCTGGTCCACCGCGCAGGCAATCGCATGGTTTGCCGAGGAACAGGCGGACGTGACGCCGAAGACCGGCCCGCGCAGGCCGAGACTCATGCTGACCTGGCCGGCAGCGGCACCCGGCATCGCCTTGGGTACAGTCAAGAGAGCGGCACGCTTACCGCCCAGAAGGATGGCGCGGTAGGTTTGCTCGATCGCATCCCACCCGCAGCCGCCAACGCCCACCGTCGCACCGAAGCGATAGCTATTTCCCTCTTTGGAGGAAAGTCCGGCCTGACGCATGGCTTCGCGCGCCGCAAGCACAGCGAGCAGGCTGAAGCGGTCCATGGAGATGAGTTGCTTGCCGTCGATGTCATGCTCCGGCAGCGCCTTGATCTCGGCACCGATCCTGACCCTCAATTCATGGAGCTCGGAGTTGACGATTGGGCCGATGGCGGAGCGGCCTTCTCGCATCTCTCTCCAAATGGCGGCGGCGTTGGTCCCAAGCCCGCAAATCCCGCCAATCCCAGTAATCACGACGCGCCTGTCCATTCACACCCCCTTAGCGAGCAAGCTGCGCACGGCTTCCACCATGTCCTCAACATTCTGGAGATCCGACCATGCCTCGGCCGTATTCATCTCGATCTCGATGCCGTAGGCCTGCTCCAGGTCCCAGAGAACGTCCGCCAATCCCAGTGAATCGATACCGAGCGAAGTCAGTCCCGTGGCAGCCGTTATCTCGCCGCCCGTGGCAGGCGCTACGCCGCCCTCCGACGCGGCGCGCTTCTTGATCATGGCGATTATTTCGTTGGCGAGTTGATCTGCCATCTTGTTCCTTTCCAGGTTGCGTTTTCGGCGTCGTTCAAAACCCGAGTCGCGTCGCGTTGCCAAAATTGCCCCTCATAGAGCCTGTGCGACCGACCAAGCCCAATGCCCATAGGAACCGGACGAGTTCCGGCTTCTGCGGCGTCAGCCCCATGAGGAAGAAAAGTCGCCGGCCTCCCGCTTTTGCGCCAGCACATCAAGAATCTGCGTGTAAATGGATAGGAACCGTCGTCAAACGTCAGCTAAACGCTGCGACGGTGGGTGCTGTGAGCGTATTCACTCGGCACCTCATATGTAATCGAGATGTTTCATAGCTCCGGACCATTGCGATCAACTATTGTACCGGTCCACCATTCGTCGGAGAGTTCGACATGATCGGAGCGCTGCCTCTCATTCCCAGTACAATCTCCACCGCACGCGACAGATTTCCTCTTTCGGGCTCTTCTCAAGGGACTCGCCACGCGATAGAGGCAGTGATCGGCGCACGTTAGGTCCTGCCAAGTCCATGCGACATTCCGGAAAATTGGTAAAATCGTTTGTTTCAATCAAATGCATCCGCGCTATGGATAGCTAAGACATGCGTTTCAAGGGCTCGATCTGAATCTTCTCGTCGTTCTCGACGCGCTGCTGAGCGAGCGCGGCCTCACGGCGGCGGCACGCCGCATCAACCTAACCAAATTCATGGGGGTTGGTGGATGTGGCGCAAGCCGTTGAAATGACGTAGGATTTGGTTGCTTAAGCCGATCCGAACCATTTCCCGGAGACCACACCTACCATGAACGATCTTGCGCTGCCGCTGAGCGGTTTGTCATCAGTCGGCGGCAAGTCCGTCGTCGCCCGTTTCGACGGCGGCATGCTGTCGTCCAACAGCGGCGTTCTGGCCTTGGCCGAGGTGGAAAAGCGGTTGCGGGTGGCCGAGCGTCTGGCGCGTTGCATCGACGATCCGCGCTGCCCGGACCAGGTCGTCTACAGCCTGGCGGACATGATCGGCTTTCGCATGAAGATGATCGCCGCCGGCTACGAGGACGGCAACGACGCCAACCGGCTGCGCCGCGATCCGGTCTTCAAGATGGCCCAGGATGCGCTGCCGCCGGGTCGGGATCTGGCGTCGCAATCGACGCTGTGCCGGCTGGAGAACCTACCCGGCGTGCGGGAGCTGGTCGCGATGGGACGGGCGATGGTCGATCTCTATTGCGCCTCGTTCCGGCAGGTGCCGAAGCGGATCGTACTCGACATTGACGATACCTTCGACGCTGTGCACGGAGGCCAACAGCTTCGCCGGTTCAATGCCCACCATGACGAGTACGGCTTCCAGCCGATCGTCGTGTTCGATGGTGCGGGACGGTTCGTCAGCGCGATCCTGCGA
>NZ_JAMYMF010000045.1:0-49076 GCF_040318415.1 Mesorhizobium sp. M1163 | reverse complement strand
GCGCCGCCCAGCGTAATCAGCCAGTGCGTTCATCACGTCAGGATCAAGATAGGCAGAGAGACGTTTTTTCTTGGCGTTCTTCATGCGCTCAAAGCTCAATGCCATCATTGGGGTCAAGGGCGGCCTGACGAGCTGCGCGTCTCATGGCTTGATCGACACTGCGGCGACGAACGGCGTCATCATCGGGCTCGTCCCTGTCGAGGTCGAACTCATCGTCGCAGCGTGGCGTTCGTTCCGGCGCGATGTCTTCGTGTTCGGGAAGCTCGGGCTGGCGGCGAATGCCGCCATTGGCCGGATCCTCGTCCTGCTGATCCCTGGCAAGCCTCAGCTTGCGAGATTTGCCTTCCGGCTCAGCAAGAAGTGTCGTGTCGGTCCAGTCCTCAGAACGAGCGTTCTGCATTGTCCCTCCGGTCCTTGGCGGCGGCAAGACACGCTCGGCAAGACGCGGGTCGGCAAAGTAGCGTGCCTTCGTCGCACGGATTGGGAACTGGCCCGAGATCATAATGATCGCCTCGGTCGGGGGCAGCTGCATGATCTCGCCCGGCGTCATCAGTGCACGCGCCGTTTCCTGCCGCGAGACCATCAGATGCCCGAGCCAGGGCGACAATCTGTGCCCCGCATAGTTTTTCATGGCGCGCAACTCGGTCGCGGTCCCCAGAGAGTCTGAGACGCGCTTGGCCGTCCTCTCGTCATTCGTGGCGAAGCTCACCCGCACATGACAATTGTCGAGGATGGAATTGTTCGGTCCGTAGGCCTTCTCGATCTGATTGAGCGATTGTGCAATCAGGAACGACTTGATGCCATACCCGGCCATGAAGGCCAGCGCGCTTTCGAAGAAATCGAGCCTGCCGAGCGCGGGAAACTCGTCCAGCAGCATCAAAAGACGCTGCCGGTGATCCTTCGCGTGAAGATCTTCGGCGAGCCTGCGGCCGATCTGGTTAAGCACGAGTCGCATCAGCGGCTTTGTGCGACTGATGTCCGATGGCGGCACGACCAGATAGAGCGTCGTCGGCCGTGCCTCCTCGACAAGGTCTGCGATCCGCCATTCACAGCATGACGTCACCTTGGCCACAACTGGATCGCGGTAGAGGCCCAGAAAACTCATGGCCGTCGAGAGCACGCCGGAACGCTCGTTCTCGGACTTGTTAAGCAGTTCCCGAGCAGCCGACGCCACGACGGGATGCGGGCCTGCATCACCCAAATGCCGCGTCAGCATCATGGCGCGCAGCGTTGCCTCGATTGGCCGCTCTGGATCGGAAAGGAAGTTCGCCACGCCTGCGAGGGTCTTGTCTTTCTCCGCATAGAGCACGTGCAGTATTGCGCCGACCAGCAACGCATGGCTGGTCTTCTCCCAGTGGTTGCGGCGTTCCAATGTGCCTTCTGGGTCGACCAGGACATCCGCCACGTTCTGCACATCTCGAACTTCCCACTCGCCCCGTCGCACCTCCAGCAGAGGATTGTAGGCTGCGGATCCAGCATTGGTCGGGTCGAACAGAAGCACCTGGCCGAAACGGGCCCGCCATCCGGCCGTCAGTGCCCAGTTTTCGCCTTTGATGTCGTGGACGATTGCCGAACCCGGCCAGGTCAGTAGTGACGGCACGACCAGGCCGACGCCTTTGCCGCTTCGGGTCGGTGCGAAACATAGCACGTGTTCCGGACCGTCGTGGCGCAGATAGTGTCGGCCCAACATACCCAGGATCACCCCATCCTGACCGATCATCCCAGCGGCCTTGATTTCGTCTCGCGTCGCCCAGCGCGCCGAGCCGTAAGTTGTGGTATCCTTTGCCTCGCGCGCCCGCCACAGCGACGTCCCGATCGCTGCGACGATAGCCATGAGGCTTCCGCTCGCCGCAATCGCCGCGCCCTCCAGGAAGACGTTCGGCGCGTAGGCGTCGTAGAAAAACCACCACCAGAAAAAGGCTGGTGGCGGATAAACGGGGTGTCCAGCCAATTCGAACCACGGCGGACCGAGTTGGCTTTGAAAGCCGAGCCGCCCTGCCGTCCACTGTGTTGCTCCCCATGTTGTCGCGACGACGATCAGAAAGGCGGTGAGGATCTGGCCCCATAAAACCTTGCTTGCCGGCATCGGTCGTTTCCCAAATGGATGATCGGAACAACCGAAAAGCTCGAATTCCTAAATCCGCAAGAAAAAAGGGGCGGTCGAAGCAGCATGGCGTACCCGGACGTGGAAAGACTTGCCCGATGCGATCTCGAATGTTGAACGAGCATAGGGGGCTGCTTTCTTCTGGAGCCGTTGAGCCGCTACTTGCCCAATGATAGTTAGTTGTCTCGGCTCAGATGGCATTTGACGAGATGGACGGGTTCTTGGAGAACCACGGATTGCGCATGACCAAATGAACAAGAGTCCTCAGCGGCGCGCCGAGCCGGAGAACACTCTAGTCCCGGCAAGTGGTGGTCAGCCGTTCTGCTGAGCTCGAATCTTACCGCCTCGCTGATCGGTAGCGCGATAGATCCATAGCCGACTCGATGAGCAGACCCATCAAGTCTGTTCAATTTTGTTAATCAATTCAGTCACATCAACTATTGCCATGGACTTTCGTTGGAACTGTTGCAAGCCGCGCCGGCCTCACGGATCGCGGAATCTATTGGGCCGCACCTAAGTTCCAGATGTCCCGATGCAGGCGCCATGTCCCGTCGCCCCCTTTTTTCCAAACGACAATGTACTTGCCCGCAACGGTGGAAGGGGCACCACCTTTGCTCGGCACACTGAGCGTAAATGCGCCAACTTCGTAGGCGAGATTCCCGCTCCCTTCCACTTCCAGCGCCTTCAGGGTGAGATTCTTCATCCCGGCCTTGATTGCGCCCTGCCAGAATTCTTCCACGCCCTTGCGGTCATCGACGCGTTTGCCGTCGGGTGGCAGCAGGGCGGCATCGTCGGTATACATTTGACCTACCGCTGCTGCGTTTCCGCTGTTGAAGGCGTCCATGAATTTTACCAACGCCGCCTCGATGTCCTCACGAGCCGAGTGGGCGGCCGCAGACAATGCAGACGAAAGAAGCAGCACAGCAGCAAATGCAAATGACTGAACCAGTCTCATTTCGTCCTCCCTTGCGTACCCGACATGCCCACCCGATGAATAGCGCCGACCCGAGGGCGCCGCGGCGTTCGATGGCTAGGCGCGGATTATATTAGACTTATCTGATATGACGGCGCAAGCGCAGCTGCGACCCTCTGAACGACCAGCGTAGCAGCTGCCGGAGAGCTTCAAAGCGGCGGCTACCGCCTCACTGCCCTCCTCGTCTCGACGAAAGAGTTCGTTCGAATGATGCTTTTCCGTGGCTTTGCTCGCAAGTTTTCGTCAGCCAGCGCAGGGCCTCCTCTTACGCTCGCTGGTCGTCAAGGCCCAGCGGCCACTAGCTGACAGTCCCCCCCGCAGCCAAGCCGCTGGGCCCTCGACGTGGGGAACGAGCATTGGAGACGATGTCGCGCTTTCCGTTACAGCCCGAACGCGGGTGACAGATGACCGTGTCCGAGCTACGATTTCACGCATTCGATCAGGCACAGCTCTCTCGGGCTAGCGCGCCAAGCATGAGTTAGCTCCCGAATGAGCAGGTGCCACCCAGTTCAGCTTCGGCCCTTGCGCGCGCAAAGTATTGGGCGAGATCGATCGGCAGTCCGGTCGGCAAATTGGGGCAGCGATGGCGAGAATGAATGCCAGGAACTTCCCTTCGGTGCCGCTTCGTCGATCTGTTTGCCGAGAAGACGCGCGCGCTGCGTTCCGTCCCCCATACCGCAGAGAACTCACTTCAGGTCACACACACACACGACGCCACCGAGATCCTGCATCAGTTTTCTACTCCGACGCCGCCACGTCACCAAGATCAGTCGCGAGCGTGATCGCGGCTATCAAATCGGGATCGCGCGCCGGAGCACTCTATGAGTGAGCCCCGAACGGCGCGGTTCTACTCGAGCAATCCGGCTCGACGTAAGGCGGGCCATCCGTGCCGGCCTCGTGACTAAAAGACCGGCGAATGGCGGTTCCTGGACTCACCTTTTTGTCTGAAGTCGCTTCCTTGAGCCGGTGGCGGAGTTCTCGCTTGATGACTCCAGCACCGTTTAGAATCGGTTTTCGGAAAATTTGTCTTGTGGCATCAATTTTCATGGAATAGGATCATTTTTCATAGATGTTGGCCCAACTGAACCAAAATTCGATGAAAGGATTCGCTTTTCATGCCTGCGGTGCAAGAGCACCAATTTTCAGGTCCTGTTACCGTTTTTCAGGAAATCCGCCTTCCTGAAACGGCGACCCCGGCCGGGTACAGCGCGCTGATCGGAGCCTACAGGCTCGCCGTGCCCTTGCCCCGTAGGTTGTTCGCCACGGGCGAGCATCATCGCATTACCGAACGGGATGGCTGGCGGATCATGACCCCCCGCCACGCCCCAAATCCTACCCTCGAAGGCCACCTGACCTTTGCGCTCAAGTACGAGGGACTGGACCTTGCCGTCCTCAAGCGGCTGTTCCAAGTGACCGGTCCCGCGCCGATCGAGGCGCTGGTCCGTGAAAGCCCGACCGGCAGTTATGCCCGCCGCATCTGGTTTTTATATGAATGGCTGAGGGGAGCGCGTATCGATCTGCCGGACGCGGCGGCCGGACGATACATTCCGGTTGTCGATCCCGAGCTGCAGTGGCCCGGACCCGACAAGACCGCTTCGCGCTACCGCGTAAGGGACAATCTCCCCGGCACGCGTGAGTTCTGCCCTCTGGTGTTCCGCACCAAGATTCTCGAAAAATTCATCGGCCTTGAACTACCGCGGCGCGCGGAGGCAATCGTAGCGGACGTGCCGCGCGACCTTCTTGCTCGGACCGCCGCCTTTCTTTTGCTCAAAGACTCGCGATCAAGCTATGCGATCGAGGGCGAGCACCCGCCGCAAGATCGCATCCAGCGCTGGGGCCGCGCCATCGGCGAAGCCGGCCGCTGGCCGATCGATCGCGATGAGCTGCTGCGTCTGCAAAGAATTGTACTTGGCGACGCCCGTTTCGTAAGACTTGGCTTCCGAAAAGAAGGAGGTTTCGTCGGTGAGCATGACCGAGACAACGGCACGCCCTTGCCCGATCACATCAGCGCTCGGCCCGAGGACCTGCCGCGGCTAATCGATGGAATGGCGGCGTTCGATCAGGGCCCCGCGCAAAACCTTGATGCAGTCGTAGCCGCCGCAATCCTCGCCTTCGGCTTTGTCTACATTCACCCGTTCGAGGACGGAAACGGCCGCATTCACCGCTACCTAATCCACCACGTCCTTGCCATGCGCGGCTTCAATCCGCCGGGAGTGGTCTTTCCCGTCTCGGCCGCGATCCTGGACCAGATCAACGAGTACAGGGGCGTGCTCGAGAGCTATTCGCAGCGCCTTCTGCCGTTGGTGGAATGGGAACCGACGCCGCAATTCAACGTCCGGGTGCTGAATGACACCGGTGATTTCTACCGGTTCTTCGATGCAACCCCGCACGCCGAATTCCTCTATGCCTGCGTTCAGCGGACGATCGAACGGGACCTTCCCGAGGAAACCGCATTTCTGCAGCGCTACGATCAGTTCCGGCAGCAGGTGGACGCCTTTATTGACATGCCCGAGCGGTTGACCGATCTGCTCTTCCGTTTTCTTCACCAGAATGATGGACATCTATCGAACCGCGCGCGCGAAAAGGAATTCGCCACGCTGACCAGTGACGAGGCAGGAAGAATCGAGGCGATCTACGCGCAAACCTTTGGTGCCCATTGAAGGTGTGATCATCAGGATCGATTTTCAGTCCGACGGTTTGCGATTCCCTTGTCCCTGCCTTCATCTCCGAGGCTTGACTTGTCGCCGAGACATGCACGATTTTGTCCGCACGGTCTGACCGGCCGCCGATCAGCCGCGGCCAGAACGCGCTTGACAAACCGGAGCCGTCCCGTCCAACCTCACGCATTCACCAGGGGAGTCCCGGCAAGGGGCTGAGATACTGCTGGCATTCGCGGCGCAGTGACCCGTTGAACCTGATCCAGTTCATACTGGCGTAGGGACGGTGCAAGCGCTTTGCGGGAGTTTACGCCCGAGGTCCTGTTTCGGCAGGTCGACAGAAGCGTCTTTTCATCCTCCCGGCACAGAACTGGGTCTCCAATGCAACGAGCAAAGGAGCCTCAAGATGAATGCCCTCACCCCCGCCGTCTCGACGGGACCGCTGCCCGCCTCACGAAAAATCCACAAGCCCGGTGCCATCCACCCGCAGATCAGGGTGCCGATGCGCGAAATCTCCGTCCATCCGACGGCCGGCGAACCGCCCGTCACCGTCTACGATCCGTCCGGCCCCTATACAGACCCGACTGTCGAAACCAGCATCGAAAATGGCCTTGCACGGCTTCGCCACGAATGGATTACGGCGCGCGGCGATGTCGAGGCCTATGACGGCCGCCATGTCCGGCCGGAGGACAACGGATTCGCGACGGGCGAACGCCTGACGCCGGAATTTCCCATTCGCCACCAACCGCTCAGAGCCAAAGCAGGCAAGGCGGTGACGCAGCTTGCCTATGCGCGCGCCGGCATCATCACACCCGAAATGGAGTTCGCCGCCATCCGCGAGAACCTTGGTCGCGAGATCCTGCACGGCAAGCTTGAGCGCGACGGCGAGGCTTTCGGCGCGACACTGCCCGATTTCGTCACGCCGGATTTCGTGCGTGATGAGGTGGCGCGCGGACGCGCAATCATTCCCGCCAACATCAACCATCCCGAGAGCGAGCCGATGATCATCGGTCGCAATTTCCTGGTCAAGATCAACGCCAACATCGGCAACTCCGCCGTCACATCGTCGATGGCTGAAGAGGTCGAAAAAATGGTGTGGGCGATCCGCTGGGGCGCAGACACGGTGATGGACCTGTCGACCGGCCGCAACATCCACAACATCCGCGACTGGATCGTCCGCAACGCGCCGGTGCCGATCGGCACGGTGCCGCTCTATCAGGCGCTCGAAAAGGTCGGCGGCATCGCCGAGGACCTGACCTGGGAGGTCTACCGCGACACGCTGATCGAACAGGCCGAACAGGGCGTCGACTATTTCACCATCCATGCGGGCGTGCGGCTGCACTACATCCCGCTGACCGTTGACCGGGTCACTGGCATCGTCTCGCGCGGTGGCTCGATCATGGCCAAATGGTGCCTGCATCATCACCGGGAAAGCTTCCTCTACGAACATTTCGCCGAGATCTGCGACATTTGCCGCGCCTATGACGTGTCCTTTTCGCTGGGCGACGGCCTTCGTCCTGGCTCGATCGCCGACGCCAATGACGCAGCACAATTCGCCGAGCTGGAGACGCTCGGCGAGCTGACACAGATCGCCTGGGCGAAGGATTGCCAGGTAATGATCGAAGGCCCCGGCCACGTGCCGATGCACAAGGTCAAGGAGAACATGGACAAGCAGCTCGCCGTCTGCGGCGAGGCGCCGTTCTATACGCTTGGGCCGCTGACGACCGACATCGCGCCGGGCTACGACCACATCACCTCCGGCATCGGCGCGGCGATGATCGGTTGGTTCGGCACCGCCATGCTCTGCTACGTCACGCCCAAGGAGCATCTCGGCCTTCCCGATCGCAACGACGTCAAGATCGGCGTGATCACCTACAAGATAGCCGCCCATGCCGCCGACCTGGCAAAAGGTCATCCGGCGGCGAAAGTCAGGGATGATGCCCTTTCCCGCGCGCGCTTCGAATTCCGCTGGGAGGACCAGTTCAACCTGTCGCTCGATCCCGAAACCGCGCGGTCCTTCCACGATCAGACCTTGCCCAAGGAGGCGCACAAGCTGGCGCATTTCTGCTCGATGTGCGGGCCGAAATTCTGCTCGATGCGAATTTCCCACGACATCCGCACCGAAGCGCAGAAGGAGGGCATGGCGGCGATGGCGGCGAAATACCGCGAGGGCGGCGATCTCTACCTGCCGGCGGACGAGACCGGCGCACCGCTCATACCTCAGCCACGTGAGCCATTATGAAGGTGCTGGTCAAAGGGGCCGGCGTTGCCGGCCTCACCGCCGCCTTCGAGCTCGCCGCACGCGGCGCGGCGGTTTCCGTTGCCGAGACAAGGCCTGGCCTTGGGGGCAATGCGTCGTGGTTCGCCGGCGGCATGTTGGCGCCATGGTGCGAGCGCGAAAGCGCCGAGCAGCCGGTGCTGGATCTCGGGCGCGGTGCCGCCGACTGGTGGGATGCCGCAACGCCCGGCCAGGTGACGCGGGCCGGAACGCTGGTCGTGGCCGCGCCGCGCGATGCGGGCGAGATCGACCGCTTCGCCAGCCGCACCTCGGGCCATCGGCGTGTCGATGAAGACGAAATTGCGCTCCTGGAGCCCGACCTCGCCGGCCGCTTCCGGCGCGGATTGCTCTTCTCCGACGAGGCGCATCTCGACCCGCGTCAGGCGATGGCAGCGCTTCATGACAAGCTCGCAGCCATGGGTGTCGAGTTTCACTTCGGCACCGAGGTCTGGCATGTTTTTGGTTTCGATCATCAGATCGACTGCACGGGAATGGCAGCCATCGATGACCGGCTACGCGGCGTTCGCGGCGAAATGCTGATCCTGCGCACGCCCGACATCTCGCTGTCGCGCCCGGTCCGGCTGCTTCATCCGCGCTTTCCGCTCTATGTGGTGCCGCGCACCGGCCAGTGTTTCATGGTCGGTGCGACCATGATCGAGAGCGGGTCCGCCGAGCCGGCCACGGTGCGTTCGATGATGGAGCTTCTGGGTGCCGCCTATGCCCTCCATCCGGCATTCGGCGAGGCCGGGATCGTTGAAACCGGTGTCGGCGTCCGTCCTGCTTTTCCCGACAATCTGCCGCGTGTCGAGGCACATGGAAGCACCGTCGCAGTCAACGGGCTTTATCGCCATGGCTTTCTTCTCGCCCCTGCCATGGCGCGCCAGGCGGCCGACCTGGTCTTCCATCAAGACGGAACGAAGGAGCTTGCTCATGAAACTGACGGTCAACGGCAAAGTGCATGAGGTTGCAGCCACCACGCTGGCCGAGCTGCTTGCGGCGCTCGACTATGAAGGCGATTGGCTGGCAACGGCCGTCAACAGCGACCTCGTGCACAAAGCCAACCGGGCGGAATTCCGGTTGAGCGACGGCGACCGGATCGAAATCCTCTCACCGATGCAGGGAGGCTAGGCCATGTTCGATCTTCTCGGAACGTCGCTTGCCTCCCGCCTGCTTCTCGGCACCGCTCAATATCCATCGCCGGCCATCCTTGCCGAGGCCGTCAAGGCGTCGGGCGCTTCGGCGGTAACCGTCTCGTTACGCCGTGAGATGGCAGGCGGCAGGGCCGGCGAACAATTCTGGTCGTTGATCCGCTCGCTCGGCGTCAGAATCCTGCCCAACACTGCCGGCTGCCACTCCGTCAAGGAAGCGGTCACGACCGCGAAGATGGCGCGCGAAGTTTTCGGCACCAACTGGATCAAGCTCGAAGTGATCGGCAACCACGACACGCTGCAGCCGGACGTGTTCGGGCTGGTCGAGGCCGCCCGCATCCTGTGCGAGGACGGTTTTGATGTATTCCCCTATACCACCGACGATCTTGTCGTCGCCGAGCGACTGCTGGAGGCGGGCTGCCAGGTTCTGATGCCGTGGTGTGCACCGATCGGTTCCGCCCTCGGGCCGATCAACATTCCGGCGCTGCGCTCGATGTGCGCACATTTCCCAGGCGTTCCGCTGATCGTGGATGCGGGGCTCGGACGGCCGTCGCACGCGGCAACCGTCATGGAGCTCGGCTTTGACGCCGTACTCCTGAACACCGCAGTCGCCAAGGCGGCCGATCCGGTCGGCATGGCGCGTGCGTTCGGCAAGGCGGTCGAGGCCGGTCGTGAAGCTTTCAACTCGGGAATGCTCGAACCGCAGGACGTCGCCGTGCCGTCGACGCCGACAATTGGCAGGGCAGTTTTTTCATGAAGCTCGACCCCTTCTACCTGATCGTCGACAGCGCCGCCTGGATCGAACGGCTGGTGCCGCTTGGCGTCAAGCTGGTTCAGTTGCGCATCAAGGATAGGGACGAGGCCACGTTGCGGACGGAAATCCGCCGCGCGAACGGCGTCTGCGCGGTCCATGGTTGCCAACTGATCGTCAACGACCATTGGCGGCTCGCCATTGAGGAAGGCTGCGACTTCGTCCATCTCGGCCAAGAGGATTTGGCTGCGGCCGACCTGCTGGCGATTAAGTACCCCGGATTGAAGCTTGGGCTCAGCACGCACGATCATCTCGAACTGGAAACGGCCATCGCTGCCGAGCCCGACTATATCGCGCTCGGCCCCATCTATCCCACCGTCCTGAAGCAGATGAAATGGGCGCCGCAAGGGCTCGAGCGGATCAGCGAGTGGAAGCATCGGGTGGCGCCGATCCCATTGGTCTCCATCGGCGGCCTCAACCCCGACCGGCTCGACGGTGTCTTCGAGGCTGGTGCGGACAGCGCCGCGGTGGTCACCGACATCACCTTGAATGCCGATCCCGAAGCGCGCACGCGAGAATGGATCGAAAAGACAAAGCCATGGCGCTGAGGCGAGAACCGCATGTGCTCGTGGTCGGCGGATCAGACTCCAGCGGTGGGGCTGGAATTGCACGCGATATCGAGACGATCTCTTCCATTGGCGTGCGCACCTGCCTCGCTGTCACCGCGCTCACAGTGCAAACGCACGACGCCGTACTGGAAATCCTTCATTCGCCACCAAGCCTGGTGGCTGATCAGATGCGCGCCGCGCTGCAGGCCAACGAAGTGGCGGCAATCAAGATCGGCATGCTCGGAACAGCCGAGACCATCGCTGCGGTTGCCGCCGTACTGCGCGAAAATCGACAGGTGCCGGCAGTACTCGATCCAGTGCTGGCCTCCACCTCAGGCCGGGCGCTCTTACAGGCAGCCGCTATCGCTGTCATGAAGCGCGATCTGATGCCGCTTTGCTGCCTTGTCACGCCCAACCTTCCCGAACTGGCGCACCTTATTGGCTCCGAACTGGCAGTGGATGAGGACGATGCGCTCCGACAAGGACAAAGACTGTTGGCCGCCGGCCCTCAGGCCCTGCTGATCAAGGGTGGGCATGCCTCGGGACTCCGATCGACCGATATTTTATTACGCTCCGATCATGAACCCATCCACGTCGATACACCGCGCCTTGCCACATCAATGCGCGGAACAGGTTGCATACTGGCCAGCGCGATTGCGGCGCATCTGGCGAAGGCGAAGCCGCTTGAAGACTGCGTGCGCGAAAGCAAGCGGGTTGTCTTCGCCACGTTTCAGAGGAATGGAGCAGAATGAACCCGGCTATGCGGTACAAGCAGCTTTGGCCGCTAGTATGCTGGATCCTGAGCGTCTTGCTCGCTGGCGCAAACTCTTAGACGAAAATCGCAACAACATGGCGGTTCGAACCGGACCTCGTGGAAGCAATTCGGCCGCGGTCGCAGCGATCATTCATGAAGGAGGAGAGCTGGTCCGCTTGTTTCGAGGGGATCGGCAGCTCGTAGTTCGCAGTTTCGTTCAGTCCGGGGAGTCGGAGTGGACTCGAACGGCGTGACCGCCCAACCCAAATTAGAGAAGTGGTGCGGGTGGCAGCGTGAACCTGCGACCCCATCGTCCCGAACGATGTGCGCTACCAGCAAAGCCGCAGCTTTTTGGGCCCGATCGTCACGCTTGCTTCGCAATGATCGCGTTTCCTTTCGAGCTTTGGGTGGGAAACATAGGCCCCCCCCTGCCGAGTTCATGTTTCATTGTCATCTGTCCTGAGACCGATTTCGTCGCCTCGGCGGCGACCTGCTTCTTGGCGATCTTCTCGGCGGCGTCTGCCTGGAAGTCGGGATGATGGTGGCCATAAGTATCGATCAGGACATCCACGGTGATGCCCAGAAAGCCCGCCGCCTGCCACATGTCGGCGCCTGCCCGCATCAGCCAGGTCGCAGCGGTGTGGCGAAGCGTGTGCGAAGTGACGTCGGGACCGAGGCCGGCTGCCTCGCGAGCTCTCCTGAAGCTCTTCTTTACCGACACCACCGGCTTTCCATTCCATTCCACGACAAAATCTTGCGATATTTTTCGGCCGATATTTGCGCTTTTGCCGCGCGCCTTGGTTCTGATATCGAGATCCGTGCACGCCCAGCGGCGGAGGTGAGCCAATAGCCGGTCCGGCAGGCGCACGGGCGGCTGGCGTTTTTTGGTCTTCTTTGCGCCATCGGCACGGCGGTAAAAGATGCCGCGGTCAAGGTCCACATAACCACGCCCTTTGGTTGGACGGACGGCGGCGCCGCAGACTGCGGCAGAGCGTGTTCCTGTATAAAGCGCGACAAGCATGAAGCGGGCGAGGTGTCGTCCGGTACGCCGGCCGCTCTCCTGGCCCTTCCATTTCTGCTTCATACGCCAAGCTGCCCAGATGAGAGCGGCCGCTTCACTGCGCGTCAACCAGCGCTCGCGTGCACCAGCCTTGTCGGGCAGGACAATCGTCGGTGCGGCAGTCGTGTAACCTTCCCTGCGATAGTAGTTGATGGCTGCACGAAAATCCTCGAGTTGGCGGCGCGCAACGGCTTCTGTGGGACAGGACGCGGCGTAGTCGCGGCAGAGTTTGCCGTTAATAGCGGCGAGGGTCTTTTCACCGAAGAAATCGAGGATGTTGTCCAGCCGAGCCGCCGTCTCTTCCGGCGCGGCATGCTTCGGTGCAACCTCTCTCAGGTAGACGCTGACGACCTCGGCTATCAAGACATCTTCGGCACCGCGCGCTCGGTGGTACTTGCTGGCGATGTAGACCGCGAGCGCCTTTTCAGCTTCAGGTCCTGGATGGCCCTTTTCGCCGCTGCCAGCGCTGATGAACGTTGTTCGATCGCGGATAAACCATCCAGCTTTGTTTCGGAGTGTTCCGTCCTTTTTCCAGCTTTCGCCGCGCCAGACGAGGCGTGGCCCTTTCGACGCCCGCGGCATAGTTCCCTCATTCTGGTGATCGCCAGCAAGGTGACGTACTCCTTTCCTGCGATTAGCTCGGTTTCAAGTCGGCCGGCGTCACGTTCCTTGCGTAGGCCTGCTGCGCACATCGAGCCATCGGGAAAGGCAATTCGTGCTGCAATCGCGACGCGCAGGGGCGTGGTCTCGTCGAATTGGTCGGGGATTTTCAAAACGGAGCCCTCAGCCAATCTCTATGGTCCGATAGTTTCGCTCGGAAACAGACGGATCGCGGTTCGCATTGAGCACACTTTTCTGTCTCGCCATTCCGGATGCCCTGCCGCACGATCTTTTCTCTGAATATACGGCTGCGAAAAGCGCCGACTGGAGCGCCTGCGGCAAAGATGCTCCTTTGACCTGCTAATCGGAACGGTTGCGCTGACGCGCACTCCACGAGCCTTTCGGCTGGCTCCCCACTTCCGTGGCCGGTGGAACCGCTCCTGACTGGCTTCGGCTGTCTGTGCGGCTTCCGTTTTCATGGACTCACTGCCGGGTCGCTTGGGCCTACTCCCGTGCGCCCGGCTTAGTGGGTTCTGCTGATCGCCTCACGCTGCGGTTTCGAACGGTGTCTTCCACCTCGGAGTTGGTCGGCAACCGAAATCTTCATTTGAGTTCATAAAGTTGGAGGGCCGCGCTTGGCGCACTGACGGGTTGAAGGCTGGGAGAGAGGCTCCCGGCGCCCGGCGCGGAGACTCGCAATGACCAAGCATCGGCACCAAGCTGCCCCGACGCGGGCCAGCGTATATGAGGACATCACCAGCAAGATCATCGGCGAGCTGGAGGCCGGTCGGCTGCCTGGGTTCAGCCATGGGGAATGGCAGCTGCGAAGGCGCCGCTCGCCATGCCGAAGAACGCCGCCACCGACCGGCAATACTCTGGAATCAATGTCCTGATCCTCTGGGGTTCGGTGATCGAGCAGGGCTTTTCAGGACAGAGCTGGCTGACCTTCCGCCAGGCGCTCGCGCTTGGCGGTAGCGTCCGCAAGGGTGAGCATGGAACGACAGTCGTCTACGCCCATCGGTTCGTGCCCGACGACGAGAAAAAGCGTACCCGCGAAACCGGCGAGCAAGCCCGATCGATCCCATTCCTCAAACGCTTCACGGTGTTCAACGCCGCGCAGTGCGACGGGCTGCCCGACGATGTTGCGATGGCCACGCACCCGCCCTTACCCGGCCTGATCGAGCCGAAGGTCGAGAGGCTGATCAAGCAGACGGGGATCGATTTCCGGGTTGGTGGCAGCCGCGCCTTCTACGCTCCGGCCCACGATTATGTGCGGGTCCCGCCACCCCAAGCCTACTTCGAGCCGATCAATTGGCACCGGACCGCCCTGCATGAACTCGGGCACGCCACCGGTCATGCCTCACGCCTCAACCGGGATTTGTCTGGTTCCTTCGGCACCAAGAAGTATGCCTTCGAAGAGCTGGTTGCCGAGATATGTGCGGCTTTCTGTTGCGCCTCGCTGGGCATCACGCCGACCGTGCGTCACGCCGACTATATCGGCTCGTGGCTGGAGGTGCTGCGCGAGGATAACCGTGCGATCGTTCGCGCCGCCTCTCTGGCAAGCAGGGCTGCGGATTATCTCTTGGGTTTCCTGCCGGACAAAGTGGCCGCTGACGACGATCGGCGGGAGGCAGCGTAATGGCCGCCCGCTTCCAGTTCGGCGTCTTCCTGCGGATGCGTTCATGACCGAAGTCTGCCTCGATGCCGGACCCCGCTGCGGCGAAGTCGTTGCAGAGCGCCAGGACCGACCTGCTGCTCCGCGACAAGTGTCGCGTGGCTGCCGAGCACATCAGAGGGCGAGGAGTGACGGATTCTCATGACGGGTTTGGAGGTCGAGAGAGAGGCTCTCGGCCGCCCGTCGCGGAGTACATCCCGATGGCTACTGCCGTTCAGAAGATCACCCTGTCGTCCTCGCGCGACATTCCCTTCAACAAGCTGGTGCTCTCCCAGTCCAATGTCCGGCGCGTCAAGGTCGGCATCTCGATCGAGGATCTTGCGGCCTCGATCGCCCGCCGCGGCTTGATCCAGAGCCTCAGCGTCTTGCCCGTCGTCGACAGCGACGGTAACGAGACTGGCATGTTTGAGGTGCCTGCCGGAGGCCGGCGCTTCCGCGCGCTTGAGCTGCTGGTGAAGCAAAAGCGCCTCGCCAAGACCGCCCTCGTGCCCTGTGTCGTGCGCGCCCGTCACAGCGCGATCGTTGCCGAGGAGGTGTCGCTCGCCGAGAACATTGAGCGAGCGCCGCTGCACCCGCTCGATCAGTTTCGCGCCTTCCAGGACATGCGCCAAAAAGGCATGAGCGAGGAGGAGATTGCCGCAGCCTTCTTCGTGCCGGTCAACGTTGTTAAGCAACGGCTTAGGCTGGCTTCTGTCTCCCCAGTGCTGCTCGATGTGTATGCCGATGACGGGATGACGCTGGAGCAACTCATGGCTTTCACGGTCTCTGAAGACCGCGCTCGCCAGGAGCAGATCTGGGAGGCAATCAGGGATGCCTGGTCGAAAGAGCCCTATCAAATCCGGCGCATGCTGACCGAAACGACGGTGCGCGCCTCCGACAAGCGCGCCGTCTTCGTGGGGACCGACGCCTATGAGGCCGCGGGTGGTATCGTCATGCACGACCTGTTCCAGTCGGATGACGGCGGCTGGCTGCAGGATGCAGCGCTGCTGGACCGCCTGGTCACAGAGAAGCTCAAGGCGGTTGCCCAGGAAGTTGCAGCCGAGGGTTGGAAGTGGGTCGAGGTCGCTATCAGCTTCCCCTACGACGCAACGCGTGGGCTGTATCAGCTGCAGAGTGATCCGCTCGATCTCTCTGCCGAGGAGCAGGCTACCATCGATGCCCTCAACGCCGAGCATGCCAAGCTTGAAACCGAATATGAGGGTGCTGACGAGCTGCCCGAAGACGCCGATCAGCGACTCGGTGAAATCGAGACCGCGCTCGCCAATTTCGACAAGCGCCCAAGGCAATTCGATCCGGCCGACATCGCCGTCGCCGGCGCGTTCGTCAGCATCGACACTGACGGCTCACTCTCGGTCGACCGCGGCTTTCTCCGGCCTGAGGACGTGCCGCTGATGTCATTTGACGGCGCGAATGAATCGAAAAGGGACGGCGGGTCCGGGGCTGCCGACAGCTCGTCGGTGCACCGTGCCGTTGTCACCATTGGCGGCCAGGCTGTCGAGTGCGAGGAAGACGAGGACGATGCGGTCAAGCCCCTGCCGGACCGACTGATGACAGAGTTGACCGCACACCGGACACTGGCGTTGCGCGATGCGGTTGCCGGCAACCCTCACGTCGCCATGACAGCGCTCTTGCACAAGCTGGTCACTGACACGTTCCAGCACCGCACCACGAACGGGTGCCTGGAGGCCTCGATCCGTCACGTCTTCTTCCCTCTGCAGGCAGGTGACCTGAAGGACAGCCCCTCGGCGAAATCGGTGGCCGAACGCCATGAGGCCTGGAAATCGGACCTGCCGACCGAGGACGATGCACTTTGGGACTGGATCGCCTCACTTGATGAGACCAGCCGCGCGGCGTTGCTCGCCCATTGCGTCAGCTACGGCGTGAACGCGCTCCACGAGAAAGGCGACCGCTATGGCGGCGCTGTCTCGGTACACGGCGTTCGGCAGCGGATCGCGCAAGCTGATCGACTGGCACGCGCGGTCGGTCTCGATATGGTTGACGCCGGCTGGACACCGACAGTCGAAAACTATCTCGGCCGCATCACCAAGTCCCGCATTCTCGAGGCGGTGCGAGAGGCGAAGGGCGAACAGGCCGCGCAGCTGATCGAGCATCTGAAAAAGGGAGATATGGCGAAGGAAGCCGAGCGCTTGCTGACCGATAGTGGCTGGCTGCCCGAGCCGCTGCGCCTGGTCGACCTCGACGGCAGCGGTGGCGCTGATAGCGGCGCCGGCACCGACGGCTATGGGGAAGAGCTGCCCGAATTCCTCTCAGACGACGATGCGCAGATTGAAGACAGCGAACCGCACATGGCCGCTGAATAGATCGCCTCGCGCGGAGCGGCTTCGGCCCGCTCCGCGCCCTTTCCTACCCCTGCCGGACGCTCACTTTCTCACACACGGGCAAAGCTAATTGGTCGCTTCTGCCGCGTCCTTCTCGCTCGGAGGCTGCTGCCCCGCCGTCCCCACTGCGTGCCAAGATATCGCCCCCGGGCTGCCAACCGCGTTGCCGCTGTCGTCGTTGGGCTAACGGCGGGTAGCGGCGCAGCGCCTGGATCGAAGAAGGATCGTTATCGGCAGGACCGCAGTCCAGAGGGGAGAGGCCGGCCAGGGCGGATTTGAGCCGGATTGGTCGAGAGAGAGGGCCGCCCGGTTCATTCCCGTTCCGCTCTCCTCGAGGTTTTCTCCATGTTTGATGTTTCTTCGAAGACTGCCGCTCCGGCAGTGCCGCTTCCGCTTGTCTCATCCCCGGCTGTCGAACCAGCTGCCGCCATCCACAGCGCGGCGCAGTTTCTTCTGCCCCATCTCGAACGCGGTCAGCGCGTCGACGTCTCGAGCCTTCGCTCGGCCATGGAAGCTGCCTTCGGTGCCTCCGATGCGTCCGGCGCATGGGACTGGAAATCAGCCTATGACGCTTGCGAAGTCGCGACGGTGCTGTTCCTGCGCAAATACGGAAAGTCGCTTTTCCGCAAAGCCGGTTCTGCGGCCGCCGCACTTCCGATGCTGGGCAAGATCGCCGGCCTGTTCCCAACTCACACGCGCCGCTCCGAAGAGACCGAAGCGCTTCAGCAGTTCAGCACCCCCATTCCGCTCGGTCTGGCGGCCGTTACTGCCGCGGCAATCACCCCTGCCGACCGCGTGCTTGAGCCCTCCGCCGGCACCGGGTTACTTGCTATTCTGGCCGAGATCAGCGGCAGCACGTTGCTGCTCAACGAACTGGCCGAGGCCCGCGCCGGGCTTCTCTCATTGCTCTTTCCGGCCATCCCCGTCACTCGCTTCAACGCAGCGCAGATCGATGATTATCTCGATCCCGGCATTGCACCAAGCGTCGTGCTGATGAACCCGCCGTTCTCGGTGCTTGCTAACGTCAGCGGCCGCGTGTCCGACGCTGCCTATCGTCACGTCGCCTCTGCGCTGGCCCGGCTCGCCGAGGGCGGGCGGCTTGTCGCAATCACTGGCGCAAATTTTTCCCCAGAGCTGCCTATCAGGCGCGAGTCCTTCGTCAGGCTCCAGGAGCGCGCTCGCGTCGTGTTCACCGCCGCGATCGACGGCGCCGTCTACGCCAGGCATGGCACCACCGTCGAGACCCGGCTGACCGTCATCGACAAACTGCCGGCCGACAATCCAGGCATCTTTCCAGCATCAGCCGGCACGGCGCCCGATGTCGCCACACTGATCGCCATGATTGGCGAGCACGTTCCCGCACGGCTGCCGGTCAGCGCTTCGGCTTTTGTGCAGGCCGCCAAGGCGCCGGGATCCACGGCGCGCACGGTGCGCGGCTATGTCGCCGGATCCACGGCCCCCTCTCCCGTTCGCAGCCTCGCCGAGCCGCAAGGCGTCGAGCTTGCTTACGAGACTTTGGACTGGACGCCTGCCGAGAATGGAAACATCACCGATGCGATCTATGAGAAGTACCTGTTGCAGGCGATCCGCATTCCTGGCGCCTATCCGCATCCGACCAAGCTGGTCCAATCGACCGCAATGGCATCCGTTGCCCCGCCGAAGCCGAACTACCGGCCCATTCTTCCGGCCAACATTGTCACCGACGGCCTCTTATCCGATGCCCAGATCGAAACGGTGATCTATGCGGGCGAGGCCCATTCGGAGTTCCTCGCCGGTTCCTGGACGGTGGACGACACCTTCGATCTTGTCTCTGCCGCGCGCGACGATGCCGCGCACGCCGTACGATTCCGCCGGGGCTTCATGCTTGGCGACGGGACGGGCGCCGGCAAGGGCCGCCAGTCGGCAGGCATCATCCTGGATAGTTGGATGCAGGGCCGCCGCAAGGCGGTGTGGATCTCCAAATCCGACAAGCTGATCGAAGACGCCCAGCGCGACTGGTCTGCTCTCGGCATGGAGCGCCTGCTGGTCACGCCGCTGTCGCGGTTCCCGCAGGGCAAGGCCATCCGCCTCGATCAAGGGGTCCTATTCACCACCTACGCCACGCTGCGCTCCGACGAACGCGGTGAGAAGGTCTCGCGCGTGCGGCAGATCGTCGAATGGTTGGGCACCGACTTCGACGGAGTGATCATTTTCGACGAGAGCCACGCCATGCAGAACGCCGCAGGCGGCAAGGGAGAACGCGGCGACGTCGCCGCCTCACAGCAGGGACGCGCCGGGCTCCGCCTCCAAAACGCCCTGCCGAACGCCCGCGTCGTCTATGTCTCGGCGACGGGCGCAACCACCGTCCACAACCTCGCCTACGCGCAGCGTTTGGGCCTGTGGGGTGGCGACGATTTGCCCTTCGCGACCAGAGCCGAATTCGTCGAGACGATCGAGGCGGGCGGCGTTGCCGCGATGGAAGTGCTGGCCCGAGACCTTCACGCACTCGGTCTCTATACGGCCCGATCGCTCTCGTACGATGGTGTCGAATACGAGCTGGTCGAGCACCAGCTTACCTCCGAGCAGACCCGCATCTACGACGCCTATGCCGGAGCGTTTAGCGTCATTCATAACAATCTCGACGCCGCGATGCGGGCCGCCAATGTCACAGGCGAGACCGGGACACTGAACCGTCAGGCAAAGTCGGCTGCACGTTCGGCATTCGAGAGCACGAAACAGCGCTTCTTCGGCCATTTGCTCACCGGCATGAAGACGCCGACCCTGATACGCTCGATCGAGGGCGATCTCCATCAAGGCCATGCCGCCGTCATCCAGATCGTCTCGACCGGCGAGGCACTGATGGAGCGGCGCCTCGCGGAAATTCCAACCGAGGAATGGAACGACGTTCGCGTCGATATCACGCCGCGCGAATATGTCCTGTCGTATCTGCAGCATTCGTTCCCGGTGCAACTCTATGAGCCGTTCACCGACAGCGAAGGCAATTTGTCGTCACGTCCGGTCTATCGCGACGGCCAGCCCGTGGAGAGCCGCGAAGCGGTCGCCCGCCGCGATCGCCTCATCGAGCAGCTCGCTTCACTGGCCCCCGTCCCGGGGGCACTCGATCAGATCGTACAGCGCTTCGGCACCGACCTCGTAGCGGAAGTGACAGGCCGGTCGCGCCGCATCGTGCGCAAGACCAGCACTCGAGGCATCGATCGCCTTGTCGTCGAAAACCGCGCCGGATCGGCCAATCTCGCCGAGGCACAGGCATTCATGGATGACTGCAAGCGCATATTGGTGTTTTCCGACGCCGGTGGCACTGGCCGCAGCTATCACGCTGATCTCACTGCGAAGAACCGCCGCCTTCGAGTTCACTATCTGCTCGAGCCGGGCTGGAGGGCCGATGCCGCCATCCAGGGCTTGGGGCGCACCAACCGCACGAACCAGGCGCAGCCGCCGCTGTTCCGGCCGGTTGCGACCGATGTGAAGGCTGAGAAGCGCTTTCTCTCGACGATAGCCCGGCGCCTCGACACATTGGGCGCCATTACGCGCGGCCAGCGCCAGACCGGCGGCCAGGGCCTATTTCGCCCTGAGGACAATCTGGAGTCGTACTATGCCCGCGACGCGCTGCGGCAGCTTTACCTGCTGCTGGTTCGCGGCAAGGTGGACGGCTGCTCACTCCAGATGTTCGAGGAAGCGACCGGCCTCACACTGACGGATTCCACCGGCATCAAGGACGAGCTGCCGCCGATCACGACCTTCCTCAATCGGCTGCTGGCGCTTACCATCGCGCTTCAAACCGCCCTGTTTACGGCCTTCGAGCAATTGCTGAATGCGAAAATCGAGGGCGCCATCGCCTCCGGTGCCTACGACATCGGCTTGGAAACACTGCGTGCGGAGAGCTTCGTCGTCACCGAGCGGCGCGTCATCCATGTCCATGCCGCCACCGGTGCGGAAACGCGACTGCTGACCATCGCCCAGCGCAAGCGCAACCGACCCGTTTCACTTGCCGATGCCCTTGCTCAGCTTCACGATCCCCGCGCGAAGCTCCTGGTCAACAACCGATCCGGCCGCGCCGCCGTACAGGTGCCAGCGCCAGCGCTGATGCTCGACAACGGCGAGATCGAATGGCGAGTCCGGCTGATCCGGCCGATGGAGCACCATCAGGCCTCATTGAAGATGATGGCGGAGAGCCACTGGGTTGAGGCTGAGCAGGCTGCATTCGCTGACGCCTGGAGTGCCGAGACGGCTGACGTGCCCGAGTTCACGGACAGCACTATCCATGTCGTTGCCGGCATGCTGCTGCCGATCTGGAAGCGTCTGCCCAGGGAATTCTCACGTGTGTACCGGCTCCAGACTGACGATGGCGAGCGCATCATCGGTCGTCAGGTGCCGCCAGCATGGATCGCGGGCGCACTTGCAACAAGCTCGCCTTCGATCACAGCCAGTGATGCTTTCGTTGCGCTACTGGGCGGTCGAACGATCCTCGACCTCGCCGATGGTCTGCAGCTTCGGCGCAGCCGCATCATGGGCGTCAGCCGAATCGAGCTGACGGGCTTCAACGACACTATGCGTGACCGTCTTTCGGCTTACGGCCTCTTCCGAGAGATCATCTCCTGGAAGCTGCGCATGTTCGTGCCCGCCGACACATCTGGACCCGCAATTCTGGGCAAGCTGCTGAAGGGTTATCCAGTCCAGCGCATCGACACGCGGGAGGATGCGTGATGGCCCGCCACGATGCGTCAGAACTGGCGCACCGCCTCGGCCGGCAGGCTGAGGCGGTTTGTCGCTACTATCTTTCGAACGGGCATCGCGAGGGCCGCTACTGGCTTGTCGGCGATGTGCAAAACACGCCGGGCCGCTCAATGTTCGTGCGGCTCGTCGGGTCAGCGAACGGAAAAGGAGCCGCCGGCAAGTGGGCCGATGCGGCGACTGGCGAGCATGGCGACCTTCTAGACGTCATTCGCGAAAGCCGCGGCTTCAGCAACTTCAAGGACGTTGCGAATGAAGCAATGACGTTTCTCGGCTTGCCGCATCCCGAACCAGAGCAGATTTCTCCCCGGCCGAAATCGGTAGGCACGCCATCCGGAACATCGGAAGCAGCGTGTCGGCTGTTTGCGATGTCGCAGCCGATTGCGGGTACGGTCGTAGAGGCGTATCTGCGCAACCGCAGTATTACCGCTTTGCACGGGACCGGAAGCCTGCGTTTTCACCCGCGCTGCTACTACCGGCCCGACGAACACGCGCCGACTGAGACCTGGCCGGCGATGATCGCTTCCGTCACCGATCTCGACGGCCATTTGACTGGCGCACATCGCACCTGGCTTGATCCTTCCGGCAGGGGCAAGGCACCGGTCGGTACGCCGAAGCGTGCGATGGGCGATCTTCTCGGTCACGCGGTTCGCTTTGGCCTGCCGGGCGACGTCATGGCGGGCGGCGAAGGCATCGAGACCGTCTTGTCGCTTCGGTGCATCCTGCCCGATATGGCTATGGCAGCGGCACTCTCGGCAGCCCATCTCGCTGCCATGCTGTTCCCTCTCACGCTGAGACGGCTCTACATCGTGCGCGATGCCGATCCTGCCGGCGACGGCGCGCGTGACACCTTGATCAAAAGAGCGAATGCTGCCGGGATCGAGGCGATCGTGCTCTCGCCGGCATTTGGCGATTTCAACGAAGATCTCTGTAGGTTCGGCGTCGCTGATCTTCGAGCCCGCGCCCGGGTCCAACTCGCCCCGCAGGACATCGCCCGATTTATGGCGGCGTAGCCCGGAACCGGTCGGTCCCCGCCGTCGTGGCATTGCTTAGTGCTCCTGAGATCGGAAAGAAACCGCGCCTCCGGCCTTCAAGAGGGCGATCGGCCAGCAAACGACCCGGCCTCGCAATGTCTTCGGCCGACTATTTTCCGGCGCGCTCCCAAGGGAGCGCTTTCCATCGCGAAGCAAAATAGCCGGCCTGCGCCCTCCTCCGCTGACGCTTCGGCCCTCCGCGTCGCTGCGGGTGCAGGACCGTCTCGCCCGCCGGCTTTCGTCGCCATGAAGGCCGCGAGGGTCGCGGTCCAACCGACGGAGCATCCAAATGAGCGAGCATGACGACTACGAACCGCAGCATGCGTCTTCACCGATCGACCACGCTCTCACCGAACTCCAGCTCTATGGCTACCGGCCCTTCGCGGATGAGCCGGATCCCCGACCGCTTCCGGAGGGCCACCGCGTCGCCGGCGCGATTGCAGACATCTTCGACGCGTTCGTCGCCACCCTGCAAGATACCCGCCTCGAGCCCGACCTCGACGATCTCCTTTGGTCGACCGTCAACATCTTTCACCGCGCCGCAGATCGGATCGAGCGTGAACTTGACCATAACGAGCAGGCGCAGCGCCGCAGCCAGCGTGAGCAGGACGGCAGCGAAGTGAAATCCGTCGAGCTGGAACGCCTGACGGCCGAAGGACAGACTCTCATCGAACGCCAGAACGCCTTGGAACTGATGCGCGATCAGGCCGCCGAGCACTATGAGCGCCACACCGGATCGAGCTGGCGACCGCGCAGCGGATCAATGGTCAACCACCGCAACCTGATCTCTGCGGTGATCGACAGCCGCGATTTTCTCAGCGCCAAGAAACGCGCCTCGCAGGAAGTCCTTTTGCCACCAGGCCCGAAAATCGCCTTCACCGCCGGTCTCGACTTCAATGATCACCAGTTGATCTGGGCCAAGCTCGACCAGGTCCACGCCAGGCATCCTGATATGGTCTTGATGCACGGGAAATCGCCGAAAGGTGGCGAAAAGGTCGCCTCCTGCTGGGCCGACCATCGCAAGGTACCGCAAATCGGCTTTGCCCCCGATTGGACAAAGCATGGGAAAGCCGCCCCGTTCAAGCGCAATGACGCAATGCTGGACGTGCTGCCGATCGGCGTCATCGTCTTTCCCGGGACTGGAATTCAGGACAATCTTGCCGACAAGGCAAAGAAGCTCGGCATCCCAGTCCTCGACTTCCGCCCCAAGGGAGGCGGCGCATAGCGCCGCTCTCTTACTTTTTCTCCGTTGCACGATACGGCCGCGGTCGGGCCGGGGGCTTCTTCCAGTTCGCTGGATTGGATGGGTCCGGGATGCCGGATTTCCGCTCCCGCCGACGACCGTCTGTTGCGATAATCAATCCACGTCCATGCGCAGGTGCGCGACGCTATCTCGCTTACCTTCCACGTCTCAGCTGCTTCGCAGCCGGCATCACAGGCGAGATGGTGACGTCCGTTCAACCGGACGGGGCGCGGATCGGGGCGAACGCACCGAAGGACCGAGGTGGATCCGATGCTGTTTCTGACCAGCCTGTGCATTGCATCCGTTGTCGCTGACGCGACATCCCGCGACGCACGCTTCGGATTCGCCACGACTGCCGTCCCGTTCCAAAGATGGCGAATATCCGGCGATGCACGTCAGCCTTGAGCTGAGCCACGGCATGCGCGTCTCAAGCGCGGTGCTAGCACCAGCTTGCTGTTCCGGAGGCCTGCTCAGGGGAAGCATCGACAGCGGTGATCGTAGTAACCGGGCTTTCGCCAGTGCGATGGTTTCGCCTGAAATCCTCCGTTGATGCCTCTATCTGGTCGGCCGCTCCAAACGACCTCTTCGATGGGCTGATCTGGCCGAAGGTCGGCTTCGCCTCAATCGCCTAAGCCGCAATGGCGCCGATCGACTTTCTTCCCCTTTCGGCTTCGCCGTCATTCCTCGCGAAACAACAAAGTCGCTTGGCTGCCATCCTCCGCTGACGCTGCGGTCGCAAGCGATGCGGCGTCGATCGCCTCCGGCCCGCAGATCGCCGTCGAGGCCGCAATGGTGCGGGCTCGAAACAGAGTTCAAGGAGAAAGCTCATGGCGACCATCGGAACGTTCAAAAAGACCGGCAACAACGAGTTCACCGGCGAAATCGTCACCCTCTCGCTTCGGGCCAAAAACGTCCGCATCGTGCCCGAGGCAAACCGCTCCGGCGACAGCGCCCCCAGCCATCGCGTCTTCGTAGCGCAGGTCGAGATCGGCGCCGCCTGGGCCAAGCGCTCCAGTGAGGGCCGCGACTATCTCGGCCTGAAGTTGGACGATCCAAGCTTCACCGCTCCGATCTACGCCAACCTTTTCGACGATGAGGACGGAGAAGGCCACAGCCTCATCTGGTCCCGGCCCAACGGCCGCCGCAACGGCGATTAGGAAAGCCGCGAGCTCCCGCCCGCGAACCGGGCGGGAGCCGTCTTTTGCTTGTGAACGCTGCAGTCGAGTGCAGTTGCAGTTCACAGCGGCCATCAAGATCGCAACCCGAGAATCGTCCGCATCATCTTTGAACATTCGGTGCAGGACGTCTGAGCAGATCTGCGGCCTCGATGCCGAGAACGTTTGCCAACTTGTCGACAACGTCTATCGTCGCGCCGTAGACGCTGCGTTCCAATGCACTGATGTAGGTGCGATCAACGTCCGCGCGGTGGGCAAGTTCTTCTTGCGAAAGCCCCGCCGCCTTTCGGTACCGCCTCAGATTGCGCGCAAATACCTCGCGTATTTCCATGTCCGCGAGTGCAATGCCTTGTCGAGTATTCAGCCACGGAGTATTCTCGACAAATTGACTTCGACGATTGGAAATCGCTTGCTCAAGCCACTGCTCGATCCTGATGTCGCCGACACTGCGCCGAATGTCCCGATCCTGACCGGCTATGATGAGGAGCGGCTACTTACCTACATTCGCCTGCTTGACGCGGCGGCGGAAGATGCCGACTGGCGAGAGGTAGCCAGGATCGTCCTGCACATTGACCCAGAACAGGAGCCGGAGCGGGCGTTCCGGTCTTGGGAAACCCATCTTGCACGCGCGCGATGGATGACGACCAGCGGCTACCGGTACCTTCTCGCAGGCGGCGCTCCCCATTGAGCGCCTTGTCATGCTTTGCTGAATCTGCGTAACGATTTGCCGACTCTCCAACTATTCACATTGCTCTTCACCCTGAATGTTGATGCCGGGGCCTCAGATGCAGTTATGCGGAGAGGACAGGAACCGTGCAGGACGATTGGACCGAACCGGCGGCCTACGTGCACATGTGCAGCTACCAAGCTGAGGAGTTCGCCGCCGAGTATCTGATCCGGAACGATAAATTCATCGCCGAGTGCCGCCAGATCGCCTCGCGGCTCTCAGGTTCCGGAGATCCTGTCGATCAGCGCGACTTCGCTGCCCGTTGGGGTGCGCGATTTCAAAACTGCCGGTGCCGGATTTCCGCAGGCTGAGAATATCATCTGGACAGAACGGGCCTCGCCGCGCGTGCTGCGGGCCACGCGGATGTCTGCCTCGATCAGCCCCTCTCATCAGAGAATTCGGCCTTCCAGACTTATCGGAGCCAGCGTTTGGCAGCAGAAGGAAGGACTTCACATTCTTTGGTCTGCTTCAACCGGGAAGAGCCATCTGGTCTGCGAAGACTACTCCGGCGAATTCGATGCTATCCTTCTGCCTCTAGACGCTGCATTTGAGACGCGGCTCGATGCGGCGCGCCGGCTCTGGCGCGCGCTGAACGGCCGAGCGGCCAATCCATCCTACGGCGCGCTACCGCAACAGACCAAGATCAGGCATATCCTCAATTTGCGCGCGCATGATGGTCACTACATGGGTGCAACCTATCGTCAGATCGCGGAGGTGTTATTGTCGCGCGAGCCGATTGCACCGCGAGATTGGCGTGATCATCACCTCCGGCACAAGGTCCGGGCTATCTTGCGCCGTGCGGCTTTTTTGGTCGCAGGAGGCTATCGCGATCTTCTCTTCTACCCCCACAGTCGCAGCGGGAAGTCCGGCCGCCGAAGTCGTTCTTCGGGGTAGCAATAACACGCCCCCCGATCTTTGCCCTCCCTCCCCTTTCCCCATTTCGAGCATGGTCCGCTTTGCGCGTCCCGGCAGGCCAGGATGACAGCACAACCGAATGGAGATCGAGCAATGTCGAAGGGTCCCGCGGACGCGCCCCGAAAATACCTGCGCACGAAGGAGGCAGCACCGATCGTAGGACTCTGCGCCCGTACACTCGAAAAGCACCGGACCTACGGCACCGGGCCAAAATACCGAAAGATTGGCGGACGCGTCCTCTATGACATCGACGACTTGCATGCCTGGATAGAGCTCGGCGCACGCACCTCCACCAGCGATGCGAACGCGACCAAAGTTCCGCCGGCAAAACCACATGCAGCCCGCGCGCCGGCTTATGTCGGCAAGCGCGACCGCAGCTTCTGATCTGTGGTGCAACAACAATGCAGTGCCGTGAGACCGTTCAGCAGCAGCTTGCGCTGCCTCATGCCCACTCATCCGGCTTCGCCCCATACCGCACGCGGGACCTCGTGGCGTGGTTGCCGGCCTTATTGGTGAAATCCCGCGGCCTGACAACGATCCACTCTGATGCGGAGAAGGAAACGTTCCGCGTTGAGGCGGCGAATGTGCATGGCACGGCAACGATTTGGAACGCTGACTTCCTGGCCTGGGCTGCGTCGCAAAGCATCCACGCCCATGCCAGGAGATTGCGACCGCGCGTGCCAGCGGCGAAACAGCACCTAACGCCGACCTTCATTTGGCCTGGTCAACGGCGGCACATCCACAGCCGGATGGCCGTATGCGAGCAGCCGAGTCCATACAGGCGCAAGCGTCGTAACGTTTGCCTGCTGCGCCCCAGGATCGAGTCATGAGCAAGCGCACAAAGGTCATCGCGGCGATGATTGGCGGCTCAGTGCTCGCCGCCGCGCCGGCATGGATTAGCCACCCGCCGCTGGCCATCTGGAACGCATCCGCAAGCGTCCCCATCGGGCTCTATCGCATTCTGCCGGCCGACAAAATCCGTGCTGGGAGCATCGCCGTCGTGATGCCGCCCGAGCCATTGGTGGCGTTCATGGCAAGACGCGGATATCTGCCGAAAAACGTGCCGCTCCTGAAGCATGTTTTGGCACTCGGGGGCGCAACCGTGTGCCGCGAAGGTACAGCGATCATCGTCAACGGCAGGACCTATGGACATGCTCGCGAGCGTGACAGCCGCGGTCGATCCCTGCCCAGCTGGCGGGGCTGTCGCGAGATCGCCGACGACGACGTCTTCCTCATGAACCCGAACGCAGCCGAAAGTTTTGACGGCCGCTATTTCGGCCCCCTGCCGCTCGCATCGATTGTTGGCTGCGCGGTGCCCGTCTGGACCACGGAGCGCGCGGCTCCGGTGCTGGATGTCACCAACGACGTTTCCCGGCGAATACCGTCATGGCTCGTCTCAACGCTCACTAAACGCTCATGAAAGGAGCACTGCAATGTCCCAGATCGGCACCTTCACGCGCAATGATGACGGCTTCTTCGGCAATCTCTCAACGCTCACAATCGAGGCGAAGATTGCCATCCTGCCTGCCGAGAAATCCAAGACCGAAAACGCGCCCGACCACCTCGTCTATTGCGAGGGAATGGCGGTCGGCGCGGCGTGGGACCACACCGGAGACAAGGCTGGGGACTATGTCTCGGTCTCAATTGACGACCCATCCTTTACGCAGCCGATCCGCGCGAAGCTGTTCAAGTCCGACGCCGAGAACAGCATCTGGAGCCTGCACTGGAACCGGTCATCGAAGCGCGACGGACGAGGCTGAACAGATGCTGTTTGAGCCCTTCGACGAATCTCTTTCGTCAACGCCCTTGATCGATCGGGCGGTCAAACCCTTGGACAGGATCGCCAGTCCGACAGCCGCGCGCGACGAACATCAGGGCGGCCGGACGCTTGCTTGTCGCTCCAGAGGCCCATTTCATCACAGTTTTGGCAAGGCTTGTCCGGCCGACGAGGCGTTGCGCTTAACGGAGGTGAACACCGTGGCGGACTGGCGGCGCATCGGTTCCGGGGTCCGCGGGATGCCGTCCATCGAGGTATGACAAGGATTGCCACATGCGTCGTGCTCGCCTTAGCGACGCCCGAAGCTCGTGCAGACGCATGCTCTCATGGTGAACTGTCGGCGCACTCCGAGAGCACGATCTTGTCGGCTGGCCCGTGGACGCGACATATCCAGGAAGCGGCTAAACGGTTCGCCATTCCAGACCGTTTGCTTAGCGGCGTCATGCATGTCGAGAGCGTCGGCGATGTTCGAGCGCTTTCAAGCAAAGGCGCAATGGGGCTGATGCAGATAATGCCGGCGACGTGGGAAGAATTGCGCATCAAGCATCGACTCGGCGACGATCCCTATCAGCCGCGTGACAATATTCTTGCAGGCGCTGCGTATCTTCGCGAAATGCTCGACAGCTTCGGGCGCAGCGGCTTTCTTGCCGCTTACAATGCCGGTCCTGGTCGGTACAGGGAACATCTCTCAACCGGCCGGCCGCTGCCACGCGAGACGGTCGACTACGTCAGGAAACTCGCGCCGCTGCTCGATGGTGCAGTTCTCAGTCCGCGGCGCGCGCGGCAAAGAAGGGGCAGAGCCAGCTCACTCCGTGCAACGATCTTTGCGCATCCCCATGACATTCGGAACGCCGCTGCATCGGATGGCAATGGTTATGCCGAGACGATCTTTGCGGCGATTCATTCGTCCGCGATGCGGTCGCCAATGGGCCATCCTGTTGCGGACCTGACCGCGATCGAGCCACGGCCGGGTGAAACCGATTTCCAATCGAACCACGCTGTTTCCGGCCTATTCGCTCAGCCCTCTTTAGTCATATCGCGATGATCGCCACGTTCCTCCTCAATTCCATTCCGGCCTGTTCCGTCGCGGAAATTGCGGCGGAAGGGTTGTCCGCAGATGAGGACAGAGAGAGTGGCAGGATAAAGGGCCGCGAGGTGCGGCTCGGTTCGGCCGATTGTTTTCCTTACAATTTTCGACTCATTTCGCGATGTGCTGCCACAATCAGCGATGTGCGCTATTCCCATTTTTTCAGTCTTTCAATGGAAACCGCACCTCGTGGCCGCCTAGCATGAAGCGTGACGATAGCTTTCGCGTCCGCCCCGGTCGTATCCGCTCCCGCGCCGGCGAGCGCGCACGACCCTTCATCTTCCAGGCTCTTGCGGCCACACAGCGCGCCGGCGGTCACCTTACACGCGAGGGTCGGATCACCTCCCCGCGAGCTTCAACGTTTGGCCGCGGCAGATCAGCGAGCATCCGCGCCAGTCGCCTCATCTCTGACCGCTCACGCGGCGCCGTCGTCAAGACCCGTGTGGTGCGGCAGTTCAGAGGGTCTGCGCCACTCGCCACCCATCTCAAATATCTTCGCCGCGAAGGTGTTACACGGGATGGTGAGAAGGCGAGGATGTTCGGCCCTGACACCAAAGAGGCAGATCATGACGCCTTCTGCGATCGCTGCAAGGATGATCGGCATCACTTCCGTTTCATCGTTTCACCGGACGACGCAATGGAGCTCGGCGAGCTCAAGAACTTCACTCGTGACCTGATGGTCGACATCGAGCGCGACCTCGGCACGAGGCTTGACTGGGTAGCCGTCGATCACTGGAACACCAAACATCCGCACGTTCACATCCTCGTTCGCGGCGTTGCCGACGATGGCGAGAGTCTTGTCATCTCGCGCGACTACATCCGCCAGGGCATGCGCGATCGGGCGAGCGACATTCTCACCCAGACGCTTGGGCTCCGCACCGACCTCGACATCCGCCAGGCCATCGAGCACCAAGTCGACACTGAGCGCTGGACGCAGCTCGATCGCCAGCTTGCTCGTGACGCCGACCGTCATGGTATCATTGATCTCGCGCCACACCCTGATCGCCATCCCGACCAGTTCCTGGGGCTCAAAGTCGGCCGGCTGCGGCAACTGGAACGCCTGGGTCTCGCGAACGAGATCCGTCCCGGCCAATGGATGGTGGTCGAAGAGGCCGAGGCCACTTTGCGCGCCCTCGGTGAACGCGGCGACATCATCAAGCGCATGCACCGCAGTCTCACCGTGCATGGGCTAGAAAAGGGGACAGCCGACTACGTGCTGGCCGCCGAAAAAATTGATGCGCCCGTGATCGGCCGACTGCTCGAACGCGGCCTTGATGACGAACGGCGCGGCGCGGCCTATGCCATCGTCGATGGCATCGATGGACGCACGCACCACATTCGCTTCCATGATCCTGATGCGGCAGGAGATTCCGACCCGGGCTCGGTCGTGGAGTTGTGTCGCGATGCGAGTGCAAATGGCGGTGGCCGGGTCACGCTCGCCGTCCGCTCCGACCTCTCAATCGAACAGCAGGTCCATGCTTCCGGCGCGACTTGGCTCGATCGCCAACTCGTTGCACGCGAGCCCGCCGAATTCGGTGACGGCGGCTTTGGCAAGGACGTAAGACAGGCACTGCAAGATCGGGTAGATCACCTTGTCAGCCGCGATCTGGCCAGGCGCGAGGGACAGCGCGTCATTCTTGCCCGCAATCTGATCGATACACTACACGATCATGAGGTAGAATCGCTTGGTGCCCGCATCGCCGCCGAGACGGGCCTGTCATTCACGAAGGCTGCCAACGGCAATCATGTGGCTGGGATTTACCGGCGGCGTTTCTTGCTGGCTTCAGGCCGGCTCGCGATGATCGATAATGGACTCGAATTCAAGCTGGTGCCCTGGTCGCCGTCGCTCGAAAAGCGATTGGGTAATCAAGTTACCGGGGTCGTGTGCTCAGATACGGGGGGCGTGGATTGGAGCCTGGGAAAGAAGCGCGGCATCGGCTTATGATGGTTACACGCGTATGCTCTATGCTGATGCTGGGAAGCCGGCACGGTCCGTCGCACATCCTCTGTTTGTACCTGCACGGTGAAGCGCCAAATGGGCTCGTAAAAAACAGGGACGTTGCGAATCCTCAATCAGTCCGCGGTCAGCACGACCTTGACACTCTGAGTGCGGTCGGCGGCAAGTCGGAACGCATCGGGGGCGGAGGAAAGCGTGCGCTCCGCCGTCACCAGCTTCAGGACGTCCACCTCCCGCGACACAATGAGGTCGACTGCGCGACCGAACTCGCTGCCGAAGCGGAAGGTGCCTTTGAGGTCGATCTCCTTGGCCATCACCGCATTGGCGGGCAGCGGGATCTGGCCACCGGGAAGATTGCCGACCTGGACCACCGTGCCGCCGCGCCGGACGCTGGCGATTGCCGCGGCAAGGCCTGCGGCAGTGCCTGAAATCTCGAACGCCACGTCAAGCGAACCGCCGGCGGCGAGCGCCTGGAGCTCGATGTCGCCGCTGGCAATGTCGATCGTCCTGTCGGCACCCAACCTGCCGGCGAAGGCGAGCGGCGCGGCGGCGATGTCGGCGACGGTCAGTTCAGCGCAGCCGGCAAGCCTGGCCGCGAGCATGGTCAAGAGACCGATGGGGCCGGCACCGAACAGGATGACGTTGCGGCCCTTGATGTCGCCCGCCCGCGCGACGGCGTGCAGGCTGACTGCCAACGGCTCGGCAAGCGCCGCCGCCTGGTAGGCCACATCAGATGGAACCTTGAAACATTGCGCGGGCTTGGCGTCGAACAGACTGGCGAAACCGCCCTGCATATGCGGCGTCTTCGATGCCGAGCCCATGAAATAGATGTTCTCGCAGAGATTGGCGCGGCCTTCCAGGCATCGCGCGCAATGCCCGCACCAGCGCGACGGATTGACCGCGACGTGGTCGCCGACGCCCAGGCCGGGTGCCGCGCCATTGATCTCGACGATTTCGCCTGAGATTTCGTGGCCGAGGACAAGCGGCGAGGTCACCACGAAATCGCCGGTACGGGCATGGCGGAAATAATGCAGGTCGGAGCCGCAGATGCCTCCCGCGCCGAAGCGCACCCGTACCATGCCTGGCGCCAGCGGTCCCAGCGGATGCTCCACGACGCGCAGGTCCTGCGGGCCGAACAGCGTTGCGGCAAGCACCACCTGACCGTTCACCGGATCAAGCCCATTTCGGTCGGCAGCCAGAGCGTGATGGCGGGTATGAAGGTGATCAGAAGCAGCGCCACGATAAGCGGCACCAGCCACGGCAGGATCGCCATGGTGGTGCGCTCGACAGAAAGCTTGGCGACGCGTGACAGCACGAACAGCACCATGCCGAGCGGCGGGTGCAAAAGCCCGATCATCAGGTTGAGCGTCATGATCAGCCCGAAATGCACCGGGTTGATGCCGTAGACGGCGGCAACCGGCAGCAGGATCGGCACCAGAATCGTGATCGCGGCGATCGTATCGAGGAAGCAGCCGACCACCAGCATCAGGATGTTGACCAGGATCAGGAACACCCACTTGTTTTCGGTGAGCGCGAAAATGAAGTTCGAAAACAGCTGCGCTGCCTGGCTGACGGTGAGCAGCCAGGCGAAGATCGATGCGGCGGTGACGATGAAGAGCACCGAGGCGGTCGTTTCGATCGTGTCGAAGCTGGCCTTGGCAAGCAAACGCAGCGTCATCGTGCGGTAGCGCACCAGCCCGAGGAAAAGCGACCAGATGACAGCCGCCATCGCGGCTTCGGTTGGCGTGAACCAGCCCATCGTCATGCCGCCGATCAGGATGACCGGCGTCATCAGCGCCATGACCGCGGAGAAGTCGAAATACCAGTCCGCCGCGACCAGCACCAGCAGCGCGATGCCGACCGCGATATTGATCGACAGGCCAAGCTGCACAAGCACGTAACAGCCAATCGGAAAGGCAGCCACCACCAGCACCTCGCCTGCTGCTTCGGCGAGCCGCCGAAGCTCGAAAGGTGTGTCGGAACCCCAGCCGCGACTGTAGGCAAAGATGGCAACCGTAATCATCATCAGCACGGTCATGACCACGCCGGGCAGGATGCCGGCCATGAACAGCGCACCGATCGAGACATTGGCCATCATGCCGTAGATGACGAAGGGCAGCGAGGGCGGAAAGATCGGCCCGAGCGTGGCGGAAGCGGCGGTGACGCCGACCGCGGCGTCGATAGGATAGCCGTGGTCCTTCATCGCCTTGATCTCGATCGTGCCAATGCCGGCGGCGTCGGCGAGCGCGGTGCCCGACATGCCGGAAAAGATCACCGATCCGATGATGTTGACCTGCGCCAGGCCGCCCTTCATCCAGCCGACCAGGGCAAGGGCAAAGGAATAGATGCGCCCGGTGACGCCGGCGATGTTCATGAGGTTGCCGGCCAGGATGAAGAAGGGAACGGCGAGCAGTGGAAAGCTCTCGACCCCGGCGATCATGCGCTGGGCCGCAATGATATCGGGCGCCACGCCGTAGATGACGAGGTAAAGGATCGAGGCGGCCGCCATCGAAACGGCGACCGGCACGCCGATGAGCATCAGGACAAGAAAGCCCCCTACCAGAAGCAGCATCGCTCAGACCCCCGCCGTCTCGAACGCCCCGGGACGCTCGAGCACCGAATAGCCGCGCCTGTAATTGCCGATGAAGACCTGGATCGAGCGCAGAAGCATCAGCACGAAGCCAGCCAAGACGGCGTAGAAGAACCAGCGCCGCGGCAGGTTGACTGTGACCATGCGCTCATGCGCCACGATCGTGACGTAGCGCCACATCAGCCATGTTCCGTAGGCGAAGAATGCGATGCGGATAATATCGACGGCGAGCGCCAGCCAACGGCCAACGCGCTCCGGCAGATAGTGGTAAAGCACATCGACATGGATATGGCGCGAAAGGCGCACGCACATGGCGGCGCCGAGAAAAACGACGACGACGAGCGCGTTGATGGCGATCTCCTCGGTCCAGGCAAGGCTGTTGTTCAGCGCATAGCGGGTGAAGAACTGCAGGAAGACACACACGACCATGCCCCAGAACACGGCAAGCGTGATCCAGTCCTCGATACCGTGGTCCGACAGGTCGACGTGTACCGGCACCTCCTCGAAGGCGTGGGCGATCTCTTCGACGGTGATCTCGGTGTGGTGTTCCTCGGCCATTGGCGCGGGCTCCCGAAGCTGGTGGTCGTCAAGGATTGGAAAGGCCGTCCGGCACAATTTCAAGCCGGACGGATGGGCAGGTTAAAGCGGCGAATCCGATTGCCGCCCTATCCTCTTGATTGAGCATCCGATTTCCCGATGCCCTATTTGATGGCGCGGATCGCTTCCCAATCGGCCTTGTTGTAGCCGAATTCCTCGAAGGTGACCTTCTCCAGCACATTCTTCTCGAAGTCGGCACGGTCGACATCGGTTACGCTGATGCCGCGGTCCTTGAATACCTGCACCAGTTCCTTTTCGCGGGCGACGATCTTCGCCGTGGCGCGGGCGGCAGCCTCCTGCATCACCTCGGTGAAGATCTTCTTGTCCTCGTCGGAAAGCGAGGCCCAGCGCGACGCCGATATGATGGTGTTGAGATGATCGACGATATGGCCGGTGAGCACGATGTTCTTCTGCACCTCGTAAAATTTCTTCGCCTCGATGGTGGTCAGCGGGTTCTCCTGGGCCTCGACCGTGCCGTTCTGCAGGGCGAGATAGACCTCGGCGAAGGCAATCGGCGCGGTGTTGGCGCCGCAGGCACGCGGCATGGCTAGATAGGCGGGCACGTCGGGGACGCGCATCTTCAAGCCCTGCATGTCGGAGCACTTGGCGATCGGCCGGTTCGAGGTGGTCTGCCGCGTTCCATAATAGGTGGTGGCGGCGATGTGATTGCCGGTCTTGTCCTCGTAGCCCTTGGTCAGGGCCTTGTAGACGTCGCTCTTGGTGTATTTCAGCAGATGGTCGGCATCGCGGAAAGTGTATGGGAAATAGGTGACGCCGATCGGTGGATATTCGCGCGCTGCGAAGCTCGATCCGGAAATGATGATATCGACGGTGCCGAGCATCAGGCCCTGGTTGATGTCTGCTTCCTTGCCAAGCTGCGAGGCCGGATAGACGTCGATGGCATAGCGGCCCTGGGTGCGCTTCTTGATCTCGTCGGCCGCCCACACGGATTCGGTGTGGAAGGGCTCCGTCGTCTCGTAGACATGTGCCCATTTCAGGACCGTTTCCGCCGAGGCCGACGCCATGGGTATGGCAATTGCGGCGATCGCACCGAGCAGAACTGCGTATTTTCTCAGCATCTAATTCCTCCCTGGTTGGATTTGACGGCCGGATCTCCCCCCGGCCAACTGCTATTCCGCAACCTCCTTGGCTGCGGCTCTCTCATCGAAATTGCGTGAGAATCTGATTTGCGACTGGCGCAGATGCTGCTGCATGGCGGCCTTGGCCCGCTCGGGGTCGCGCGCGGCAATCGCATCGCGCACGGCACGATGCTCCTTTGCCGCTATCTGCCAGGAATCGTTGGTCTCGAAATAGATCGACAGGCGTTCGAAGTACGGGTTCATGCGCTGGTCGAAGAGCTCGCCGATGAAGCGCACCAGCACCGCGTTCTCGAGAATGCCGGCGACTGCAGTATGGAATTCCCGGTCGAGCGTAATGGTCATCTTGTTGGGGTGACGCATGGCCTCCATCCGGCGCAGCACGTCGTCGAGCCGTTCGATATCTGCAGGCGGGACGTGGAGAGCAGCTTCGGCGGCGATCGCGCCTTCGACGAATTCGCGCGCGCGCAACAGCTCGAACGGGCCTTCCTCGATTTCGGGTTCGGAGGCGGCGGCGCTCGGCGGATCGGTGACGTAGATGCCCGAGCCGACGCGGATGCGTATGCGGCCTTCGACCTCCAGCGCTATCAGCGCTTCACGGACCGTCGGGCGGGAAATTCCGAGCTGGTCGGCCAGATCCCGCTCGGTCGGCAGACGGTCGCCGACGGAAAACTCGCCGGCATCGATCAGTTGCCTGAGCTGATCGGCGACCTGTCGGTATAGCCGGCGTGGTTCAACGGCCTGGATCGGCATGCGTGTTTAGTTCCCTCCCCGGCTCGCCCCTGGTACATTGGTCTGACCCATTGACCGCAAGCTTAGACAGACCATGCAGAGAGTCAAGCTCGACAGAACCGCGGCCCGCGCACCGGAAGGCGGCGGCATTCGGCAGGCATTCCATGCGTCAGCGCCGTCCTCCGCGAATGACCAGGACGTTCCCGGCGGCGACGAGGACGAGCCCGATGATCGCGTAAGCGGTCCAGGCATAGCCTTCCAGCGCCGTGGAGATCAAAAGCGCAAAGACGGGAAATATGACGGTCGCATAGCCGGCGCGGGCGCCGCCAATGCGTCCGAGCAGCGTCAGGTAGGCGGCGAAAGCCATGACCGTCGATATGACGGCGAGGAAGACCAGCGAGCCGATATAAGAGGCGGTCGTCGCGAACACGAACGGCTCACCGAGCAGGAAGGCCAGGAACGCCGACCACAGAGTGCCGTAGAGCATGCCCCAGGCGCTGGTTGAAACGAGCGGCAGGCCGCGGCGCTGGTTTGCGACGGAGACGAGATTACCGGCGCAGAAGCTCAGCGTGCCACAGAGGCACAGCAGAAGGCCCACCAACGTCCTGCCTGAAAGCCCGTTCGCGGCAATTTCGGGAAAGAACATCAGCGCTATGCCGGCGAAGCCAATAACGCCGCCGGCGAGAATGCGCGGCGCCGGGCGCTCGCCGATGACCAAGGCACCGAGCAGCATGTTGATGACCGAGGCGAGCGAGAAGACGACCGAGAGCAATCCGCTGACGAGATAGCCGGCGGCGTAATAGAAAAACAGGAAGTTCGATGAGAAGATGAGGATGCCGAGCACAGCAAAGCGCAGATGATCGGTGATCGGAAAGCGGAGCCGCCCGCCGGAAAAACCGGCCCAGGCAAACATCAGCAGCGTGGCGATGGCGAAGCGCCAGACCAGATTGACCTCGTTCGATACGCCGCTGCCGACCTGAAGTTCGATCGCGAACCACGATGCGCTCCAGGCGATGACCGTCAGCGCGTAAAGCCCGTAGTCGACGGGTTCGAAGGGGCGGTCGCGCGTCGTCGTGCGCTTTTCCGCGGTAGCCGGCTCCGGGGCGCCGTTTGGTTCTCTTGTTACCGACATGCTGGCCAAGACTCTTCCGCTCATAAGGCGCTTATAGACCAACCGTCCGCCTTCGCCGCTTCTGACCCCAGACGACGAGACCGAGCAACAGCAGTGCCGGGATGGCGAACCAATAGCGCGACGGCCGTTCCGCAGGGACTAGCACCTGATTGATTTCGTCGCCCGGCTGCAGGCCGAATTTGGCCGCCTGGCTGCCCAGTCGCACCACGCCGACCGTCACGTTATCGCCAAGCGCACTGACGTCCAAGCCCGCGGCCTTCAGGCGTTCGGCCGATGAATTTCCAGGCCCGAGTTGTAGTCGCACCAGCTTCGATATCTCATCGCCGTTGAGGTTCAGTGTCGTCAGGCGCAAGCGAACTGCGCCCCCCTCGGCTGTCTCGTCGACGATACGGCCGAGTTCGGAGGCAGGCACTGCCCGATAGGGTTCGCTCACCTGATCGAGCAAGAGTCCCGGCCTGAACAAGATGAAACAGGCCAGCAGCAACGCAATCGTCTCGTACCAGCGGTTGCGCACGAGCATCCAATTCTGCGTCGCTGCTACAAACGAGACCATGGCCAGCGTCGACGTCACCACCATCGCGACGAGGTCGAACGGACCTTCGAGATCGATCATCAGCAGTCCGGTGTTGAAGATGAAGATGAACGGCAGCAGGCCGGTACGGATCTCGTATTTGAAACCCTGAATCCCGGTCTTCACCGGATCGGCGCCGGAAATTGCCGCAGCAGCATAAGCCGCCAGCCCCACTGGCGGCGTCACGTCTGCCATCAGCCCGAAATAGAAAACGAACATATGGACGGCGACCAGCGGCACGGCAAGATCGTTCTGCGCCGCCAAATCGACGATGACCGGCGCCATCAAGGTGGCGACGACGACATAGCTTGCAGTGGTCGGCATGCCCATGCCGAGAATGATGCAGATCACCGCGGTGAACAAGAGCATGACGATGAAGCTGCCGCCCGAGATGAATTCGACCAGCTCGGTCATCACCAGCCCGATGCCCGTGAGCAGAACCGTGCCGACGATGATGCCGGCCGTCGCAGTGGCAATGCCGACCGTCGTCATGTTCCGTGCAGCGGCGGACAGGCCACCGACCAGATCGTCGAAACCGCGAAGCCAATGCCGTGCCAGCGCACGGTCCTTGCGGAAAAAGGCGGTGAGCGGCCGTTGCGTCACGATCAGCGCCATCAGGGCGACAGCGCCCCAGAATGCCGACAGGCCGGGCGACAGCTCCTCCACCATCAGGCACCAGATCAGCAGGATCACCGGCAGCAGAAAATGCAGGCCGGTGCGCGCCGTCTCGCCGAAATGCGGAATCCTTACGATCTCGCCCTCCAGATCCTCCAGCGGCAGGTCGGGATAGCGCGCACGGTAGGCGACAAGGCCGATGTAGACGGCGATCAGCGCGGCACTGATCATCCAGGTCGCGGCCGCGCCGAAAACGATCTTCGTCCAGCCAATGCCGTAATAGACAAGCCCTGCGAGGACGATGAAGCCGCATATGCCCATCAGCCCACGCAGCGCACCCTGAAATGCGGAGTGCGCGCTGCGTGACGGCAGGCCCTTCATCCCCGTCTTCATCGCCTCGATATCGACGATGTAGAACAACGAGCCGTAGGTCAGCAGCGCTGGGTAGAAGGCATGCTTGACCACCTCGGCATAGGAGATGCCGACATATTCCGCGATCAGGAACGCGGCGGCGCCCATCACCGGAGGCATCAGCTGACCATTGACGCCGGCCGCGCATTCGATGGCGCCCGCCTTCACCGCAGAATATCCGACCCGGCGCATCAGCGGGATGGTGAAGGTTCCGGTGGTCACGACATTGGCGATCGACGACCCAGAAATCATGCCGGTCAGGCCGGAAGCCACGACACCGGCCTTGGCCGGACCGCCGCGGTATTTGCCGAGCAGCGAGAAGGCAAGCTGGATGAAAAAGCCGCCGGCGCCGGCGCGCTCCAGCAATGTTCCGAACAGAACGAACATGAAGACGACATTGGTGGACACACCGAGGGCAACACCGAAGACCCCCTCCGACGTCAGCCACATCTGCGAGGCTGCGCGCGATAACGTCGCGCCCTTGTGGCCGAGCAGGCCAGGTAGGTGAGGCCCGGCGAAGATATAGATCAGCATGATCGCCGCGATGAGGGTGATAGCAGGCCCGACGGCGCGACGCGCGGCCTCGAGCAGGATGAGGACGCCGGCGATCGAGACGACCAGGTCAGCCGTAGTCGGAAGACCCGGCCGATGGGCGATATCGCTGTAAAAGACCAACAGATAGAGGGCGGACGCCGCCCCGGCGATGCCTAGCACCCAGTCGGGCAGCGGCACCCGGCTGCGCGACGAGGTCTTGAAGGCCGGAAACGTCAGCATCGCCAGAAACAGGGCGAAGGCCAGATGGATGGAGCGGGCGATGCCGTCGCTGACGACACCAAAATTGAGCATGAACGGAAGGGGCGAGGCATACCAGAGCTGGAACAGCGACCATGCCAGCGATACGCCGAGGATCAGCTTCGCGGTGCGGCCGGTCGGCTTGCGCCCACCGGTGTCGGCTTCGGCGACGATCTCGCTGAGCTTGTCAATGTCGATAGCGGGTTGGTCAGGCGCTGCCGCCCGCTGGCTTTGATCTGTCATCGTTCCCCACAATTATTTGCGATGCGGGGCGCCCGTGGGCGCCCCGCATCGGAGGCCTCAGAGCCAGCCCTTTTCCTTGTAGTAGCGCTCCGCGCCCGGATGTACCGGCGCCGACAGACCGGTCTCGATCATCTCCTTGGGATCGAGATTGGCGAAGGCCGGATGCAGCTTCTTGAAATCGTCGAAATTTTCGAAGACCGACTTCACCAGTTCGTAGACCACCTCATCGGGCGTGCTGGCGTTCGCCACGACGGTGGCGCGGACGCCGAATGTCTTCACGTCGTCCGGATTGTTGGCGTACATTCCGCCCTTGATGGTGGCGACCGAAAAGTAGGGATGGGCTGCTAACAGCGCGTCCACTGCCGGACCGGTCAGCGGGATGAGTTTGGCGCCACAGGCCGTGGTCGGATCCTGGATCGCGGCGGAAGGATGACCGACGCCGTAGAAGAAACCGTCGATCTTGTTGTCGCACAGCGCGCTGCCCTGCTCGTCCGCCTTCAGCTCAGCGGCAAGCGAGAAATCGTCTAGCGTCCAGCCAATCTGCTTGAGCAATTCCTCCATCGACGAGCGGGTGCCTGATCCGGGATTGCCGACGTTGAAGCGTTTGCCTTTGAAGTCCTCGAATTTGGTGACACCGGCGTCCGGCCGCGCCAGCACGGTAAACGGCTCGGGATGGACGGAGAACACGGCCCGCAGATCCTTGAACGGCTTGCCGTCGAAATTTCCAGTCCCCTCATAGGCCTGGTACTGGACGTCCGATTGAGTCAAGCCGAAATCGAGGTCGCCGGTCTGGATGGAGTTGACGTTGAAGACGGAACCGCCGGTCGACTCGGTCGAGCATCGGATGCCGGTTTTCTGCCGGTCCTTGTTCATCAGTCGGCAAATGGCGCCGCCCACAGCGTAGTAGACGCCGGTGACCCCGCCGGTGCCGACCGTGACGAAGCGCTGCTCGGCTCCGACGGATGGCAGCGCCAGCAGCATGCAGGCCGCCGCGCCGATCAGGGTTTTCATCGAACTATACATGGTTGCTACCTCTCTGGTGGTTGTCCCGGCCCGTCGCCGATGACGCGTTGGAATTGGGTTGAGGCGATCCGCGTCGTGCGGGTCAGGCCGCTGAAGCGATCGCAGCGTCGATCGCCTCACCGAGCCGTTCGACGATCCGATCGATATCCTGTTTGGAGATGATGAAAGGCGGCGCCACAAGCACATGAACGCCGCGCACACCGTCAATCGTCCCGGCCATCGGGTAAATCATCAGGCCGCGGGCCATTGCTTCGCGCTTGATGCGGGCGTTGAGTTCAAGCCTCTGGTCGAACGGCTCCTTGGTGGCGCGATCAACCACCAGCTCGATTCCCCTAAACAGACCCCGCCCGCGAATGTTGCCGACGTGATGGTGGTTATCGAAGCGTTGGTGCAGGCGTTCGTCCAACTGCGCGCCCATTGCGCTGACGTTGTCGAGCAGACGGTCACGTCGGATGACCTCCTGCACGGCAAGGCCGGCCGCGGCCGCCATTGGATGCCCCATATAGGTATGCCCATGCTGGAAGAAGCCCGAGCCTTGGGCAAAGGCGTCGAAGATATGCCTGCCAAGCAGCACCGCGCCAATCGGCTGGTAGCCGCCGCCGAGCCCCTTGGCGACGGTCAGCAGGTCGGGAGTGATGCCGTCCTGTTCGCACGCATGCAGCGTGCCGGTACGGCCCATGCCGCACATCACTTCGTCGAGGATGAGCAGCACGCCGTAGCGGTCGCAGATCGCGCGAATGTGCTTGAAATAATCGGCAACCGGCGGCACGGCGCCGAGTGTGGCACCCACCACCGGCTCGGCGACAAAGGCGATGACCTCGTCCGGGCCGAGTTCGAGGATCTTGTCTTCGAGCTGCTGGGCGGCGCGCGCCGCATAGGCTTCGTCGCTTTCGCCATGCTTTTGATAGCGATAGGCGTAACAGGGGTCGATGTGATGGGTCTCGATCAGCAACGGCCTGAATTGGGCGCGCCGCCATTCATTGCCGCCGGTGGCGAGAGCACCGAGCGTATTGCCGTGATAACTCTGCCGGCGTGCGATGAGATGGCGCCGTTGCGGTTCGCCTTTCTCGACAAAATATTGCCTGGCCATCTTGAGCGCGGCCTCGACCGCCTCCGAGCCGCCGCTGACCAGATAGACATGGTCCAACCCTTCCGGCGCGTCCTCGACCAGCCGATCTGCCAAGCGCTCCGCCACCTCGGTGGTGAAGAAGCTGGTGTGAGCGTAGGCGATGCGGTCAAGCTGGGTGTGCAGTGCAGCGATCACGTCGGGATGACCGTGGCCGAGACAGGACACGGCGGCGCCGCCCGACGCGTCGATATAGGACTTGCCCTCGGCATCGAACAGTTCGATGCCTTGGCCGCGAATGGCGATCGGCAGCGTCGAGTGGATGGTTCGATGAAGAATGTGTGTCATCGACGGTCCCTCATGGGCATTTTCTTCGGCGGACGTTGGTTGAGATGGGTCTTGAGGGCGGCGCCCTGCTCATCGAAACGTCGCAGCGACTCAACAGCGCCCTCGCCTGCCTGCCCTGCGACAAGAGCACCGAGGACCTCCGCAACGATGAAAGCTGGCGTCATGGTGTGGAAAAAGGACGGGCTGCCCGTCGGCACGATGACCAGGTGATCGGCAAGCAGCGCCAAGGGCGCTACCCCGCTGTCGGTGATCGCAATGACCGGTACGCCGCGGCCGGCAGCATACTCGACAAGCTCGATGGTGAAGCGCGTGTAGGGCAGGACGCTGGCGGCGACAAGCACGTCGTCCTTGGTCGCGTGGGCCAGAGCGTCGCCGTCGGTTCCGCCGATGCCGTGCAGCAGCACCGACTTCTCGCCGATCAGCGACAGGATGTAATGCAGATGCCAGGCCACTGCGTGGCTCGAGCGCAGGCCGAGGCAATAGACACGCCTTGCCGAACTCAGCGCCCTGGCCGTGCCGACCAGACGGTCGATCGACCTGCTTTCGGCAAGATGGGCAAGCTGGCTGGAAATCGAATCCAGAATATCGGCCGCCAGCGCGTGGTCGCCCTTGAGCTTTTGGCTGGCCACCTGGAGGCCCGCCTTGCCGGCAAAACCGATTTCGCCGTCCCGGATCGCGGCGGCGTAGATATCGCGTACGGTCTCGTAGCCATCAAGGCCGAGATGCTGGGCCAGCCGCGTCATCGTGGCCGGCTGCACTCCCGCGTGCCGGGCCTGCTCCCGCATGGACAACAACGCGACATCATACGGCTTATCAAGGACATAGCGCGCGGCGGACCGAAGCTGCGCCGACATGCCGTCGAAGGCACTGACGATCTGTCCAGCAAGCTCTCCCTGATCCATGGATATTGCTAGCTCGCCAGACCAGCGATTGCAACGTCTGTTTCAGTGTGGTCAAAGATTGATTCATATGAATCTTGTCACTCACAGAGCGTCTCCATGAAGCCGGCCCATGGTCTCGATCGCGTCGCCATAGCTGTCGCGCCGAACGGGGGACGTCGCAGCAAGGCCGACCATCCGGCGATTCCGCTGACACCAGCCGAACTTGCGCGGACGGCCGCGGAATGCGCCGATGCCGGTGCGGCTATGATCCACGTCCATGTCCGCGACAGAAGCGGCAATCATCTGCTCGACGCCGACGCCTACCGCCAGGCGATCGCCGCCATCCGCGGTGCCGCCGGCGACCGCTTGGTAGTTCAGATCACTTCCGAAGCACTCGGTATCTATTCGCCGGCCCAGCAGATGGCCGTCGTACAAGATGTGAAGCCGCAAGCTGTCTCCCTGGCGCTTCGCGAAATCGTTCCTGATGCTGGATCGGAGCTCGCATTCGCGCGCTTCATGGCCTGGCTGCGCACCGAGGGAGTAGCGCCGCAGATCATCCTCTATTCGCCCGAGGAGGCCGTCAGGCTTTCGGACATGCAGCAGCGCGGACTGATCCCCTGGGCAAGCATACCGGTTCTCTACGTGCTGGGCCGCTACACGCCGGGACAGACGTCCGTTCCTGCCGATCTCCTGCCATTCCTCGCGGCGAACACGCCGCGCTTCGACCATTGGAGCGTCTGCGCCTTCGGCCGCAACGAAGCGGCGTGCGTGATCGCCGCCGCGTTGCTTGGCGGCCATATCCGGGTCGGCTTCGAAAACAATCTCTTCCTTCCGGACGGCAGAATAGCTTCGTCCAACGCCGAACCGGTAGCGACGGTCGCACGCATACTCGCCGACTGCGGCGTCAAGATCGCCTCGGCCGCCGAGTTGGCGGCTCAATGGAACGCGCCGTTTCGTTCCATATGACAAACCAAAGCCTATTTTCGGCGGCAAGCTCGCGTAAGGCATAGAGAGGCGGCTGCAATGTCATCGCCACGGAAGAACGACGTGTCCCCGCCCGCGGCGCGGCGATTGCAACAACAGTGCCGGTCGTTGTAACCATTCCGGCCGCTTGATTTTGGAGGAGACGCAGCATGGACCGATTCACCGGCGGTTGCCTGTGTGGCAACGTCCGAATTGTCGCGTCGGGGCGCCCATACCGGGTCGGCCTTTGTCACTGTCTCGACTGCCGCAAGCATCATGGCGCCCTTTTTCACGCTTCCGCGATATTTCCTGAGGATGCGGTGACGATCGACGGCGAAACACGCGACTATGCCGGGCGGTTTTTCTGTCCGCGCTGCGGCTCGTCGATTTTCGGACGCACCTCCGACGAAATCGAAGTGAACCTGGGATCCCTGGATGCGCCTGACCAACTGATGCCAACCTACGAAAGCTGGATCATCCGACGCGAGTCCTGGTTGCCGCCGTTTCCGCTCACGAGACGATACGAGCGCGATCGTGACGCCACGGGTCGCTTTGAGGAATAAGTCGCACGAACGGTGCGACGGCGCCGGCGCGTCACTCCGGAAGGCCGGCCTTGCGGAAGCCGCCAACGAAATGCTCAAGCGTCGCAGCGTCGCGGAGTGGCTCCGTTGTCGCCCAGTGGCGGATTGTGAAATGCGGGTTGCCGACGAGGAACAGTTCGACCTCCGCACGCGCCTCGTGGAGCCGGCCGAGTTGGGCAAGGCTTGCCGCCAGGAAACGGCGTGAGCTTGTACGATAAGTCTCGTCCCTGCGCAGTGTCTCGACAGCAGCCTCGTATTCGCGGGCCGCGTATTGCGCCTGCCCGAGCGTCAGATAATACCAACTTGCCGGAAACGGGTTCAGCCGGAAGGCCTTGCGGATGTGCTCAAGGCCCTCCTCGACCTGCCCCGCCAAGATCGCGATATCGGACAGTGCCGCCCAGGCATCGGCCTCGTTCGGGTCGAGCTCGATGGCCTTGGCGAATTCCGCATCCGCCTCGGCGAAGCTGCGCTCATAGGCAAGCAGGTAAGCCAAGACCCAGCGGCAGCCGGCATCGTTGGGATCGATCGCCACGGCTTTGCGCGCCAGCTCCAAAGCAACGCTACGGGACGTTTCGGTTGGTCCGCCGGAATGCACCCATCCCATCCAGTGGTTCATGGCAAGCCAGCGATAGGCCTCGGCATATTCCGGATCGAGCGAAACCGCGCGGGTGAGCATCAGATGCGCTTCCCGCGCCGTCTGCGGCGAATCATCCATCAGCTTGCGCGCGCGCACACACAGATCGTAGGCCTCGAGATTTTTGGGCCGATTGCGCGGCGGTGGTGCGCGTAGCCGGCCGAGCAGCGCCTCGACGATCTTGCCGGTGACCTCGTCCTGAACGGCAAAAATATCTTCCAGGCTGCGATCGAAGCGTTCCGCCCATAGATGATCGCCACTCGCCGCGTCGACCAGTTGTGCATTGATGCGCACCTGCCCGGCGGCGCGTCTTGCGCTTCCCTCCAGCAGGTAGCGCACGCCAAGTTCCCCAGCGATCCCGCGCACGTCCATCGCCTTTCCTTTGTAGGCAAAGGCCGAGTTGCGTGCGATGACGAACAGGCCGGAGATTCTCGACAGGTCCGTGATCAGGTCTTCGGTCAACCCATCGGCGAAGGATTCCTGCTCGGGATCGTTGCTGACATTAACGAAGGGCAGCACGGCTATCGATGGTTTGCCGGGCAGTGGCAAAGGTTTTCGCTTCGCGCCGCCGAGCTGTTCGACGGCGCCCGTGAAGCGGTAGCCGATGCGCGGAACCGTGACGATCCATTCACCGCCGTCGGCGGCCGGACCAAGCAGCTTCCGCAGCAGCGCTATCTGGACGGTAAGGTTGCCCTCCTCGACGGCGGTGCCCGGCCACGCCGCGTCCATCAACTCAGCCTTGCTCAGGATTTCGCCGGACCGTCCGACGAGCGCCGCAAGCAGCTTTAGCCCGCGGTAGCCAACGGCAACGGGGACACCGTTCCGGAGGAGCGTTCCCGCGCCCGGATCAAGCGCGAACGGTCCAAAGGCAAAGCGCGATCCCTGCATACGGCGCATCTATAGCCCGTTTGGAAGTTTTGAGAACTATTTGGGAGAGCTTAATTACGGCGCTGTTCGTATCCTGCAGAATTCCTCCTCTTTCAGGTCGAGGGTCCTCCCAAATCGTATTGGACCTCAAACCATATGGAGGTTTGCCATGATCGATATTCCTACCTTTGCCTCGGGCCAGCATAAGGCAGCTCGGCTGGCGGAAGTGTCGCGTCGGCACCACAGCCTGGCGACGCTGCAAAGCATTGTCGCGACCTGGCGCGAGCAGACACGCTTTCGCTGGGACCTCAAGCGATTGGCGGAGACCAATCCCCATCTGATCGACGATATCGGCCTGACGAAAAGGCAGGCCGAGGAAGAGATCGCCAAGCTGCCCTTCTGGCAACGATAAGGCGAGTTGCAAAGACACCGGATCACCAACGAGCAGTGGCAGGTGAAGACGAAGCCGCCGCCTCGAAACGATGATCACAGGCTAGTGGTCGCGGCGACAATCAACCCGCCCAAGACGGCAACATTGATGGTGAAGCCGGTACGAAGCACTTCGCGTTCATCGCCGCTGTAGCGCCAGAAGTTGAGCGCCATGAAAGACGCCGCAATGGTGAACACGGCCAAGGCCGCGGCGGGAAAGGGTCCACCAAGGCCCGTTGCGAGGCAAAAGCCGCCGCCGATCTCAAGCACCGATCCGGCCGCGAGAAGAGGCTTGGGAGCAGGAAAGCCCCGTTCGGCCAGGGACGCTGCAATCGCCCGGAATCTGAGGAAATGCTCGGCGCCTGCCCAGATAAAGACGCCGCCGAGCAAAACCAGTCCGAGGTGGTGGAGGACCGCGATCATTCCTTGCTGCCGTCTTCGGTGTAAACCGCAAGCTCGTAACCATCCGGGTCAGCGAAATGGAAGCGCCGGCCGCCGGGGAAGCCATAGATCGGCCTGACGATCTTGCCTCCCGCTTGCTCGACACGCTTGACCGTTGCCGGCAGATCATCGGCATAGAGAATGACGAGCGGGCCTCCTCCCGATCTCGCTGGGCCAGCGGCGAAGCCACCTGACAAGCGCCCGTCGTTGAACTCGCAATATTGCGGGCCGTAGTCGGTGAAGGTCCAGCCGAATGCCTTTCCGTAGAAGTCGCGTGACCGCTGAATGTCTTTCACGTTGAATTCGACGTAGTCGATCCGTTGGTCGTTGTTGTTGCTCATGACGCATACCTCTCGTGTGATGTACGACGCCGAAAGATAAGCACGCATCTCGCTTGCCGGATTGAACAAAACGGCCATCGACGTATGAGCAGCAAACGGCGCTGCCGATGGCGATGCACGTGACATCACCCCTCATCTGCCCTCTTCGTTCCGGCCGGATGAAAACAACCGATTCTTGCAACCGTTCTCGATTGGCAGACGTTGTCGGTCGTGCAGATTGTTGTCTCGAGCGACGGCCGGGCGCAGCCGCTGCGCCGTAGGTTCACCGCCGCTAATCCGAAGGGGAGCGAGATGAGCGATCCCGTCCCAGCGCAGGCAACGGGCACATTTCAGCAACGTCCAGTGTCGGCGCGGCTTCGCGCGACCTTCGCTTCGGTGTGGGTGCATCGAATGGACCCGGCGGGCTCACCGCCAATCGCCGTCATGCCCGACGCAACGATCGATCTGCAATGGATCGGAGGCAGCTTCCGAATTGCCGGACCTGACAAGGAGCCGCAGACCGAGGTTCTAGCGGCGGACGAGGTCGTGATCGGCTTGCGCTTCCATCCTGCCGCGGCGGCGGCATGGCTCGGCGTGCCGCAAATCGAGCTGGTCGGTCAGCGGCTGTCGCTCGACGTTTTGTGGGGAGCGCGAGCCCGGCGCCTCGCCAGCCGCGTGCGCGCCAGCGACAATCTCGAAGATCTGGCCTGCTCGCTCCAACAGGTCGTCGCCGAGGAGATGGCCTCCGACGCCCCAGACGTTCCCATGCAGGCGGCATATCGCTTGATCGAGCGCGGTCCGCCACCCGACGCGCCTCTCGTCCCTTGGTTGATGCGCGCCCTCGAAATGAGCGAAAGGACGTTGCGCCGGCGCTTCAACGAGAGCTTCGGCTATGGCCCCAAGACGCTTGAACGTATCCTCCGCTACCAGCGCTTTCTGCGGCTTTCGAACCAATCGAACAGCGCTACGGCCATCCTGGCAGCCGAGGCGGGCTATTCCGACCAGGCGCATCTTGTTCGCGAGAGCCGACGCCTGACAGGAAGCACCCCGCGACAGATTCATCACCGATAGTGTCCTGAAGGTTCTGCAAAAAGTTTTGGAGAGAGAACGGCGCTTGCTCTGAAGGGCGAGCGGCCATGGCACGGTGGTG